>NZ_DASRVN010000586.1:0-16500 GCF_035655035.1 Kribbella sp. | reverse complement strand
GCAAGGGTTTCTGCGGTACCTAGAAGGAAGAGAGCGGCGTAAACCGCCCAGAGTGGTGCAGTGTGAAACAGTACTGCGGCACCGAGCGCAACCAGCACCAGTGCGCGAAAGATGTCAGCAGCAACGATCATGAGCCGCCGGTCGAGCCTGTCGACCAGCACGCCGCTGAACAGCGCGAACAGCAACCACGGCAACTGCTGGACGAACGCAGCGGCGCCAACGGCCGCCGGACGGGTGGTGATCGAGGCGACCAGCAACGGCCCGGCCGCGAGCATGGCGCCGTCGCCGAGGTTCGAGATGATCGCGGCCGGGAAGATCTTGCGGAAGTCGGCACCGAGCTCGGCCGGAACGACGTACGCGGCAAGCGAACGCATGTGAACTCCTGAGGGCAGGACGGAACGACGGGACACCGGCTCCAGCCGGTGGTCCGCCCGGTCAGCCGCCTCAGCGCACCGACCGGACGGTGTGTGCCATGCCCTCGAATGCCGTAGACATCGCTCCCACCTCCGTCCGTACCCGCGACGACCCCGCCGCTCCGCACACCGTACCGGCCGCTTCCCGCCCCCGCACTCCGGTTCCCCCCACCCCGCCTGCGCTATCCTCGACCCTCGGCGGAAACGCCAGGAGGGCTCGCATAGTGGCCGAGTGCGCTGGTCTTGAAAACCGGTATGGCGGGTGACCGTCATCGTGGGTTCGAATCCCACGCCCTCCGCTCAGCGCATGAGCTTCATCCGGGGCGCGGACGTGAGGCTGAAGCCGGAAGTCGGCGTTGGCGGGATCGTCGACCACGCATGGTGGTCACGTCAGTT
The DNA here is from genome assembly GCF_035655035.1 of Kribbella sp. Taxonomy (GTDB): domain Bacteria; phylum Actinomycetota; class Actinomycetes; order Propionibacteriales; family Kribbellaceae; genus Kribbella. The sequence goes on along the minus strand of NZ_DASRVN010000586.1, from coordinate 15,691 downwards.
GCCGGCGGCGAGGGTGTCCAGGTCGCGGGTGGCGAAGCGGAGGTGCTCCCATTCTTCTCCGAGGATCACGTGCAAGCAGGAGCGGGTGGTCACGGAGCGGGGGCCGTGCGGGCTGGTGCGGGCTTTGTCGAGTTCGGCCGGGGTGACGGTGGCGAGGAAGTCGCGGACCCTCGCGACCCGGCCGGCGCGGGCCTCCAGGACGTCGGCGTACGGCGGGTTGTCGGTCGAGGTGGCGCCGTAGCTCAGGCCCACCGGGTGGAAGTCTTCGCTTTCGAGGATGGAGCGGCCGAACCAGAGGTCGGTGGCGTGGACCAGGTGGCGCTGGGTCTGGGCGAACGACCACTCGCCGTCGACCGACGCGTCGACGGTGCCGTCGGGCATGCTCGCGGCGCGGTCGCGGGCCGCGGACCAGGCCTTCTCGGCGGCGGCCCAGGCGGCGCGGAGCCCGTCGGGGTCCTCGGCGCGGCGGTCCGCGCGGCCCGGGAAGCGGCGGTCGAGTTCGGCCTGGACGTACGGCGCGACCTCGACGCCGTTGACGATCAGGCTGGCGCCGGCCTCGGCGAGCCACGGCGCGTCGATGTCCGTGCCGCCGATGTCGACGCCACGCATCACCATGTCGGTCAGGTCGCACTCGACGAACCGCGCCCCCTTCAGGCTCGCCTCCGCGAACTCCGCCCCTCGCAAGTCGTCGCTCTGCCCGAACCTCGTCATCGCTGCTCCTTTGCTAGCTGTCGCGGGGAGCTTAACGGGGACTTAGGACAGAAAAGTCGTGCGTGGCCGCCCCGGCCCGTGGTGGGCTCGTGTCATGGATGCGACGAGTGCAGCGGAAAGAGTCGGCTTCAAGGACCCAGAACGCTTCCAGGGCCTGGGCACAGGACCGGAACTACCCGATGACGCCGGGGAGTTGATGGAGTACTGCGGCGTCACCCCGGAAGACCGCCGCGAGATGCTGGCGGCGCGGCCGGATCCGGAGCGGGAGCCGGAATGGTGGGCGATCACGTCCGCGCTGGCCGCCGAGGTGGAGCGGGACCTGGGCCTCGCCGTACCGTCCACGGGCTTCAACAGCTGGCCGACGGTGCCGCCGGACGCCTCACCGACGGGGATGTTCGCCGCCGCGTGGGCGTTGCTGGCGAACCTACCGCGGCTACGCGAGCTGCACGCGCAACGCGGCGTACCGGAGTCGGTGACTGTGGCAACCGTGTCCGCGTTGGGTGGCGTGATGGGGACGCACCGGCACATCCACGGACGCCCGGGCGTCGGGCTGATGCCGCTGTGGAGCCCACCGCTACGTTTTAGAGGTACGGACTACGAGATTGGCCGGCACGCGTTCACACGTACGCACCTAGGTATCGGTGACGGCGTCTCAGGACACCTACTGTCGATCCACATCCCGCCGATCGGCCCGCTCGACGCGCAGGAGTCAGAGGAGTCCGTTGCTGCAGCCGTGGAGTACTTCGGACGCTGGTACCCGGAAGAGCCGCTGGCCGGGATCGTCTGCCACTCCTGGCTCCTGGACCCGCAGCTGGCCGAGTACCTGCGTCCTGACACCAACATCATCCGGTTCCAGAACCGCTTCGACCTGCTCCCGTACCTGACCCCGGAAGACCCCTCCGAGGGAGACCGTGAGCTGATGCGTCTCGGCCTGCACCTCCCGGTACCTCCGGGACCGTTCACCGAGCAGGACCTCGCGGCTGTTCCTCAGGACACCACCCTGCGGCGGGCGTTCGTCGAACACCTGCGGGCCGGTCGCCACTGGCAGGTCCGTACCGGCATGCTGAAGACATGGAGCTGACGATTCCGGTCGGGCAAGACACAGTCTGGACCGAACACCTGGCCGGTGACGGCGTACCGATCGTCCTGCTGCACCCGGGTATCGGAGACTCGCGTGTCTGGGACCCGGTACTGCCAGGGCTCGACGGTCACCGCGTCCTTCGGTACGACGTCCGCGGCTACGGGCGGTCGCCGCTGCCGACGACCGAGTTCTCGTTGCTGCAGGATCTGGAGACCGTGCTGGACCAGCTGGAGCTGCAGCAGGTCCTGCTGGTCGGCTGCTCGATGGGTGGCGGTACTGCGCTCAGCTACGCACTGGCGCACCCGGAGCGCGTGCACGGATTGGTGCTGTTGTGTCCGGGCGTACCTGGCTTCCCCTGGCCGGAGGAGCCCGAGCTGGACGCACGGTACGACGTACTCGCGGCAGAGCGGGACGTGGACGGTCTCGTGCGGCTAGGACTGCGCGTATGGGCCGCAGCAGGCTCTGACGACGTAGTGGTGGCTCAGTTGCGTGCTGCCATTCCGGCGTGGTTCGAACAGGACGAGTACCTGCAACAGGACGCGCCTGTCTACGACCGGCTGCACGAGATCCAGGTGCCGTCGGTGGTCATGGTCGGTGACAAGGACCGTCCGATTCTCGCTGCCGTGGCCGGTGGCGCCTCCGCTCGGATCCCCGGCTGCGAGTTCGTCTGGATGCCCGGCACCGACCACTTCCCGAGCCTCCGGGAGCCGCAGCTGGTGACGGAGACCATCCTGCGGCTCGCCGGCGACTAGGACGCCGGATAGGACAGGTGCTGGTGGACCATCCGCCACCCGGCACCGGTCCGGCGGAACACCCGGGTGGCGCGCGACGTCGTCTCGGTTCCGCCGGCGGTGATGTGGTCGATCGACCAGGCGACGGCGAGGTCGCCGGCCGACTCGATGGTGGGGTCCGGGATCGTGAAGAGGATCGGGCCCGGACTGGACGCGAGACCGGCGGCGCACACCTCACGGACCGCCGGCTTCCCGGAGTAGTTGCCGTCGATCTCGTACGACACCACGTCGTCGGCGATCGGCTCCATCAGCGCGTCCAAGTCACCGGCCGCGGTGTCGGCGCCCCAACGGTCCAGCGTCGCCGTGATCTCGGGAGCCGCCGACGCGTCGTCGTGCGGGAACGAGTGGTGCTCGTGCGTGACCGTCCAGCGCCCGTCGACCTTGCGTAGGCCGATCGTCAGCCGCAGCAGCGGCCGGGGATCGCCGTCCGCCTCGCGGCAGTGCAGCAACGCGAACGCGAACGCCACGTCCGAGCCCGCGGTCACCTCCAGCGACTCCAGCTCGAACGATCCGCCGGACTGCTGCCACTTGAAGAACCCCGGCCAGGTCTCGGTGTACGCGGCCAGCCCGCGGACGCCGTCGTACGGCGGCGGCACGTCGAACATCACGATGTCCGGTGAGTGATCCGCCAGCACCGTGTCCAAATCACCCGCGTGGACGGCCGTGACCCAGTTCTCGATCAGGGTGCGGACCTGCTGCTCGTCAGTCATGTTCTCTCCTTCGGGAAGCTTTCACCCCCTACAACCCCGGAGATTCCGCAAACTCATCGCGGCAGCTCGGCCGGCAGCCCGTACGCCGGGAAGTCCGCCTCCAGGTACGACACCACCTCGACGATCTCGGATCCGCGCAGTACGACGACGTCGAGTCCGCCGGGTACGTACCGGTCCCCGTTGAGCAGGTAGGTGCCGAACGCGAGCTGGCCGTTCGCGCGTGCCGGGACGAACCGCCACTCCTCGCGCAGCGGTCCGTCGAGCAGGAACGCCCGGATCGCCTCCCGGCCGTGGAACCAGTCCGGCAACGGCGGCATCGAGTACTTCGCGTCCGCCGCGAGCATGGCCACGATTGCCTCGACGTCACGCGCCTCCCACGCGGCGACGTACCGCCGTACCAGGTCACGCTCGCCTGACTCACCCAGGGCGCGCAGTGTCTGCTGTTGGCTCGGTACGGCGCTCACGACAGACCGGGCACGCTGCAGCGCACTGTTCACGGCAGCAACCGACGTACCTAACTGCTCGGCCACCTCACGAGCACTGAACGCGAGTACGTCGCGCAGCAGCAGCGCTGCGCGTTGCAGAGCGGACAGGTGTTGCAAAGATGCGACGAACGCGAGCTCTACGGACTCCAGAGCCAGTAGCTCGCTCTCTGGTGTCAGCGACGACGTCCAGGCGAGCTGGCTCTCCGGATACGGCTCCAGCGTCTCAACGTCTCTCCGGCCACGCCGCTCGATCAGTGTGAGGCACCTGTTCGTGGCGATCTTGTAGAGCCACGGACGGATCGAGCCCCGGTCCTGGTACCCGCCGAGACCGCTCCAAGCGCGCAGCAGCGTCTCCTGTACTGCGTCCTCGGCGTCCACGGTGGAACCGAGCATCCGGTAGCAGTGCGCGTGCAGCTCGCCACGCCACGGATCGACCAGTTGTCCGAAGGCGTGCTCGTCACCCGCCCGCGCGGCCTCAAGCAGCTCATGCATCACTGGCACGCTAACGACCTGCTGGTCCAGCGATCCAGTACTGCGGCCGCTCGACCACTGTCCACAGCCTCCCGGCAGCGCTCGAAACAGCCCGCCAGCGGCTCGAGACCGGACTCCAACGACAGCGTCGCCAACGCGGCAGCAGCATTCAGCAGTACTACGTCCCGTACCGGTCCACGGTCTCCGCCGACCAGCCCGCGCAGCAGCCGCGCGTTGAAGGCTGCGTCGCCACCACGGAGCTCTGCGAGCGAGGATGGCCGCAGCCCGAGTGAACGCGGGTCGAAGACCGTCTCTGACGCCGATCCGTCATGCACGACCCACAGCCGCGAGTAGCCAGTAGTGGTGAGCTTGTCGAGCCCGTCGTCGCCTCTCGCGACCAGTGCTGACCTGCCCTGTGCAGCAAGCGCTTCTGCGAGCACAGGGAGCATGCGTGCGTTGGCTACCCCTACAAGCTGGTGCTGAGGGTCAGCAGGGTTCAGCAACGGTGCCAGCACGTTGAGCGCGGTCGGGACGGCCAGTTCGCGTCGTACGACCGCAGCCGCCCGGAGCGCCGGGTTGAAGCGTGGGGCGAACAGGTAGGTCAGGCCGATGTCAGCAGCCGCCTGCGCCGCGTCAGCCGCTGACAGGTCGAGGGGGACGCCAAGGTGCTCCACCAGGTCGCCAGAGCCCGCGGCTGAGGACGAAGCGGCGCGACCGCCGTGTTTGACCACAGTGACGCCGGCAGCGGCAACCACCACGGCGGCCATCGTGGAGATGTTCGCTGCACCCGTACGGTCTCCGCCGGTACCGACGATGTCCACGAACGGCCCGTGGATGCGCACAGGCGTCGCGTGTGAGCGCAGGGCCGCTGCCAAGCCGTTGAGCTCGTCCGCGGTCTCGCCCTTGGCGCGCAGTGCGACCAGAAACCCGGAGATCTGGGCCGGGGACGCCTCACCCAGCACCAACTGATCCATGGCCCAGCCGGTGTCCGCAGCCGACAGGTCGGAGCCGGCCAGGAGCGCGGAGATCAGACCGGACCACGTCCGGAGCGTTGTTGCCATCGGCATTCCTCAGGGTGCGGGGCCGCCCGCGAGGAGAACATGACAACGGCCGCCTCGCAGGAGACGGCCGGGTGGGTACGCGCGGGATCAGGCCGTCTGGTCGACGGCCCACCACATACCTGCGCGCTGGAACATGCCCTCACTTTACCCTTGCTGTCACATCTGGGTGAGCTGGTCCGTCATGGCTCTGAGGAGGGCAGTAGTGAACGAGCACGAGCAGTTGGCGCTGCGGTTCGAGGAGAGCCGAGGGCACCTGCGGGCCGTTGCTTACCGGATGCTCGGGTCGCTGGCGGAGGCGGAGGACGCCGTACAGGAGGCCTGGCTGCGGTTGAGCCGGACCGACGTGAGTGATGTCGGCAATCTGGGTGGCTGGCTGACCACGGTGGTGTCGCGGGTGTGCCTGGACATGTTGCGCAGCCGTAAGTCGCGGCGGGAGGACACGCTGGACACGTACGTCCCGGACCCGGTGCTGAGCGAGTTGGGGCCGGAGGACGAGGCGGTTCAGGCGGATGCGATCGGGCTGGCGTTGCTCGTCGTACTGGAGACGTTGTCGCCGGCCGAGCGGCTGGCGTTCGTGCTGCACGACCTGTTCGGGGTCGGGTTCGACGAGATCGCGACGATTGTGGACAAGTCGCCGGCCGCAGCGCGGCAGCTCGCCAGCCGGGCGCGGCGGCGGGTCCAGGGCGCGCCGGCGAGCGACGGGGACATGGGCCGGCAGCGGGCGATCGTCGACGCGTTCATGGCGGCGTCGCGGGGCGGGGACTTCGAGGCGCTGCTGGAGCTGCTCGACCCGGAGGTCCTGCTGCGTGCGGACGCAGGTGCGGCGAGTGCGCAGTACGCCGGGCCTGCTGTGTCGAAGCTGGTGCGTGGGGCGAAGGCGGTTGTCGAGCAGGCGCTCATGTTCAGCCGGATGGGGCCGTATCTGCAGGTGGCGCTGGTCAACGGGACGCCTGGACTGATCACTGTCGTCAACGGACGGCTGATGGGGGTCATGGCGGTGACTGTTACGGACGGGTTGATCACCGAGCTGGACATCCTGGCGGATGTGGAGCGGCTGGAGGTCATCCCGCTGCCAGCCTGAGCACACGGTGGGCCTGCGCTTCGGCGGTGCCAGGCGGGTTGCGGTGGGCGCTGGGACCTCCTGGGCCGATGAGCGTCAACCAGAACCCGGACCAGAGCCGGCGTGCGGCGTGGAAGCGCTCCGGATCCGCTGCGAACCGTCGTACGAGCGGAGTGGGGTCGGTGGTGCGCCATGCCAGGTGCTCGACGAGGTTGGCCAGCTCTACCGTGCGGTCACCGCGCCCGGAGTCCTCGAAGTCGATGATGCGGACCTGGCTGCCGTCCCAGAGGTAGTTGGTGAGGTTGGGGTCGCCGTGAGCCACCACAGGGGCCGGTAGGTCTGTCAGGTCCGGCGGCTCGTTGCTGAGCCAGGTGCCGGCCGCCTGCCCGATCACACCTCCGCTGGAGCTGAGGGCCGTCAGCCCGGCGCGCGTGCGCTCGACCAGCGGCGTCAGGTCGATCGGGTCCAGGGCGGCGGACGGGGTTGACCAGAGGGTCTCGAGTGCATCGCCCAGTGCTGTGAGTTGGGCGGAGGTAAGTGGGGCGGTCAGGGGATCGCCTGGGGTGCGGGTCATCTGTAGCCATGGGGTCGGGGGTGGTGAAGACGACAGTGGGGTGGGGGCTAGGTCGGGAGCTGTTTGTGAGAGGACGGTTAGGGCTGTCCACTCGCGGGTGGGTTCGTTGCGGGACCAGGAGGTGTAGTGCTTGGTGGCGGTGGTTTCGGTGAGTTCGATGTTGTGGGTCATGGATGTGTCGATATCAGAAGGTCCTCTTCGACGTATGGGCAGGAGCTGATACGGCGAGGGAGTTGACCGGATGTCGACGCAGGCTGTGGTTGCGGGTGGGCGTGACTTGGTGGCGGGGCTGTTGGGGGCGGGCTTCAACGGTGCGGTCCGGCTGCCGGGTGAGGTGGAGTACGACGTACAGCGGCGGTCCGTGATCCCGGCGGTGGATTCGCGTCCGCTCGTGGTGGCCGAGGCGTACGGGCGTACCGACGTACAGGCGGCGGTGCGGACCGCTCGGGAGTACGGCGTACCGATCGCGGTGCAGGCGACCGGGCACGGGACGCGGGTGCCGGCGGACGGCGGGATCCTGTTGAAGACGACGCCGATGACGACGGTGCTGATCGACGCGGAGCGGCGGATCGCGAAGGTCGCGCCGGGTGCGCGCTGGGGTGCGGTGCTCGACGCCGCCCGGCAGTTCGGGCTCGCGCCGTTGTCCGGCTCGCACCGCGACGTCGGCGTCACCGGGTACACGCTCGGCGGCGGCGTCGGGTGGCTGGCCCGCAAGTACGGGTTCGCCGCCGACAGCGTGGTCCGGGCCGAGGTCGTCACCGCCGACGGCCGCTTCGTCACCGCGAGCGCCGAGCACCACCCCGACCTGTTCTGGGCGATCCGCGGCGGCACCGGCAACTTCGGCGTCGTCACCTCGCTGGAATTCCGCCTGTATCCGGTCCGCGAGGTGTACGCGGGCGTCGTGTACCACGGCATCGACAACGCCGCCGCGATCCTCCGCGGGTACCGCGACTGGACCGCGACGATCCCCAACGAACTGAGCACCGCGGTCGTCCTCACCCGCGTCCCCGGCACCGAGCAGCGCGCCGTCGCGATCAAGGTCCTGTACGCCGGCCCCGCCGAGCTCGCGGAACACCTGCTGAAGCCGCTCTTCGCGGTAGCCGGACCGCGCCTGGCCGGCGAGCTCCGGACCATCGAGTACGCCGACGCCGCGATGGGCGGCACCCCCGCACGGCACCTGGACTTCCTGGACACGCTCACCGACGACGTGATCGACGTGATCGCCGACCTCGAGGACGCGACGGTCGAAGTACGGCACTGGGGCGGTGCGATGGCGCACCCCGGCCCGGGCGCCGGGCCGGTCGGGCACCGCGCTGCGGCGTACTCGCTGATCATCGACCGCGAGGTGGACCTGCCGTCCTCCGGCCGGACCTTCGTGAACTTCCTCGGCGACCCGGGACGCGCGGATACGGCATACGACCCGAAGGACCTGCGGCGGCTGCGTGAGGTGAAGCGGGCCTACGACCCGTCGAACCTGTTCCACCTCAACGCGAACATCCGGCCTTGAGGATCAGACCGTGCCCGAGTTTCCGTAGACCGATACGTGCACGTGGTCCATGTGGTTCGCCGTCGCGCTGCCGCGGTCCGGCATCGCGCGCCAGCCCTCGCTGCTGCGCTGCACCGTCCAGATGTGCTGCTCCCAGATCAACTGGCTGACGCCGAGCTTCTTGTAGTTCGCCTTCAGCCAGTCGGCGATCGCCTGGCCCTCCGAAGCGCTGTTGATCATGATGTCCACCGCGTGCCCGGTCGCATGCTCGGACCCGGTGTCGCCGGCCCGCAGACCGCCGTACGTCGAGATGTCGGGGTACATCGCGCAGATCGCCCGGTGCACCCGGATCGCGTCCGGGGTCAGGCCTTGCTCCATGCCGGAGCCGGACTTGCAGGCTGCCTGCGAGATCGCGCCCCCGGCCGAGCCGACGACCTGCGCGACCGGCTTGGTCGCGGCCAGGTACTGCGACTTCACCCAGCGGGACTTGCCGTCGCTGACGACCTCGGCGTACAGGCCGTCGACCTTGCCGGTGACCGAGATCTTGGTGCCCTTGGGCAACACGTCCAGCAGGATGCCGGTCAGCGGCAGCGACCAGAGGTTCACGTCGGTGGTGGTGTACTTCGTGCCGGTGATCTGCGGCGCCTGGGTCACCTCTTGGCTGGCGCGGGTCTTCGCGGCGGTCGGCTTCGGGATCGGCGCCTGCTTCTTCAGGTGCTTGGCCGTCGGGCTCGCGGTCGGTGTCGGCTTCGGCGTGCTGCTCGGCGTCGCCGTGGTCGGGTTGATCGGCGGCCGCAGGGCGTCCCGGCTGATCGTGGTGTCGCGCGACAGCTGCAGGGACGAGCTGGCGATCGACGGTTCGAGCTGAACGTGCTGGCTGGGGAACGCGGCCGCGGAACCGGTGGCCACCAGCGCCACCGCCGCGCCGGGGATCGCAACCTTCACGATGCCGGGCTGGAGCACCTTCGGACGCAGCTGACGGTGCCGCGCCTGACTATGTCGACCTGCCACTTGAAGACCCAATCTGCCGAGACCAAAACGTTATCGACCGGAGGAGTCAAACACACATCACCGCGCCGGTTCGCATCGACCCCGAGTCTTAACGCATTGCGAACATCCACAGGCAGGCCTCCGCCGTGACCTGCCCGCTATCCGGAAGTAATCCGTTCGAGATCAAACGCTTGGTGGGCAGAACGCCGCCGTGATCCCCCTGGCCAGGTGGTCGCCGTACTGCTGCGGGGTCCACCCGCGCTGCAGCACGAGCAGCTCGTAGAGCTCGACCGAGCTGTACGTCCACAGCACGTCGGCGACCTCGTCGAGCGTGATGGACCTGGATCACACGGAGGGGTGTGATCCAGGGCGCGGCGGACCGGTGTGCTGTGCGGTTGACTGCGCGGGTGGGATTTCGGGTTGAGGGTGGCGCGGTCGCGCGGTTGGTGATCGACCGGGTCGCGAAGCGGAATGCGTTGACGCGGGCGATGTGGCAGGAGCTGCCGAGCCTGCTCGGCGAGCTTGCGGCCGACGACGAGGTCAAGGTTCTGCTGGTGACCGGGGAAGGGCCGAGCTTCTCCGCCGGGGCCGATATCCGGGAGCTGATCTCCGGGGCGGACCCCGAGGATCCGATGGCGGAGCTGCGGGCGGCCAACCTGCGCGCGCAGGCGGCGCTGCGGGAGTTCCCGAAGCCGACGGTGGCGGTGGTTCGCGGGCATTGCATCGGTGGCGGACTGGAGATCGCGGTGAACTGCGACTTCCGGTTCGCCGCCCGGGACGCGAGCTTCGGCGTCACACCGGCCCGGATCGGCGTCGTCTACCCGCCGGCCGCTATCAAGGTACTGCTGGACCTGGTCGGCCCGGCGACCACGAAGTACCTGCTGTTCAGCGGTGACCTGCTGACCGCGGACGAGGCCGAAGGGAAGGGCCTGGTCGACCGGGTCGCCGACGACCCGATGGCTGCGGCCGAGACGTTCGCGGCGACGTTGGTATCGCGGTCGCAGTTGACGATCCGCTCGGCCAAGGAGTCGGTGAACGCGCTGCTCGGCGGCACCGACGCGGATGCGGTAGCGGTAGCGGTACGGCGGTATCGCGAGACGATCGCGTCCGGCGAACTCGCCGAAGGTATCGAGGCGTTCACGCAGAAGCGGATGCCGAAGTTCAGATGACCGTGCCGCGGAGCTCGACCCGGTCGCCGACCGCTGCCGACACCCGGCCGGCGATCGCCTGCGCCTGGTCGTCATCGGCCGCGTCGACCAGGTAGAACCCGGCCAGCTGCTCCTTCGACTCGCCGAACGGCCCGTCGGTCACCACCTGCTGACCGTTGCGGATCTGCACGATCCGTCCCTGCTCGGGCGGCAGCAGCCCTTCCGAACTGATCAGCTCGCCGGAGCTCGCGAGCTCCTGCTCGAGCGCGATCAGCCGCTGGAGTGCCGCCTCGTCCTCGGCGGTCCACTCCCGGTCGACGCTCCGGAAGATCATCACGACGTACTTCATGAGGTCACCGTAACCGCGTGGACCGACAGAACCCCGCGGACCGTCCGCGGGGTTCCGGGCTCGTTCCGATCAGTACCAGTGCCGCCTGCCGCCGATCAGCCGGCCGGTCGAGCCGACGATCCAGAACACGGCTCCGATCACGAGCAGGATGATGCCGATGGTCCACAGGATCGAGATGTGCAGCAGGAACCCGAGTATCAGCAGAATCAATCCGAGGATGAGCATGATGCCTCCTTCACCGAGGGCCGTCGTGCGGACGGTGCGGCCACGGACTTCCGGTGCCCACTCTTATGCCCGTGAACCTCCAACGGTTGTTTGACCAGCAGGCATCCGGCGATCCCGATTGCGATGAAGACCCACACGGTCGCGAAGGCGATCCGGTAGCCATGGGTGAGTGCATCGGGTGTAGTGCCCGAGGTACTCGCAGTAGCGACGGCCGAGACCACGGCGACCCCGACCGCGCCGCCGATCTGGAAGCTGGCGTTCTGTAGGCCGGACGCGACGCCCGCGTCCTCGCCCGCCACGTCGCTGAGGGACGCGATCGATCCGGCGACCGTACCGGCGCCCAGCCCGGCGCCGAAGATCGTGAGGCCCCAGAAGGCCAGCTCGAAGTACCCGGAGGTCACGGTGAGCCTGGTCATCAGCGTCGTACCGATTCCTGCGACCAGTAGTGAGAAGAACGCGACCACGCGTGGCCCAACGCGGGTGACGAGGTGCTGGCCGACCATGGACCCACCTACCGCCGTTGCGGCCAGTACTGCGGACATGAGGCCGTAGCGAACCGCAGACGCGCCAAGAGCGAGCTGTGCGTACTGCGTGTACACGAAGTTCAGACCGAACGCAGCCAGGCCCCAGCTGATCGTGATGAGGTTTCCACCGACCAGTGCGCGCGAGCGGAAGAGCCTTAGCGGTACGAGCGGTGCAGCCGACCGCTTCTCGACGAAGACGAACAGTACGAACAAGAAGCCCGACAGCACTACCAAGAGCCCTGTGCGCGTCACAGACGACGCAGGGGCCTGAATGACGGCGTACACCAGCACGATGAGCGCAGCCGTGACCGTTGCTGCACCAGCTACGTCGAAGCCACGCCGCCCTGGTCCACGGCTGTCCTGCAGCAGCAGTGGCGCCAGTACGAAGACCAGCACGCACACGGGCGCGTTGATGAAGAAGATCCACTGCCAGCCGAGCCCGTCCGTCACAGGGCCTCCGATCAGCGAGCCCGCCGTACCTCCCACGCCACTCGTCGCGCCCCAGATCCCCAGCGCCTTGTTGCGGTCCGGCCCCGACGGGAACGTGGTCATCACGATCGACAGCGCGCTAGGAGCCAGTACGGCGGCCGCGGCGCCCTGCAGCCCGCGGGCGAGCACCAACGCATCACCGCTCCACGCGAACCCGCACAGCAAGGAGGAACCGGCGAACAGCAACAGCCCGGTCATGAACACACGCCGTCGCCCCAGCAGGTCGGAGATCCGTCCACCGAGCAGCAGAAGACCGCCGAACATCAACGCGTACCCGCTAGGGACCCACTGCACGCCACCGGTCGAGAAGGTCAGCTCCCGCTCGATCGACGGGATCGCGACCAGCACGATCGAGGAGTCCAGGATGATCATGAACCCGGTCAGACACAGCAGCGCGAGCGCGGCCCAGCGCTTCGATTCCGGCACCATCAGTCATCTCCAGTACGGCGGGGACACCCCGGCTGAGCGTCACTCGCCGGGGACGTCGGTACCGACCTGCTGTACTTCGACATATCGGGACTGTCGAAGTACGGGCTGCCGGTTTCGACGTACCTGGTGATTGGAGGTCACAGCGGCCTCCGCTGGGGACAGGATGGTGTCTGTGAAGTACATGCTGCTGATCTACAGCAACGCGGAGAGCTGGGAAGGCCTGTCCGCCGAGCAGCGCGAGGGCCTGACGCAGGCGCACGAGTCGATCGCGCGGGAGCTGACCGAGCAGGGCCTGCTGGTCAGTGCGGCCGGGCTGGCAGATCCGATCACGACCCGGACCGTACGGGTCGTCGACGAGATCGCAACCACCACGGACGGGCCGTACGCCGAGGCCAAGGAGCACTTGGCCGGGTTCTACCTGGTGGAGTGCGACGACATCGACCAGGCGATCGGGTACGCCGCCCGGATGCCCGACGCGGAGTACGTGGCCGTGGAGGTGCGACCTGTGATGGACATGTCCGGGCTGGAGATGTGAGCAACTTCGAGCTCCTGTTGCGGGAGCAGGCGCCGCAGGTGCTGAGTGCGCTCGTCCGGCACTACGGCCACTTCGACCTGGCTGAGGAGGCCGTACAGGAGGCCCTGCTCGCGGCCGCGCAGCAGTGGCCGGAGGAAGGCGTACCGGACAACCCGCGGGGCTGGCTGATCCGGGTGGGGTCGCGGCGGCTCACCGACCTGCTCCGCAGCGAGTCGGCGCGCCGGCGGCGGGAGGAGAACGCGGCACAGCTCGCCGCGCCGGAGGAATTCGTTGCCGCAGGCCCCGAGATCGACGACCCGGGCGGCCGGGACGACACACTGACGCTGCTGTTCCTCTGCTGTCATCCGGCGCTGTCAGCGGCGTCGCAGATCGCGCTGACGCTGCGGGCCGTCGGCGGTCTCAGTACGGCGCAGATCGCGGCGGCGTTCCTGGTGCCGGAATCCACCATGGCGCAGCGGATCAGCCGCGCCAAGCGGAGCATCAAGCAGGCCGGCAGTACGTTCGAGATGCCCCCTGAGGCGGAGCGCGACGAGCGGATGGGCGCCGTACTGCATGTCCTCTACCTGATCTTCAACGAGGGCTACACGGCCTCTTCCGGTACATCGCTGCACAGTGCGGAGCTGACGACAGAGGCGATCCGGCTTGTGCGCGGCGTACGGAAGCTGCTGCCGGACGACGGTGAGGTGGCAGGGCTGTTGGCGTTGATGCTGCTGACCGACGCGCGACGGCTCGCCCGTACCGGTGCCGACGGCGCGCTGATCCCACTGGCCGAGCAGGACCGCTCGAAGTGGGACCGGGCCGCCGTCGTCGAGGGCGAGGCCCTGGTGAGCGATGCGCTGTCCCGGACGCAGCTGGGGCCGTACCAGGTGCAGGCGGCGATTGCCGCCGTACATGACACCGCGGAGAGCGCCGACGCGACGGACTGGCGCCAGATCGTCGCGTTGTACGACGTACTCGAGCAGCTGGTCGACAACCCGATGGTGAAGCTCAACCACGCGGTAGCGGTCGGTATGGCGGTCGGCCCGCAGCAGGGGCTCGCCGTACTCGAGCCACTCGCGTCGGACGACCGCATGAACCACCGGCTGGAAGCAGTCCGCGCACACTTGCTCGAGATGTCCGGGGACCTGGCTGCTGCGCGTGAGAGCTACCTGCTGGCGGCGCGGCGTACGACGAGCGTGCCGGAGCGGCATTACTTGCAGTCGAAAGCGGACCGTCTCGCGTGAGATGTTGGACTGGTGGATCTCACCAGGGCCTCACTCCTCCGGGAGATGCTGAGCGGCACCGAGCTGGGTAACCGGACCACGGAGTTCGGTTACGCGCTACGGCGGTTCACCACCCGACGCAGCGGGCTGATGCTGTTCGGGCCGGTCGACGAGGAGCCGTGGCACCTCACAGCACACCTGGACGACGAGCTGCGCATGGCCGGCGTCGAGGACCTGCGGCCGTCCCTGGTGCGCTGGGCGCCGCCTCCGGACGCTCCACCGCACCTGGCGATCGGACTGGACCGGCTACGCGACGCAGGTCGTGGCGAGTCGCTGCTGGTCGTTGCCGAGGACGCACCCGCCGACACGCTGCTGGAGCGCATCAGCGACGTCCGGAAACGCGGTACGACGATCTTCAGCATCGGCAACGGTGACAAGGAGCTGACGTCTCTCAGTCACGAGGCGCTCGTACCCGAGCTGCTCGTGCCGGAGGGGTTCGGCTGGACCACGCGTGAGATCCAGCCGGAGGCCACCGAGATCGACGAGGGCTTCGAGACCGCCCAGCACCTGGTCAGTCTCGCGGCAGCCGACGACGAGGCCGGCCAATCCGGCTGGCGCCGCCGCCTCCGCAACGCCATCGAACGACTGAGCGGCGAGCCCGCCTGAGGCCGGCCCGAAGCTCTCCTGAGGCTTTACCAAAATCTGTGGTGGCGAGGTTAGACATTCGGCAGTGGCGTGTGTAGTGTCCTTCTTGTCGACAGAGAAGAACATCGAAGCTGAGGTGGACAGCTACCGACCTGTCCAGAGTTGTGTAAGTAGGTACGACGACGAATGCCCGCCAGTGCCAGTAGTTCGCCGGGCGGGTGCCGCGGCTCATCAGAGGGAGGTGGTCTTCGGTTACGCAAGGTGGTAATCCCGCAGGGTCAGCTTCCAAGTGGCACGCTGCGGATCTGTAAGGGCCGGCCTTACGGCTGGTAGATGGTGATAATCCACAACCCCAGGGCCCCGGTGCTTCGGCACCGGGGCCCATCGACATGGAGGTTTGATGCCCCGAACCCGCACGCGGAGACCCTGATGAGTTCAACCCCCACCTCGGGACCGGCCAGCTTCGACGACGAGGACTACCCCGCGTTCACCATGGGCCGGGCTGCCGAGATGCTCGGCACCACGCCGGGGTTCCTCCGAAGCCTGGACGAAGCCAAGCTGATCACCCCGCAACGCTCCGAGGGCGGCCACCGCCGCTACTCGCGCTACCAGCTGCGCCTGGCCGCCCGGGCCCGTGAGCTCGTCGACCAGGGCACCGCGCTCGAGGCCGCCTGCCGGATCATCATCCTGGAAGACCAGCTCGCCGAAGCCCTCCGCATCAACGA
>NZ_DASRVN010000585.1:0-7310 GCF_035655035.1 Kribbella sp. | reverse complement strand
CAGCATGATCCCGAACCAGAGCTTCTTCGCGGTGAACTCCAGCCGGGCGAACGCGTACGCCGCCATCGAGCAGGACACCAGGTTGCCGAGGATCGAGCCGAGCACCACCAGCGCCGAGTTCAGCAGGTACCGGGTGAACGGTTCGGTCAGCGCGTTCCAGCCGATGCGGTAGTTGTCGATCCGCAGGTCCTTCACCAGGATCCCGGGGTCGCGGAAGATCTCGTTGCCGGGGCGCAGTGAGCTGACCACCATCCAGATCACCGGGTAGAGCATCACCAGTGCCGACGCCGCCAGTACGACATGGATCACCAGCGGACGGACCCGGACCCAGGTGACGGCGCCGGCGCGCCGGGCGGTGACCGTGGTGCGGAGCGTTTCAGTCGTCATAGAACACCCAGTACTTCGAGGCGAAGAAGTTCGCGGCGGTGAAGACCCCGATGATCACGAGCAGGAACCACGCCATCGCGGAGGCGTAGCCCATGTCGAAGTTCCCGAAGCCCCGGTCGTAGAGGTACAGCGTGAAGAACATCGTCGAGTCCGACGGCCCGCCGCTGCCCCCGGAGACGACGAACGCCTGGGTGAACGACTGGAACGCGTGGATGATCTGCAGCACCAGGTTGAAGAACACGATCGGCGTCAGCAGCGGCAGCGTGATGCTGAAGAACCGGCGCAGCGTCCCGGCGCCGTCCACCGCGGCCGCCTCGTAGTACATCGACGGGATCTGCCGCAGGCCGGCCAGGAAGATCACCATCGGCGAGCCGAACGTCCAGACGTTCAGCACGACCAGCGTGCCGAGCGCGGTGCTCGGGTCGGAAATCCAGCCTTTTCCGTGGATTCCGAACACGTCGAGCACCTGGTTCAGCAGGCCGGTGGTGCCGAACACCTGCCGCCAGAGGATCGCGATCGCGACACTCGAGCCGAGCAGCGACGGCAGGTAGAAGATGGATCGATAAAACGCCATTCCCCGCACGCCCCGGTCCAGGACCACGGCGAGCAGCAGCGCGATCGTCAGCTGCAGCGGGACCGAAACGAACACGTAGGTGAACGTCACCTTCAGCGAGTTGTGCAGCCGCTGGTCGGACAGCATCCGGGTGAAGTTCTCCAGGCCGATCCACTTCGGCGCCTGGATCAGGTTGTAGTCGGTGAACGACAGGTACAGCGAGGCCAGCATCGGCCCGATCGTGATCAGGAACAGGCCCAGCAGCCAGGGCGCGAGGAACAGGTAACCGGCGAGGTTGTCTCGCTTGCCTGCATGTCCCACCCCACCGCCCCGGTCTGGCTTCTGACCTGCGGATTTCTTGCCCCGGAGGCTGCCGAGCTCACCCAGCGCACTCATCGTCTCGGGCACCTCCGGTACGGCGGAAAGTCGGCGGAAAGCGTTTGCTTTGGCCGGTGAAACTAGTACGAGAAACCGGTTTATGCAAGGGTTCGAGGACCCGCCGAGGTGTCCGGATGCGGTCGCCTGCGAAGCTCGGCTGTGATGGGGTGGCGACCGTGGACGAGGACTTCCTGACACTGCTGACCACGGCCAACGAGGCCCAGATCCCCGTGGTGCTCGCGAACCACCAGGACCCCGGTGACAGCCCCCGTACGGTCGCCCGGAAAGCACGGCGGCTGGTGTCCGGGTACGTCTGGAGCCGGTCGGCGTACCACCGCGACGCGACGCTCCTCGAGCCGATCGGACGGCTCGTCGAGCAACTCGCGGCGCGGCAGCACGAGGACGGGCTGTACGACGTCGGCAACCTGCACTCGCCGCCGGACACCGCTTTCGTGATCCAGGACGTGTGCGTGCTGTACGCGCTGCTCGACGTCGCCTCACCACTCCGGAAAACGTTGGCGGGCATCGTCCGAAAGGCAGCGCCGTCGCTCGCGGCGGGTGGTGTGCACACGCCGAACCACCGGTGGGAGGTATCCGCGGCGCTCGCCCGGGCGAACCACCTGTTTCCGGACCGGCGGTACGCCGCGCGGATCGACGACTGGCTCGCCGAGGGCATCGACGCGACCCGGGACGGGATCTACAGCGAGCGGAGTTCGACGTACGCCGCCGAGGTGACGAACCCGTCCTTGCTGACGATCGCCCGGCTGCACGACCGGCCTGAGCTGGTGGAGTACGTACGGCGGAACCTCGAACTGACGCTGTACCTGCTGGAGCCGAACGGCGAGGTGGACACCACGGCCTCGCGTCGCCAGGACCAGAAGGAAATCCGCGAGGTCTGGTGGTATCTCACGCAGTTCCGCGAGCTCGCGCTGCACACGGGGGACGGGCGGTTCACGACTGTTGCCAAGAGCATCGAAGCGCGCGGGACCGGTGAGCTCGGCGACTTCCTCGCCGAGGTCCTGGAACGGCCTTCGCTCGCCGCGACGCTTCCGGCCGCTGCGCCGGCACCCGACGATTTCGTCCAGCACTACCCGTCGCAGGCGTCGGCCCGGGTACGGCGGGGTGCTCGGACGGCGACGATCTTCGGCGGCACGGACTTTCACGAGTTCCCGGTGATCGCGTCCGGGCTGTCCACAAACCCGACGTTCTTCAAGTTCCGGCACGGAGCGGCGATCCTGGACTCGGTGCGGTTGGCGCCGCAGTTCTTCGGAACCGGGCATTTCCGCGCGGACGGGCTGCACCGGACCGGGCCTTCTACGTTCAAGCTCCAGCAAGAGGTACAGGCGGCGTACCACCTGCCGCTGCCGCCGGAGTTGCGGACGAGCGGGCGGTACGAGCTGACTCCGGAGGGACGGTTCTACTCGTCGATGGACTTCGGGAACCGGGCGAAGCAGTACCGGTCGCTGCGGACCGCGGTCCGGGTCGAGGAGATGGCGGACGGGTTCGACCTCACGTTCGGCTTCGACGGCGACGCGACGGCGTACGCGATCGAGTTGTGTTTCCGCCCCGGTGGAACGCTTTCCGGCGTGGACGCAGTGGATGCCGACGGCAACTACCAGCTCGTGTCCGGGACCGGGAGCTACACGGTCGGCGACGACCGGATCGAGTTCGGGCCGGGGAACGGGCCCGCCCGGGTCGCGATGGACCCGGGCGAGCAGTACACCTACCTGGGCGGAAACCTCACCCCGGACGGCCTGCGCGTGTACCTGACCGGCCGTACACCGGGCGCGCAGGTGCTCAGGATCCGGGCCTAACCGGCCGTTGCGACAACGGTTTCCAGGGTTCCGTCGTGCGGGATGCGCAGGACGTGGACGCGGCGGCGGCCGTCCCGCAGGTACGTCCGGGACGACGTACTGAGGGTCGCTGTCCGGCGGCCGGACCAGGTGATCGTGATCCTGGCCTTGCCCCGGCGGATCACCAGGCCGTCGGCGGTCGCGGTCCTGGTCTGGCCGTACGGAGCGACCGTTCCGTCCGAGAAAACGGTTTCGTCATCGGGCTGCAGGACGAGCGGGATCTGCTCGGTCGCGGCACCCGTCACGGCACCCGTCGCGGCACCCGTCGCAGTGACCCGGCGGGTGACGGAGTACGGGCCGATCAGCAGCTCGGTCGCCACCGAGCCGTCGGGGGTGTGGTAGCGGACCAGGTCCTTCGACGGGTACGAGGCGACAAGGTTGCTCTCGGCATCGGCCTTGCCACCGAGGACCGTGCCCCAGGAACCGGTGGCCGTCTGCTGCGCGTGGATCACGGTGCCGGCGACCGGATGCCAGAGGAACCCGGTGCCGGCCTTCACACCGCTCCCCTGCCGGTTCCCGAAGAACGCGCCGAGGTACAGGCCGGGACGCCGTACGTAGAGGTAGTCCTGATTGCCGTAGTCGTCGTGCCGCCGCTCGGTGAAGTTGTCGCTGCGCAGGTACGGCAGCCGGGCGATCGCGGCCTGTTTCGCGGCCCGGCTCGGCATCGTCTCGCCGTACGGCGCGTGCGCGATGATCCGCGGCGACGTGTCCTGCTTGGCGAGCGCGGGCACCGGCGCCGGATCCGCGGCCCAGGCGTTCCGGCTCGCCGTCTGGTCCTCGCGGGAGGTGAAGAACGCCCCCAACTCGGGCACGACCGGGACGAAGTGCGATCCGAGGATGGTCCGGTCCGGGTCCGGGATCACGTCGTCGTAGAACGCCTCCGCGGTCCGGTCCGACACGGCGTAGTACGTCAGCCAGCCGGAGCCGTCGGGCTCCCGGAGCAGGTTGTACCCGAACCAGTCGGCGAACCGCCGGGCCATCGTCGCGAGCTGCGGATTCCGGGTGAGCAGGTACAGCTCGGCCATCTCCGGCAGCATTACCTCGAAGTTGTAGTTGATGTCCATCCCGCGCGGGTCGTAGAAGAACCCGGCCGGGCTCTGCGCCCACTTCGCGAGGAAGCGGATCCGGTCCTGCAGCTTCAGCGACCGGTCGTGGTCGGGCAGCAACGTCAGCGTCCGCGCCGACCCGGCCACCCCTGCCGTCGCCTGGTTGGTGTACTCGAACGGGTTGTCCCAGACCACCGCGTTCCCCGGGTCCAGGTACCAGTCGACTCCCTTGCGCAGGGCAACTTCCACCTGAGCCTGCCGGCTCGGTAGCGCGTTCGCCCGGCGCAGGTTGGCCAGCGTCTTCGCGAGGTACCCGATGCCGAAACCGCTTGCCGCCTTTCCTTGCTCGCCGGGGTGGTACTCCGGCCAGGAGCCGTCCGGGTTCTGCAACCCGACGTAGTGCTGCAGCGCGGCGTCGAGCCGGCCGAGGAGCGCGTTGTCGCGGTAGTACGGGTTCCAGGCGCGCTTGTTCGCGTAGAACCAGCTGAGCGTGAAAACGTGTTCCTGGACGCGGGAGTTGTACGGCTGAGCGGGCGTCCGCCACCAGCCGCCGCCCATGAACCCGTACGGGTCGCTGTCGACGATGTCGTTCACCATCGGCGCGAGGATCACCAGGTACGGCGCGAACCGCTGCTCGCCCGGCGCGAACAGCCGCCGGTCCGGCGCACCGGCCGGAAGCCCGGCCAGCAACGGCAGCCCGGCGGCACGGGCGGACGCCGGGATCATCGTGGACGCAAGGCCGGCACCGGCTGCACCCAGCAGGACAGTACGACGTTTGACAGGCATGGCGGATCTCCTCGCTGCGATCGGACTGCCGCGAGTTTTCTGCGCCGCGCCAGGGCGGGTCAAGACCTCAGGCAGTGATAATTCGAATTATCACCAGTTTTCACCTCTTGACGGCTGTCGGCGGACTGTTCTACGGTTCCCGGCAATCCGTATTACCGCGAAGGATCGACGATGGCAGACAAGGCGACCACCCGGCTCACCCAGCGCGACATCGCGCGGCTGGCCAGGGTCAGTCAGACCACGGTGTCGCTGGTGCTGAACAACCGCAGCGACGCCACCGCGCGGATCCCGGCCGAGACCCGCGACCGGGTGCTCAAGGTGATCCGTGAGACCGGCTACCAGGCCGACCCGCTGGCCCGCCGGATGACGCAGCAGCGCAACCAGATCCTCGGCGTGTTCACGTACGAGTCGGTGTTCCCGAGCTCGAGCGGCGACTTCTACCACCCGTTCATGGCCGGCATCGAGGACTGCGCCGAGCAGCTCGGCTGGGACCTGCTGCTGTTCACCAGCGCCCCGGTCGCCGAGGGGCGCCGGCGGATCTTCCACGAGAACAACCGGCTCCGGATCGCGGACGGGTGCCTGCTGCTCGGTCGGGAGATCCCCGCCGAAGAGCTCGCCCGGCTGATCGCCGAGGAGTACCCGTTCGTCTCGGTCGGCCGCCGCGACGACGCCGGCGCCCCGGTGCCGTACGTCGGCGCCGACTACGCGAGCGCCACCCGCACCGTCGTCGAGCAGGCGTACGCGCTCGACCACCGGCGGATCGCGTACGCCGGCCTCGGCAGCGGCGCGGAGTCGTCGGCGGACCGGATGCGCGGCTTCCGGGACGCGGCCGGTGCGCGCGCGCCGCACGTACCGACCACGGACCGCTCCCCCGGCGAGGTGCTCGACGACCTGCTCGAACGCCGGATCACCGCCGTCTTCGTCGAGGACCGCGCGGACGCGATCGCGCTGTACGCCGCGGCCGCAGAGCGCGGGATCGACGTACCCGGGGACCTGTCCGTCGTCACCCTCGGTGATGCCACCCGGCCGGCGGCCAGCGACCTGGACTTCTCCGGTTTCCACGTCCCACGGCGGGCGATGGGGCTGCGCGCGGTCGAGCTGCTGGAGGCGATCCTCAGCGGGACCGCCACCCAGCAGCAACTGCTCCTCCCCTGCGACCTGACCGACGGAATCACCCTTACCCCGCCCAGCAAAGGTATTTAGATGCAGACAGATGTTCTCGTGGTCGGCGGTGGTTTGGGCGGCGTCGCCGCGGCCCTGGCCGCGCTCCGGACCGGTCGCTCGGTGATCCTGACCGAGGAGTTCGACTGGCTCGGCGGGCAGCTGACCAGCCAGGCCGTCCCGCCGGACGAGCACTCGTGGGTCGAGCAGTTCGGCATCACCGCGTCGTACCGCGCGCTGCGCGACGGCATCCGCGCGTACTACCGCCGGCACTACCCGCTCACCGTGGCGTCACGGGCCGACCCGCACCTCAACCCCGGCGCCGGGTACGTGTCGAAGCTCTGTCACGAGCCGCGCGTCGCGGTCGCCGTACTGGAGGAGATGCTCGCGCCGTACCGCGCCAGCCGCCGGTTGCAGGTCCTGCAGCCGTACCGCCCGGTGGCCGCGGACATCGACGGCGATCGGGTCACCGCCGTGACCGTCCAGCATCGCGACACCGAGGAGCAGCTCACGCTCACGGCGCCGTACATCCTGGACGCGACCGAGACCGGCGAACTGCTGCCGCTGACCGGGACGGAGTACGTCACCGGGTTCGAGGCGCAGAGCGAGACCGGCGAGCCGAGCGCGCCGGCGGAGGCGCAGCCGCTGAACATGCAGGCGGTGTCGTACTGCTTCGCGGTCGACCACGTCGACGGCGACGGTGTCGACATGGTCGGCGACAAGCCGGCGAACTACGCCTTCTGGCGGAACTACCAGCCGTCCTTCTGGGGCGACCGGCTGCTGTCCTGGACCGCGCCGAACCCGCGCACCCTGGAGAGTTCGGTACGGTCGTTCACCCCGAACCCGGACGACGACCCGCTCGCGGTGGTCGCGGACCAGCGGCGCGGCGGCGGCGACACGAACCTGTGGACCTTCCGCCGGATCGCGGCCCGCCGGCACTTCGTCCCCGGCGCGTACGACAGCGACATCTGCCTGGTGAACTGGCCGATGATCGACTACTTCGAAGGCCCGGTGATCGACGTACCGGACGCCGCGAAGCACCTCGCCGCGGCCCGGGAATTGTCGCAGGCCGTCTTCTACTGGCTGCAGACCGAGGCGCCGCGCCCCGACGGCGGCACCGGGTTCCGCGGACTGCGGTTGCGCGGC
>NZ_DASRVN010000584.1:0-3722 GCF_035655035.1 Kribbella sp. | reverse complement strand
CGCCAGGACGCCGAGGATGATCCGCATCGTCGTCGTCTTCCCGGCCCCGTTGGCCCCGACGAACCCGGTCATCCGTCCCGGTACGACGTCGAAGGTCACGTCGTCCAGCGCCAGATGATCACCGAACCGCCGGGTGAGTCCTTCCACCCTGAGCATGTGTCACCGTTCCCATCAAGGTCAGCCCCCAGCCGGGCTGGTCCGCCCGACGATGACAAAGCTAGTGAGAACTACCCTCCGTGCACGTCGCCCGCGAGGGTGATCGCCGGGGTCATCCGTGGGGCGGATCTGCAGGCCATCACAATCGGCGGCCGGCCGGCGTGCCTCGCGGGCATGGCGCTCCGCCGGCGGATTGTGATGGCCTGGCGATCCGCCGATCAGCTCGATGCGTCGTCGCCCGGGGTCACCAGGCCGCACTCGTACGCGAAGACGACCGCCTGGACGCGGTCGCGGAGGCCGAGTTTGAGCAGGACGCGGGAGACGTGGGTCTTGACCGTGGCCTCGCCGACGTACAACTGGGTGGCGATCTCGGTGTTGGTGAGGCCGCGGGCGATCAGCCCCAGGACCTCGCGTTCGCGTTCGGTCAGTTCGGCCAGCAGGTCCGGCCGGTACACGCGCTCGCCGCCGCCGGTGAACCGCTTTATCACCCGCCGGGTCACCTCCGGCGCCAGCAGCGCATGCCCGGAGTGCACGATCTGGATCGCCTCGACCAGGTCCTCGGGCGCGGTGTTCTTGAGCAGGAAGCCGCTCGCACCGGCCCCGAGCGACTCGAACAGGTAGTCGTCGCGGTCGAAGGTCGTCAGGATGACCACCTTCCCGGCGTCCTCGGACACGATCCGCTGGGTCGCGGTGATCCCGTCCATGCCGGGCATCTGGACGTCCATCAGTACGACGTCGGGCCGCAACGCCAGCGCCAGCTCGATCGCCTTCTCGCCGTCGGACGCCTCACCGACGACCTCGATCTCCGGCTCGACCGACAGAATCATCCGGAACCCGGCGCGGACCAGGTCCTGGTCGTCCACCAGCAGCACCCGCATCGGCAAACTCATCGTCGTCCTCGCTTCGCTCCGGGCGCCGACGAGGCACAAGTCAAGCTGTGCTGGATTGTGATCTCGCTTCGCTCAATCACCGGCAACAACTCCTAGAGGGCTCTTCAACGGGATGCGTACCCGGACCCGGAATCCTCCCACGGGCCGCGGGCCGATCTCGCTCTCGCCGCCGAGCAGCGCGACCCGCTCGCGGATCCCCACGTGGCCCAGCCGGCTGCCGACCGGCGCGTGCTTCGGGCGACCGTCGTCCAGGACCTCCAGCTCCACCGCGTCACCGAGGTAACGCAGCGTGAGGTGGGCGCTGCGCGCGGTCGAGTGCTTGCGGACGTTCGACAGCGCCTCCTGGGCGATCCGGTACACCGACACCGAGACCGTCTTCGGCAGCTCGGCGGGCGACCCGATCTGGTGGAACCCGACGTCCAGGCCGAGCCCGTTCGCCGCCGCGATCAGCGCCGGCAGCCGGTCCGCGCCCGCCTGCGGCGCCTTCGGGTCCGGCGTACCGACGTCGATGTCCGGATCCGCGGCGCGGAGCATGCCGAGCAGCTGGCGCATCTCGTTCACGGCGCTCCGGCTGGACTCCTCGATCACGTTCAGCGCGTTCTTCGCCGCGTCCGGGTCGGTGTCCATCACCCGGCGGGCGCCGCCGGCCTGGATGCCGATGCTGCTGATGTGGTGCGCGACCACGTCGTGCAGTTCGCGGGAGATCCGCAGCCGTTCGTCGATCACCGCACGCCGCGAGTTCGCCTCCTGCTGCGCGGCCAGCTCGGTCGCCTGCTGCTCGAGTTCGTACCGCTGCCGCGCGGTCGCCCACGCCGTACGGCCCCAGAAGTACGCGCCGAAGAAGTACAGCACGTTCAGCGAGAGCGCGATCAGCACGTTCGAGACGTACGGCGAGAACAGCGCGTGGTTCGGCCCTTCGAGCGCGTTGTTCCGCAGCGCGTGCACGAAGTTCAGCGTCAGCCAGCCGAACATCGCCACGAACACCAGCCCGACCGCGGCCTTCATCACCCGGCGGTCGCGGGCCCAGGCGACCGCCGCGTAGACCGCCATGAACATCGTCGACTGGGTGACCAGGTTGCCGGTGAACGCGAACGTCGCGCGCTCGCCGTTCACGATGAACAGCACCGCGACCGCCAGCAGGACCGGGATCGGCCAGCGGCGCCGGAAGCACAGCGGCAGCGCCACCGCGGCGCTCAGCACGTACGGCTCGACGCCGCCGATCCCGAGGCTGACGTGCACCTGCGCCCCGCCGCGGGCCAGCTCGGTCCCGAACACCCCGGCGACCGCCATCCCGACCCCGAGCAGTACGTCGTACCGCTGCTCGCGCGCGGTCGGCGCCGGACGTGTCCACATTCTCCTCAGCCTACGGGTGGAACGGCGCCGGAACGCGGCGCGTACCCTTGGACGCGTGACGATCGCCCCAGAAGGACGGAAACTGCTCAGGCTCGAGGTGCGCAACGCGGAGACCCCGATCGAGCGCAAACCCGAGTGGATCAAGACCCGCGCCAAGATGGGCCCGGAGTACCAGGCGCTGCAGAAGCTCGTGAAGTCCGAGCAGCTGCACACGGTGTGCCAGGAAGCCGGCTGCCCGAACATCTTCGAGTGCTGGGAGGACCGCGAGGCGACCTTCCTGATCGGCGGTGATCAGTGCACCCGGCGCTGTGACTTCTGCCAGATCGACACCGGCAAGCCGGAGGAGCTGGACCGCGACGAGCCGCGCCGGGTGGCCGAGTCGGTGCGGACCATGGGCCTGCGGTACGCGACCGTGACCGGCGTCGCCCGCGACGACCTGGACGACGGCGGCGCCTGGCTGTACGCCGAGACCATCCGGCAGATCCACGAGCTCAACCCGGGCACCGGCGTCGAGATGCTCGCGCCCGACTTCAACGCCGTACCCGAGCAGCTGGCCGAGGTGTTCTCCTCCCGGCCGGAGGTGTTCGCGCACAACGTCGAGACCGTGCCGCGGATCTTCCGCCGGATCCGGCCCGGCTTCCGCTACGAGCGTTCGCTGGACGTCATCACCCAGGCCCGCGACTACGGCCTGGTCACCAAGTCGAACCTGATCCTCGGGATGGGCGAGACCCGCGACGAGGTCAGCCAGGCGCTCAAGGACCTGCACGCGGCGGGGTGCGAGATCATCACGATCACGCAGTACCTGCGGCCCTCGGTGCGACACCACCCGGTCGAGCGCTGGGTGCGGCCGGAGGAGTTCGTCGAGCTCGACGCCGAGGCGCAGGAGATCGGATTCGCCGGTGTCATGTCCGGTCCGCTGGTACGGTCCTCGTACCGCGCCGGACGGCTGTACCGTCAGGCCGTTGAGTCACGCATGAACAACCAGGACAGGTAAAGATGGCCAAGAACGACGCGCCCGAAGAGAAGACCAGCAGGCTGAAGCAGATCCTGCAGGCGTACCAGATGACCAGGAAGTCCGACCCGAAGGTCGGACTGGTGCTCGCCGGGATCTTCCTCGGCATCGTCGCGGTGTTCGTCGTGCTCGCGCTGGTGGTCGGGCCGCTGCTGGTCTGGCTGCCGCTGGGCGTGGCGATCGCGTTCCTGGCCACCACGATCATCTTCGGCCGCAAGGTCGAGAAGGCGGCGTACAGCCAGATCGAGGGCCAGGCCGGCGCGGCCGCGTCCGCGCTGCAGACGCTCCGCCGCGGCTGGAACGTGACACCC
>NZ_DASRVN010000583.1:0-4144 GCF_035655035.1 Kribbella sp. | reverse complement strand
CATACGCACGACGCGTGGACGGTGCTGATCGTCGACGAGGGGGCGGTGCGGTACGACCTGGATCGGCATGAGCACGGGCTGGCGCAGGCGCAGGTTTCGTTGCTGCCGCCGCATGTGCCGCACGACGGGCGGTCCGCCCGGCCGGGAGGGTTCCGCAAGCGCGTGCTGTATCTGGCGCCTGATCGGCTGCACGAGGGGCTGATCGGGGCGGCGGTCGATCAGCCGGAGTACGTCGACCCGTTGCTGAGGCACCGGATCCACCAGTTGCACCGGGTGCTGCGGGACGGGCAGGAGGACCTGGAGGCCCAGAGCCGGCTGCTGTTCATCGAAGAGAGGCTCCAGCAGCACCTCACCCGGCAGGTCCGAGCGGCAGACGCCTCCGGCCCGCTGACGGAGGAGGGCGGGGCCGGTCGGCGGGACGCCGGTGTCGCCGGGGAGTTGCGGGAGCTGCTGGATTCGCGGGTTGCGGACGGGATCAGCCTGGATGAGGCGGGGCGCATCATCCATGCGCATCCGGTGCACCTCGTACGGGCGTTCAGCCGGGAGTACGGGATGCCGCCGCACCGGTATCTGACCGGGCGCCGGGTCGACCTTGCCCGGCGGTACCTGCTGGACGGACGTCCGGCGGGCGAGGTGGCGACGCTGGCCGGGTTCTACGACCAGTCGCACCTCAACCGCCACTTCAAGAAGGTGCTCGGCGTCACACCGAAGAGCTTTGTGACTCCTTAGCAGCACCCTTGTACGCGCGGACACCCCAGGTGCCAAGCAGCGCCGCGATCGCGAAGTTCACGATGATCAGGATCGTGTGCGCCACGTAGTACCCGGTCGGCCGGCCCTCGGTGTCGGCGAGCGCCTTGATGAACCGCGCGTACGTGACGACGTTCCAGACCGCGATGGCCAGCAGGACAATGGCGTGTTTCCGTTCGAGTTTCACCTAGCCATTGTGACCAGGCCGGTCCACCGTCCGGAGCAGCTGGGTCCGGTTCGCCACCCCGAAGCGCCGGTACAGGCGGGTGAGCTGGGACTCGACCGCCTTCACCGACAGGTACAGCGCGGCGGCGATCTCGCGGTTCGTGGAGCCGTCGCGGACCATCGACACGATCTGCTGCTCGTTGTCGGTCAGCTCCGACGGCTGCCGGCTGCGGCTCGGTACGTCGAGGCGCGCCAGCTCGGTCTCCGCGACCTCCCGCCAGGCGGGTGCGCCGTACGCCTCGAACTGCTCGATCGCGTCCAGGAACGCGGTCCGGGCGACCGAACGCCGGCGCGCCTGGCGGGCGATCCGGCCGCGGGTCAGCTCGCCGCGCGCCAGGTCGAGCGGATAGACCCGGTCCCCCGCCGTACTCAGGGACTTCTCCAGCAGCTCCAGCGCCGCGGCCGGGTCGCCCTGCTTGGCGACCAGCAGCGCCTCGGCGCGGTCCAGGCCGAGCTTCACCACGACCCGGTCCAGGTTCTCGGCGCGGGTCCGGATCTCGGCGATCAGCGCGGCCGCGTCGTCCAGCCGCCCGGCGGCGACCAGCGCCTCGGCGTAGTCGGCGTGCCACGGGATGATCGCCGGGTCGAACGGCATCGCGGTGTCCCCGGACTCGGCGATCGCGTCGAACGCCTCGACGGCCCGCTGCGGGTCGCCGGTGAGGACGCCGATCATCCCGTTCACCGCCAGTGCCGGGCCGGTCCACTCGTCGTTCCCGACCAGGCGGACCTCGGCCAGCGCGGCCTCGGCGAGCTGCCGCGCCGGCGCCGCCGTACCGCCGGCCCACTCGGCGCGGCTCGCGATCACCAGGCCGACCTCGGACTCGTCGCCGATGTCCTGCATCAGCTGGTGACACTCGTGCCCGGCGGCGAGCGCGTCGGCACCGCGGCCGCTGCGCTCGTAGATCGCGGTCGCGGAGATCAGTACGGACGCCAGCCAGCGCATCGCGCCGTGGTCGCGGACCTCGTCGGCGAGCGCGTTGATCGCGATGATCGCCGCGTCGGTCCGGCCGCGGAACAGCTCCTGCATCGCGGCCATCTGGCGGGCGTTGACGGTGGTCCGGGTGAGCGGCAGGCCCTTCGCGAGCTCTGCGGCCTGCTGCATCAGCGTGTCCGCGGACTCGCCGGCGTCGCGGACGACCAGCACCGAGCTGGCGGCGCTCAACGCGTCGACGACCGCCTCGGTGTCACCGGCCTCCCGGGCCAGCTGCTCGGCGATCCGCGCGTCCTCCTGCGCCTCGTCGAGGCTGCGATCGAAGTAGTGGCTGTTCGCGCGCTCGATCCGGACCCGCGCCTCGAGCGCCTTGTTCCCGGCCGCGGCCGCGAACGCCTCGGCCAGCAACTCCACCCGGCGGTCCCGCTCCGGCCAGACCGCGTCGGCGCAGAGCAGCAGCGCCGGCACCTTGGTCTCCGGCGTGGTCGCGACCTGCGCGGCGAGCTGCGCCATGTCGGCCGACTCGGCGGGGTGGCCGGCGGCGACCGCGTCGTCGGCGGCCCGGGTGAGCCTGCGGGCGCGCTCGTCGGGCTCGGTGACCGGCGTACGTTCCGCGCTCAGCCGCCACAGGTTCGCGGCGGCGCCCGGTGCGCCACGCCCGGCGGCGACCGTCGCGGCCTCCTCGATCGCGGCGGCCAGCTGTACGTCGGCCTCTTGGGTGGCGAGCGCGCGATGGGTCGCGTTCTCGACCGGTTCGTCGACCACCGCGGCGAGCTTGGCGTGTGCGCGGCGACGGTCCGCCGAGGTCGCCTCGGCGTACACGAACTCGCGGAGCAGCGGGTGCGTGAAGCGGAGCCGCTCGGCGGAGACGTCGATCAGGCCGAGCGTCTCGGCCGCGGCCAGGTCGGCGTCGATCGGGCGGTCCAGCGACCGGGCGAGCTGGGTCGTGGTCGGCCGCGGCGACGACGCGGCGTGCAGCAGCAGCTCGTGCGTCCCGGCGGACATGTCGGCGAGCCGCTCGCTGAGCAGGGTCTTCAGCCGGTTCGAGACCGGGAGCGGGTCGTTGGGCGAGACGCTCTTCGGATGCCGCAGTACGGCGCGACCGAGCTCCAGCGCCATGAACGGGTTGCCGGCGCCGGCGGCGAAGATGCGGCGCGCCGTACGGACCGGGAGCGGGCTGGACAGCCGCTGCCGGAGCAGGCGCAGTACGTCGGGCTCGGTCAGCGGTGGGACCTCGAGCTGCAGGACCGGCTCCGGGCACGCCTCGGCCATCACCGGGAGGTCGCCGTCGGCCACCTGCTCGGTCGCCAGCACGTGCACGCCCTCGGACAGGCGGCGAGCACAGAACGTGAGCACTTCGAGGCTGGACGGGTCGACCCACTGGATGTCGTCGACGACGATCAGCACGGGTCCCGTCGCGGCCAGGCGGCGGAGGACGTGCAGTACGGCGAGACGTACCGCGAGCTCGTCACGGACCGTGTCCGGCGCGCTGGCCTTCAGCAGCGCGACCTCGAGCGGCTGGCGGAGGTGGTCGGGCAGCACCTGCCAGGCGAACTCGAGCTGGCCGGAGAGCAGGTCCAGGAGCGTGACGTACGGCAGGCCGGCCTCGGAGTTGGACGGCGCCGCGCTGAGCATCCGGCAGCCCTTCCGGGCGAAGTCGGCGACCAGCGCCCGGCCGAGCGCGGACTTCCCGATACCGGTCGGGCCGTAGAGCAGCACGCTGCCGCTGGTCTCGAGCTGCTTTGTTGCGCGCTCGACCAGTCCGGCACGTCCGACCAGCTCGTCGTCTGTCAAATCTGGCTCCCTGAAGGCCGCTCCTTTTGATTGATATGGCCTTCAGGGATTATCACAGTCCGCAGACGAAAGAACACGGCACGATGGTGCCGGGGCACGCCTGGGCCCCGGCGACCGTGCGTGAGCTGCTAGATGGATTCCAGGTCCCGTTCGATCGCCGCCAGCTCGGCCTCGGTGCCTTGCACCTTCGGCCCGGTGAACCAGCGGCGGGCGGACAGGAGCCAGTACCCGGCCGCGAAGCCGAGCACCACCAGTACCGCGATCGGCGTGTAGTTGAACGTGCTACCGGTGACCGGGCTGACCTGGGGCAGCATGAACAGGATCGTGATGAAGACGACCCAGACGATCGCGACGATGCCGATCGGCCGGCTCCAGCGGCCGAGGTTCCACGGGCCGGGCTGGAAGCGGTCGCCCTGCAGCAACCGGAGCAGCGTGGGCAGGACGTAG
>NZ_DASRVN010000582.1:0-6643 GCF_035655035.1 Kribbella sp. | reverse complement strand
GCTCGGCCACGGCCGCGCGTTCTTCCTGTACGCCGCCGCCTACACCGCGGGCCGCGCCTGGATCGAGAACCTGCGCATCGACACCGTCAACCACATCTTCGGCCTCCGCCTGAACGTGTGGACGGCCCTGATCATGTTCGTGCTCGCCGTCCTCGCCTTCATCATCAGCGCCCGCAAACGCCCCGGCCAGGAGTCCATCGCCTCCGGCCCGGCGGCTGGCAAGCCTGCCGACGGCGTGGCGGGTGACGCGGCCGACGGCGTGGCGGGTGACGCGGCCGACGACGCAGCAGGAGGTACTGGCGCCGGCGGTGCGCAGGATGCCGCCGCAGCTGGTGCGGCAGGCGACCGGGGCACTGGAGCCGGCGGGGCTGCCGGGCAGGCAGCTGCTGGTGGGGGTTCGGGGGCGAGTGGTGCAGCCTCGGCGGAGCCGGCCGGAGGGCCGGCTGCCGAGGCGGAGACGCCGGGGCCGACGCATCACAGTGGGCCGCGGTTGAAGTGAGTGAGTTTCCGCGGGTTTCGGCGGAGCATCAGGGGGATCATTCGCACCGTGACGTGACCGGCGGGTGGCTGCGGCCGGCGGTGTTCGGGGCGATGGACGGCCTGGTGTCGAACTTCGCGCTGATCGCCGGCATGGACGGGGGTACGAGCTCCGGCTCGAAGTTCATCGTGCTGGCCGGCCTCGCGGGACTCGCGGCGGGGGCGTTCTCGATGGCGGCGGGGGAGTACACCTCGGTCGCCTCCCAGCGCGAACTCGCGCACGCCGAGATCGAGGTCGAACGCGGCGAGATCGCGAAACACCCGATCGACGAGGAGATCGAGCTCGCCGAGACCTACCGCGCGAAGGGCCTCGACCCGGACCTGGCCGGCAAGGTCGCCAAGCAGTTCCACACGAATCCGGACCAGGCCCTCGAGGAACACGTCCGCGAAGAGCTCGGCATCAACCCCTCCGACCTCCCGAACCCGGTCGTCGCCGCCGCGTCCTCGTTCATCTGCTTCGCCCTCGGCGCCTTCGTCCCGCTCCTGCCGTACCTGCTCGGCGCCCTCAACGTCATCCCGTCCCTGATCCTCGCCCTGACCGCCCTCTTCGTCTGCGGCGCCGTGGTCTCCCGCGTCACCACCCGCTCCTGGTGGTACTCCGGCCTCCGCCAACTCCTCCTCGGCGCCGCGGCCGCGGCCCTCACCTACTCCGTCGGCACCCTGGTAGGACCCGGCATCGGCTAGGCGCTCGCGCCCGTAGTTCCTTGGGGGTCCACCCATCGGAGGCAGGGTTTGCGCCCAAGATCGCGGGCGAGAACCCTGTATCTGGGGCGCCGGCCCACGAAGCGCGACCACTAAGCGATCGGCTGGGATTGGGTGAACAGGCCGCTGTACGCGTTCAGGGCGGGTTGGCCGCCGAGGTGGGCGTAGAGGACGGTGGCGGTTCTGGGGATGTCGCCGGTCCGGATCAGGTCGATCAGGCCGGCCATCGACTTTCCTTCGTAGACCGGGTCGATGATCATGCCTTCGAGCTGACCGGTCAGCCGGATCGCGTCGAGGGTGGACTGCACCGGTACGCCGTACTCGTCGCCGGCCCAGCCTTCCAGGACGGTGATCTCGTCGGCGCGGAGGTCGCGGCCGAGGCCGATCAGGTCCGCGGTGTTGCGGGCGATCCGCTCGACCTGGTCGCGGGTCTCCTGGAGCTTGGCGCTGGCGTCGATGCCGATCACCCGGCGCGGGCGGTCCTGGCCGGCGAATCCGGCGATCATCCCGGCGTGGGTGGAGCCGGTGACCGAGCAGACAACGATCGTGTCGAAGAAGATCCCGAGCTCCTGCTCCTGCTGCGCGACCTCGTCCGCCCACCCGGCGAACCCGAGCCCGCCGAGCCGGTGGTCCGAGGCGCCGGCCGGGATCGCGTACGGCGTACCGCCGCGCGCCTGCACGTCCGCGAGGGCCTGCTTCCAGCTGTCCTTGAACCCGATCCCGAACCCGGCCGGGTCGAGCCGTACCTCGGCGCCCATGATCCGGCTGAGCAGGATGTTGCCGACCCGGTCGTTGAGCGCGTCCGGCCAGTCGACCCAGTTCTCCTGGACCAGCACGGCTTTCAGCCCCACCTTGGCGGCGACGGCGGCGACCTGGCGGGTGTGGTTCGACTGGTAGCCGCCGATCGACACGAGCGTGTCGGCGCCCTGCGCGAGCGCGTCCGGGATCAGGTACTCCAGCTTGCGCGTCTTGTTGCCGCCGTACGCGAGGCCCGAGTTGCAGTCCTCGCGCTTCGCCCAGATCTTCGCGCCGCCGAGGTACGACGACAACCGCTCCAGCGGGTGCACGGGGCTCGGGCCGAACAGCAGCGGGTACCGCGGAAAATCGCTGAGTGCCATGGTGTTCCTCCACTAGGGTCGGCGGGATGTTTCCCGGCGCGATCGACGTCCACCCGGCCACGTACCTCGACCAGCTAGGCACCATCTTCGCCCGCTTCGCTCCCCAGGACTCCGGCAACATCTCGTACGGCGTGCAGACCGGAACCGCCCGCTACTTCGTGAAGACCACCGCCGAAGCCCCCGACGCCTACCTGAACCTCACCGACCGCGTGAAACTCCTCCGCAACGCGGTCGACCTCGCACGTTCCGTCGCACATCCCGCCCTCCCTGCTCTGCACACCGTGATCGAGTCACCGACCACCCCACTCCTCGTCTACGAGTGGCGCGACGGCGACCTGCTGGGCGACCCAACCACCCGCGAGCGTTTCCGGGCTCTTCCCACCAGAGAGATCGTCGCGGCTCTCAACGCCCTGTACGACCTGCACGCGGCCCTCGACGCCGCCGGCTGGGTCCAGTGCGACTTCTACAACTCGTCGATGCTGTACGACTTCCCGGCCCGGCGGCTCACCGTCGTCGACCTGGATCTGTACCACCGCGGCCCGGTCCGCAACACCATGGGCCGGATGTTCGGCTCCAGCAGCTACATGGCACCCGAGGAGCACGTCCTCGGTGCACCGATCGACTCCCGGACCACGGCGTACGTGATGGCACGCACAGCGCAACTCCTGCTGCCCGACGCGCCGCCACAACTGGCCGACGTCCTCATCGAGGCGACCACCGCTCGTTTCCCCAGCTATCCGGCCTTCTACGAAGCGTGGCTGACGGCCTCGTCGACGATCGGAGCCAGCCTTTCCAACCGCTCCACGTGATCGCCGGGCTCGGGCTGGCCCAACGCCCAAGCGGCCCGCGAAACACCTGTGTACGCCGCCACCAGCACCGCCCCGCACCGCGCTGCACCGTCCTCCACAACCGCGTCGAGCGGCGCGTCCGTGCCGAGCAGTAGATAACCGAGGTCGAACCCGGCAGGTCCCAGGCCGAACTGTTCCCAGTCGATCGCTACCACCTCGTCCCCGTCCCGGCCGAGAAGATTCACCGGATGGGCGTCACCGTGCGTCGGCACCCGCGGGAGGGCGTCCAGTACGTCCAACGCGGCCTCCCGCCGTCTCCACAGCTCCGCGATCGCAGGCGTCGACAACCCGCCCAGCGCCGCCCACCCACCGCGGCGCTCCACGGTCCGCAGGCGGTCCCGGAGTACGTCGCGAGCACCCCAGGCGGGCTCCGCCACCGAAGACGCCGCGAAACGCCCCAGAGCGGCCGCCAGCGCCTCCGGGGACCAGTCGTACGGCGGGGTGTAGGCCATCCGGAGCGTGATACCGTCCGCGTCCCGCTGCACGCCCGTACAGGCCGGCGCCCGCAGTCCCGGCGTACAGGCGACGACGCCGGACTCGGCGACCAGCGCCTGCCGCTCCCAGTAGGCGTGATGCCGCGGATCGGTCACGCCGGGCACTAGGCGTTTCACCACCTCCGCGGACGGCGTACGCCAGACCCCGCCGGTCGCCTGGCCGGTGCCGGCGGTGAGCGGTGTCCAGTCGGGGGAGGGCTGCCAGGACATGGGTCCGGCCTATCAGTCCCGGCAAGTGAATTTCCGGTGCCGTGGGTGGTTTGCGGAGCCGGTCGGCTGAGAAGATATGAGGCTAGTAGTGAGCGCTTGCTTACTGAGGGTCATCAAGGCGTTGCGCGGTGGACAGAAGGTCCATTTGGCGGGCGTCATGAGGTAGTCTCGGGACACCCGGCTTGGGCCAGTGTTGTCCCGCGGCCAGTTGTATTTGACCGTAGGACGACGGGAGCTCCTGGATGTTTGGTAGCCCGCCTATCTTCAGCCGACACCGCCCGAGCGAGGGACTCTACGACGGACAGCACGAGCACGACGCTTGTGGTGTTGCCTTCGTCGCGACCCTGACCGGTGAACCCAGCCACGACATCGTGGCCAAGGCCTTGACCGCCCTGCGGAACCTCGAGCACCGCGGCGCGTCCGGTGCCGAACCCGACTCCGGCGACGGCGCCGGCATCCTGATCCAGGTGCCGGACGCGTTCTACCGGAAGGCGTGTGACTTCGAGCTGCCGGCCCCGCACAGCTATGCGACCGGTATCGCGTTCCTGCCGGCCGATCCCGACGACGCCGCGAAGGCGATCGACCGGATCGAGGAACTGGCGGCCGAGGAGCAGTTGACGGTCGTCGGCTGGCGGGACATCCCGACCACGCCGGACCTGCTCGGCGCGACCGCGCGTTCGGTGATGCCGACGTTCAAGCAGCTGTTCGTGACCGCGAAGGTGGGCCGGGTGCTCGGCCTGGCGCTGGAGCGGATGGCCTTCCGGCTGCGCAAGCGCGCCGAGAAGGAGACCGCGACGTACTTCCCGTCGCTGTCCGGCCGGACCATCACCTACAAGGGGATGCTGACCACCGACCAGCTGGACAAGTTCTTCCCGGAGCTGACCGACCCCGACCTCGCCTCCGCGATCGGTGTCGTGCACTCGCGGTTCTCGACGAACACGTTCCCGTCCTGGCCGCTGGCCCACCCGTACCGGTACATCGCGCACAACGGTGAGATCAACACCGTCCAGGGCAACCGGAACTGGATGCGTGCCCGCGAGGCCCTCCTCGCCAGCGACCTGATCCCGGGTGACCTGGAGCAGCTCTACCCGATCTGTACGCCGGGAGCGTCGGACTCCGCGTCCTTCGACGAGGTCCTCGAGCTCCTGCACCTCGGCGGCCGTTCGCTGCCGCACGCGATGCTGATGATGATCCCGGAGGCGTGGGAGAACGCCACCACGATGGATCCGAAGCGGCGCGCGTTCTACGAGTTCCACTCGACGCTGATGGAGCCGTGGGACGGCCCGGCGTCGGTGGTCTTCTCCGACGGTACGAAGGTCGGCGCGGTGCTGGACCGCAACGGCCTGCGCCCCTCGCGGTACTGGGTGACCGACGACGGCCTCGTCGTACTGGCCTCCGAGGCCGGTGTGCTGGACATCGACCCGGCCACCGTGACCGAGAAGGGCCGGCTCGAGCCCGGCCGGATCTTCCTGGTCGACGTCGCCGCGCACCGGATCATCACCGACACCGAGGTGAAGAACGCGCTCGCGACCGAGCACCCGTACGACGAGTGGCTGCACGCCGGCCTGATCCGCTTCGAGGACCTGCACGAGCGCGAGCACGTCGTCCACAGTCACGCGTCCGTGACACGCCGCCAGCAGGTCTTCGGGTACACCGAGGAGGAGCTGCGGGTCATCTTGACGCCGATGGCGCGGACCGCGGCGGAGCCGATCGGCTCGATGGGTACCGACACCCCGATCGCGGTGCTGAGCGACCGGCCGCGGCTGCTGTTCGACTACTTCGCGCAGCTGTTCGCGCAGGTCACGAACCCGCCGCTGGACGCGATCCGCGAGGAGCTGGTGACCTCGCTGTCATCGTCCCTCGGCCCGGAGGCGAACCTGCTCAGCCCGAGCCCGGCGTCCTGCCGGCAGGTGGTGATCCCGTTCCCGGTGATCACCAACGACGAGCTGGCCAAGCTCCGGCACATCAACCTCGACGGCGACATGCCCGGCCTGGCCACCACGGTGCTGCGCGGCGTGTACGACGTGGAGGGCGGCGGCGAGGCGCTGAAGGCACGGCTCGACGAGCTGTGCGCCGAGGCGAGCGCGGCGATCAAGGACGGCGCCCGGATCCTGGTGCTGTCCGACCGGCACTCGAACGCCGACCACGCGCCGATCCCGTCGCTGCTGCTGACCGCCGCGGTGCACCACCACCTGGTCCGGGAGAAGACCCGGACCCAGGTCGGCCTGGTGATCGAAGCGGGAGATGTGCGCGAAGTCCACCATGTCGCGCTGCTGATGGGGTACGGCGCGGCCGCGATCAACCCGTACCTGGCGCTGGAGTCCGTCGAGGACCTGTGCCGCCAGGGCACGTACCTGCCCGGGATCGAGCCGGAGCAGGCGATCCGCAACGTGGTGAAGTCGCTCGGCAAGGGCGTCCTCAAGGTGATGTCGAAGATGGGCGTCTCGACCGTGGCGTCGTACACGGGTGCCCAGATCTTCGAGGCGAACGGCCTCGCGCCGGAGCTGGTCGACCGGTACTTCACCGGT
This sequence comes from Kribbella sp., assembly GCF_035655035.1. GTDB lineage: Bacteria > Actinomycetota > Actinomycetes > Propionibacteriales > Kribbellaceae > Kribbella. The sequence continues at coordinate 206 of NZ_DASRVN010000582.1, read as the reverse complement.
ACGTCGTCCAAGCTCGGCGGCGTCGGGCTCGACGTGATCGCCGAGGAGGTCCGCCGCCGGCACCTGCGCGCGTACCCGGCCGACGGCATCCTGCCCGCGCACCGCAAGCTCGAGATCGGCGGCGAGTACCAGTGGCGCCGCGAGGGCGAGCCGCACCTGTTCGACCCGGACACGGTGTTCCGGCTGCAGCACAGCACCCGCACCGG
>NZ_DASRVN010000581.1:0-12753 GCF_035655035.1 Kribbella sp. | reverse complement strand
CACCCCACGCAGCCCCAGGACCGCCGTCCTCACCCCGCACAAAACCAGCACCGCCCCCACCCCGCGCAGAACCAGGGCCACCGTCCTCACCCCGCACAGAACCAGCACCGCCCCCACCCCGCGCAGAACCAGGGCCGCCGTCCTCACCCTGCGCAGAACCAGCGCCGCCCCCACCCCGCGCAGAACCAGGGCCGCCGCCCTCGCCCCGCGCAGAAGCACCAGCGCCGTCTTCCACGCCACCGTCCTCCGCGCCAACCCCACCCACAGCGTCTGCCGTTTCAGCCCCGTCCCCACCCACCGCGCGCTCGGCGACGCCCTGGGCGGGCGCGTCGTTCAGCTCGTCCGCGGGTAGGTCGCCGTCCCGCACGCCGCCGACGTTGTCGGGTACGTCGGTCCCGTCGTCGTCGGGCGCACCGGCGCTGTCCTCGTCCGGCGTACCAGCAACGTGCTCGTCCGGCGTACCGGCGGTGCTGTTCTCGTCCCGCGTACCCGCAGCGTCCTCGTCCGGCGTACCAGCAACGTGCTCGTCCGGCGTACCGGCGGTGCTGTCCTCGTCCGGCGTACCCGCGATGACCTCGTCCGGCACGCCACCGGTGCTGACGTCGCGCACGCCGCGGACGGCGTCGTCGGGTGAGTCGGTGGTGTCGTCGTCGGGCTCGGCGGGTGCGGCGGTGATCAGCGGGTCCGGTGTATTCAGGTCGGCCTCGTCGTCAGCGTGATCCGCCGGGTGCACGCTGGGCTCAGCAGATGCTGGGGCGGTGGAGGTTGTTTCCTCCTCGGGATCTGCGGCGGACGGCAGCTCGTCGGTCAGCTGCGGCTGGTCGGTGCCGGGGTCCGCGCCCGCATCACCCTCCGCGCCCGCGCCACCCTTCTCGCCTGCATCACCCTCCGCGTCCGCACCACTCTCCAGGCCCGCACCACTCTCCAGGCCCGCGCCACCCTCCAGGCCTGCATCACCCTCCGGGTCCGCGCCACCCTCCGCGCCTGCATCACCGTCCGCGTCCGCACCACCCTCCGGGCCCGCGCCACCCTCCAGGCCTGCGGACTCGGCTGGGGCCGTGCCGTCCGCATCTTCCGTGGAGGTTGTGGGTGGGAGGGTTTGGGCGGCTAGTTCTTCTTCGATGTCGTCCATTTCGGGGAGGTACGGCGCCAGCTCCGGGAGGTCGTCGAGGGACTGCATCCCCATCCGCTCCAGGAAGTAGGTCGTCGTGCGGTACAGCGTCGCCTGCGACTCCGTGTCCGCCCCTGCCTCCTCGACCAGGCCGCGCGCGACGAGCGTACGCATCACTCCGTCGACGTTCACCCCGCGGATCGCGGAGACCCGCGCCCGGCTGACCGGCTGCTTGTACGCGACCACAGCCAGCGTTTCCAGCGCCGCCTGCGTGATCCGCGACTGCTGCCCGTCGAGTACGAAGCGTTCGACGTACTGCGCGGCGTCCGCGCGCGTGTAGTACCGCCACCCGCCGCCGACCTCCCGCAGGTCGAACCCACGCCCCTGCTCGGTGTACTCCGCCGCCAGCCCTTCGAGCGCCGCCGCGATGTCCCCGGTAGGCCGCCCCACCGCCCGCGCCAACGTCAACACCGGCAACGGCTCGTCCGTCACCATCAAAATAGCCTCGAGCGCCCGCCGCATCGTCGCATCGTCGACGACAACCTCGTCCCCCACCGGCAACGCCGTCTGCCCGGCCGGCAGCTGATCCTCGTCATCCAGGCCCGCACCGGCATCCACCTCTCCACCCCCGGACACGTCCGAGACCGCCGCCCCCGCCTCGTCCTCAGGTTGGGGAGGATTTCCTGCCGCTCCGGGGACAAGATCCTCCCCAACCGCGGCCGATGGGGAGGGGCCCGATGCGGACAGCGCGGATGGCGCGACCGGCGCGACCGGGGCGGCTGGATCGGCGTGCGGGGAGCGGTCTGGGGTGTCGGTGTCGTCGGTCACTGGGTTGCCGTCTCGTCGGGTGGGGGGAGGTCGGGGTCGTCGGTGGCGCTGGGGCCGGGTTCGAGGAAGGTGGGGTCTTCTTCGACGCGGGGAGCCTCGCCGGACTCGTCCTCGGGTTTGTGGGTCTCGTCGAACTCGTCGCTGACGTCGATCTCGCCGTCGTCGGTGCCTGTCCACCGGATCGTCAGCTCACCCAACGGTGTCACCTGGTCGAACGACACCGCCGCCTCGCGGAACAGCTCCAGCAACGCCAGGAACCGGCATACCGTCGTCACCGTGTCCGGCGAATCCGCCACCAGCGAGCGGAACGTCGCGCTCCGCTGCCGCCGCAGCCGGTCGACGATCACGAGCGCCTGCTCCCGCACCGTGACGGCCGGCGCGTGCAGGTGGGCCAGCGAGACCCCGGGCGGTACGTCGTCCTTCGGCGCCAGCGCCCGCGCGGCCAGCGCCGCGAGCCCGGCCGGATCGATCCCGAGCAGTACTTCGGGCAGCAACTCCGCGAACCGCGGCTCCACCCCCACAGCCCGCGGGAACCGCCGTGCCTCGAGCGCCATCCGCTCCTGCATCAGCGCCGCGATCTGCTTGAAAGCCCGGTACTGCAGCAGCCGCGCGAACAGCAGGTCCCGCGCCTCCAGCAGCGCCAGGTCCTCGTCGTCCTCGACCTCGCCCTTCGGCAGCAGCCGCGCCGCCTTCAGATCCAGCAGGGTCGCCGCGATCAGCAGGAACTCCGACGTCTGGTCGAGGTCCCACTCCGACCCCAGCGCCTTGATGTGCGCGATGAAGTCGTCGGTGATCACCGACAGCGCGATCTCGGTGATGTCCAGCTTGTGTTTCGAGATCAGCTGCAGCAGCAGGTCGAACGGTCCTTCGAAGTTCACCAGGTGAACGCTGAACCCCTTGCCCTCGGCAACAGCACCCTCAGCGGCAGCATCCTCGGCAAGCGGGTCCAGCGGGTCCGTGGCGGACACGGTCACTCCGACGCCTTCAACCGCCGTACCAGTACCGAGTCCGGCCCGTGGTCCATGAAGTCGGCGAGCAGTACGTCGATCGCCTCCCGGACGATCCGGCCCCGGTCGGCCGTCAGGCCGTGCTCCGCGCGCAGCGCGAGTCTGGTCTGTTCCAGGCCGAGCAGCTCCTCCTCCGTCACGTACACGGTGATCTTCGTGTCGTGCCGGATCCGACCGCTGGACTTGCGGTCGTCGACGACGGCCGTCCCGGACCGGACTCCGGTCGACGGCGTGTCGGTGGTGGTGCGCTTCTCGGGTCTGGTCTGCTTCGGTGCCGCACCCCCGAAGAGTTCACTGGCACCTGGCAGGCTCACCCGGCGGGACAACGCGCCAGCACCTCCTTGGCGAGATCGCGGTACTGCGCGGCCGCGCTCGATGACGGGGCGTACGTGGTGATCGGCTCGCCGACGACCGTGGTCTCGGGGAACTTGACGGTACGCCGGATGACTGTGTGGAAGACGCGTTCGTCGAAGGCCTGGACCACCCGGTCGAGGACCTCCCGGGCGTGCGTCGTCCGCCCGTCGAACATGGTGCCGAGGATCCCGACGATCTCGAGCTTCGGGTTCAGCCGGTCCTGGACCTTGGCGATCGTGTCGGTCAGCATGGCCAGCCCGCGGAGCGCGAAGAACTCGCATTCCAGCGGTACGACGATGCCGTTCGACGCGGTCAGCGCGTTCACGGTGAGCAGCCCGAGCGACGGGGCGCAGTCGATCAGGATCACGTCGTACAGCGGGATGATCGGATCCAGGACGCGCTGCAGCGTGTACTCGCGGGCGACCTCCTGGACCAGCTGGACCTCGGCCGCGGACAGGTCGATGTTGGCGGGCAGCAGGTCGAGGTTCTCGACGCGGGTCGGCTGGATCACCTCGTCGGCGGTGATGTCGCGCTGCATCAGCAGGTTGTAGACCGACAGCTCGAGGTCGTGCGGCTGGACGCCGAGCCCGATCGAGGCGGACCCCTGCGGGTCGAAGTCGATCAGCAGCACCTTGCGACCGGTCTCGGCGATCGCCGCGCCGAGGTTGATCGTGGTGGTGGTCTTGCCGACGCCGCCCTTCTGGTTGCACATCGCGATCACCTGCGCCGGGCCGGTCTTCGTCGGAGGCTGCGGCTCCGGCAGGTCCGGCAGTGGACGGCCGGTGGGGCCGATCTTGTGACGCGGACCGTTCGGGTCGTTCACGGGTGCAAGGTCCTCCGCGGTGAGCTTGGCCGTCGGCTTCGGCATCTCCGCATAGTTGTCGGGCAGGGCTCGCGCCGGCGCGGGGGCCGGGCGGGGCGGGGTGCTGTGCTGGGGTTCGTGCTGGGGGTTCAGGGACGTGCTGATCTGCTGGGCCGGCTCCGGAGCGGGGAAGTGGCCCATCACGTGTTCGGTGCCCGGGAATGTCGACTCGTTCATGACTCGTCAAACCTTTCAACCGATACGGGCGATCCCAGCGACTGTAAGCGTGCATTCAAGCACTCTCAACCAGCCACTCCGCACCGGGGTGGGGCTGTTTGTCGACAAAGCTCCGAACGGGGCCGGTCACCCTCCCCGAGTGACCAACCGTCACCAGATGATCGCACACCGTTTCTAGGTCATCGCTGCGGGGCCTGGACTACGACGACGAGAGGGCTCTCGGGTGGGAGGTTGCGTACACCTCACGCAGCTTGTCGACCGTGACCAGTGTGTAGACCTGTGTCGTTGTCACCGACGCGTGGCCCAGCAGCTCCTGTACGACGCGTACGTCGGCGCCACCGTCCAGCAGGTGCGTGGCGTACGAGTGGCGCAGTGTGTGCGGCGAGATCTCCTTGGAGATACCAGCACGTTGAGCAGCACGCCGCAGTACCGTCCAGGCGCTTTGCCGGGACAACCGGCCACCGCGGGCGTTCAAGAACAGCGCTGGCGTACCACGGCCGCGTGTGACCAGGTCAGGACGGCCACGGACGAGGTACGCCGACAGGGCGTCGCGGGCGTACGTACCGACGGGCACTACCCGTTCCTTGCTGCCCTTGCCGCGCAGCAGGACCCCACCGGCGTCCAAGTCGATGTCGTCGACGTCCAGCCCGACCGCTTCCGAGATACGGGCGCCTGTGCCGTACAGGAACTCCAGCAACGCCGCGTCACGCGTGGCCAGGACAGCCGGCTCCGCCTCGGCGCCAGCGGCCGCTGAGAGGATCCGGGTGACCTCGTCGACAGACAGTGCCTTCGGGAGCCGTTGCGGCGGCACAGGGGGCTTCACGGCCGCCGCAGGGTCGACTGCGGTCAGTCCCTCGCGTACGCAGAACTTGTGGAAGCCACGGACCGCGACCACGGTCCGTCCGGCACTGGAAGCGGTCAGTGGCGGGTGATCCGCGTCCCCTTCCCGCAGCCGCATCAGGAAGTCGCTGACCACGGCTTCCGTGATCCCGCCGAGGTCGTCGATGCCGGCAGCCGCCAGGTAGCCGCCGTACCGGCGCAGGTCACGCCGGTACGACGCCAGAGTGTTCGGGGCCAGGCCGCGTTCCACCGTGAGGTGGTCCAGGTAGGTGCCAACTGCCCGGGTGATGCCCACGGAGTTACTCAGACCAGCACCTCGTCCAGCTTGAGCTGCGACAGGTCGTGGGCCTCCGCGACCGGTCCGTACGTCACGTGACCGTCGAACGTGTTCAGCCCGAGCGCCAGGCTGTGGTCCTGCTTCAGGGCCTCCCGCCAGCCGAGGTTCGCCAGCTCGATCGCGTACGGCAGGGTCACGTTGGTGAGCGCGTAGGTCGACGTGTTCGGCACCGCGCCGGGCATGTTCGCGACGCAGTAGAACAGCGAGTTGTGGACCTTGTACACCGGGTCGGCGTGCGTGGTCGGCCGCGAGTCCTCGAAGCAGCCGCCCTGGTCGATCGCGATGTCCACCAGCACGCTGCCCGGCTTCATCCGGCTGACCATGTCGTTGGTGACCAGCTTCGGCGCCTTCGCACCGACCACCAGCACCGCGCCGATCACCAGGTCGGCCTCCAGCACCGCGCGCTCGATCTCGTACGCGTTCGAGGCGATCGTCAGCAGGTGGCCCTGGTAGATCTGGTCGGCCTGCCGCAGGCGGGCGATGTTCCGGTCGAAGAGCTGCACCTGCGCCTGCATACCGAGCGCGATCGCGGCCGCGTTCATCCCCGAGACACCGGCGCCGAGGACCACCACGCGCGCCGGGTGCACGCCGGACACGCCGCCGAGCAGCACGCCGCGGCCGCCGCCCTGCGCCATCAGGTGGTACGCACCGGACTGCGGCGCGAGCCGGCCGGCCACCTCGCTCATCGGGGCCAGCAGCGGCAGCGTGCCGTCCGGGAGCTGCACGGTCTCGTACGCGATACCGGTGATGCCGGACCGGAGCAACGCCTCCGTCGTGTCCTGGCTGGCCGCCAGATGCAGGTACGTGAACAGCACCTGGTCCTTGCGCATCCGGTGGTATTCCTCCGCCACCGGCTCCTTCACCTTGAGCACCAGCTCCGCGTCCGCCCACACGTCGTCCGCATCCGCCACGATCCGCGCCCCGGCGGCGACGAACTCGTCGTCCGGGATCAGTGAACCGTCGCCTGCCCCCTGCTCGATCAGAACCTCGTGCCCGCTGCGCACGAACTCGTGCACGCCGGAGGGGGTGATCGCCACCCGGTACTCGTGGTTCTTGACTTCCTTGGGAACTCCGACCTTCACAACACGCCCTTCTTTCCCGTCCAGGTGTGCGGCCCACATCGTTGTGTCCGCGGCCCGGCGGTTGAGGGGACGCTGCCAGGTCGCTGCCGAGTGTATGCCTCCCAGGTTCATACCACTCGACCGGATGGTCTGATCGTACTGCGGCTGACGCGGCAACCATCATTGACGGCTATTCGTAGTGGTCAGGGATGCTTTGCACAGGGACGCCCGACGAGAGGAGCACGCGGTGGCGATGGAACTGGGACGCTACGGGATCTGGCACGCGGGGCAGCACTACGGCCCGGAGCTCGCCGCCGGACTCGAGCGCGCCGGGTACGGCACGCTCTGGCTGGGCGGTTCGCCGGACACCGGGCTGCGCGACGCCGAGGTGTTGCTGGCCGCAACGACTTCGGTTGCCGTCGGCACCAGCATCGTCAACATGTGGAAGTCGCCGGCGGCCGGGGTCGCGGCGTCGTACCACCGGCTCGAGGACGAGCACCCCGGGCGGTTCCTGCTCGGCGTCGGGATCGGGCACCGGGAGAGTACCGGCGAGTACACGTCGCCGTACCGGACGATCGTCGAGTACCTGGACGCGCTCGACGACGAGAAGGTCCCCGCGGACCGGCGGGCGCTGGCGGCGCTCGGCCCGAAGGTGCTGCAGCTGTCCGGCGCGCGGACGGCCGGCGCGCTCCCGTACCTGACCACGCCGGAGCACACCGCCGAGGCCCGCCGGATCCTCGGCGGCGGGGTGCTGCTCGCGCCGGAGCAGGCGATCGTGCTGGAGACCGACGCGGAGATCGCCCGGGCGACCGCGCGCGAGCGGCTGGCGTCGTACCTGCAGCTGAGCAACTACCTGTCGAGCTGGAAGCGGCTCGGGTTCACCGACGACGACTTCGCCGACGGCGGCAGCGACCGGCTCGTCGACGCGATGGTGCTGCACGGCTCCGCGGTCGAGGTGGCGGCCGGCCTGAAGGCACACCTGGACGCCGGCGCGGACCACGTCGCGATCCAGCTCCTGGGCCACGAAGGGATCGACCTGCTGCCCGGGTACGAGGCCCTGGCGACTGTGCTCCAGTGACTAGGACGGATGTCCTGTCGGCAGCGGGAGGATAGGGGCTCCTGGCAACGTCTGCCAGGGTCCCCAGCCGCTGCTGGGTGCTACTTGGACACGTTCGCGCAGTACGCCGTCAGGTGACACGGCGAACACGTGCTGACGGCCGCTCGCGTCCACGATCACCGTAGGGCTAGCTGCGACCGGCTGCGTGTCGAAGACCTCGCTGTTGCTCCAAGTACCGCTGGTCGGTGTGGTCTGCCAGCGGTGGGTGATCTGTGCGCCACCGGGTGGGATGCAGAACATCTCCAGCCGCCCGTCGGCGTTGACCGCAGTACGCGCGGATGCGTCGGCCCACGAGTCCGCCTGCTGCCAGCCGGCCCAGCCGCCACTCGGGGCGGACTGCACGCGACGGTGTACGCCGGTACTCACCGGAGCGAGGGCGAACACGTTGAGCAGCCCACGGCCGTCCCGGTTGACCGTGCTGAGCGCAGCGGCCGGTCCGCCGAAGGAGGTGTCCCAAGAGCTCCAGCCGCTGTTCGGTGCGTTCTGCCAGCGGTGTGCGACGTAAGCGCCACCAGGGCCTAGTGCGAAGACCTCCATGCGGCCGTCTGCGTTCACACCGACTACAGGTGGTGCTCCGGCCGCGCCGCCGAAGCTCTCCCAGTCACTCCAGGTTGCAGAGCCGCCGCTGTTCTGCCAGCGGTGCGTGATGTACGCCCCGGCCGGGCCGAGTGCGAACGCCTCCAGGCGGCCGTCAAGATTGCGCGACACGGTCGGTGCGGCACCAGCAGCGCCTCCGAAGACCTCCCAGTCGCCCCAGGTCCCGTCTGCACGCTGCACGCGGTGGATGAGGCTCTGGTCCTTGGCGACCGTGAACAGCTCCAGCCTGCCGTCCGTGTTGCGCCCAACGGTCGGGACCGTGCTCACCTCGTCGCTGAACAACTCCCAGTCCCCCGGCAGCACCCGGCGTACGATCCGGTGATTGTTGTCGAGGGCAAACAGTTCGATGGCGCCCTGGGGGTTCAGCCCGGCGGCCGGGTTGTCCGGGCTGTGCCAGACCGGCGGCGTAGTGCGCCATTGCAGGTCGGCCAGGTAGATACCGTGCTGGAACGAGCCGGCCGCGGTCACGTGATCGCCTACGACTTCAACGGCGTGCGCAGGCACGTGCCCGGCGTAGTTGGACAGCTGGAAGTTGAAGGGGTCGGTACTGCGGAAGACGTCGGTACCGACGTACCCGAAGCGTGGGCCGATGAACAGGTAGTAGGTGCCGTCGCGCTCGACCACGACCGGTGACTCGGTGACTGAGGCGTTGGCGTCGGTACTCGGGTCGGTGAAGACGGTCTGTGCGGCGCTCCAGTGGATCAGGTCCGTGCTGGTGCGGGCGGCGACTATGTGGTTCGACTGCCAGTCCTTGAGCTCGCAGTAGTACATGACCCACTGGTCGCCGATGCGGGTGACGTACGGGTCCCGCGCGACCAGACCGCGGAACACAGGGCCCTGTGGGATTCGCGTCCAGCTGAACAGGTCCGTGGACGTGGCCAGGTTGATCGCACAGCCGTTACCGCCGGCGGCGTAGTACATGTAGTACGTGCCGCCGCTCTCGATCACGTGCGGCGCCCAGAGATGTACTTCGCCGTAGTAGTTCGGGTCGACGGTCAGTACGGGCGGCTGCGTCGTCCACGGCCCGTCCAACGCCGGCGCGGTCGCGTGCGCGAAGCGGATCTCCTTCGCCCCGTCCGGGAAGCTGCCGGGTGGGGCGGAGTCGCCGATGATGCCGTACAGGTGCCAGGTCCCGTCAGGTCCCTGGATGACGCAGTGGTCGTTCATGTACTCGTACGGCGGCCCGTCCGGCGTCGGGTCGTACACATGCCGCAACGGCCCCGCCCCCACCCAGGCCAACACCGCGGCCTCAGCCGGCACCCCGACCATCCCGGTCATCCCCGCGGCCGCCAGCCCCAGCCCACCCAGCACCACAGTCCGCCGCCTCAGCTCCATCAGCCACCTCACGGAAATCGATTCCCCGCAGCGTGACCGCTCCCCCGTCCCCCGTCAACCACTGAAACGACGACCGAAACTTCCCCGCCCGCGCGCCGTGCGGCAGAGTGCGGGAATGACCTCCGAGTACCACCGCCGGCTCCCGTACGGCGAGCGCCTGTCCGCCGAGCCGCTGGTCGGCCACCCGTTCTTCCCGTTCGAGGGCGATGTCCAGGTGGTACCGCTGGACGAGCCGGTGCTGCCGGAGCCGGCGCGGGGTGGTGAGGGTGGTGAGGACTGCTGGTCATGCTCCGAGCCCAACCGCGACGTCATCTGGCGTGATGACCAGTGGAAGCTGAAGGCCCGCAAGCCGTCCGGTCTGCCGTTCGTGGCGATTCTCGAGCCTCGGGAGCACTACCGGCTGGACAATCTTCCGGTGGAGCTCACCGCGACGCTCGGTCCGACGATCCAGCGGCTAGCGAAGGCGATTCAGGATCTGGAACCGGTTGCCCGCACGCACTTCAGCCGGTGGGGTGATGGCAGCGAGCACTTCCATCTGTGGTTCCTCGCTCGGCCGCTCGGCATGATGCAGCTCCGCGGCGCGATGATCGCGATCTGGGACGACCTGCTGCCCCCGATCCCCACCGACGAGTTCACCGCCAACGCCCGCCAGGTCGCCGCCGCCCTGGCCGAGGGCGGCGGCGAGGTGGTCAGCCTGCCGCGACCGTGAAGACGCGGAGGTCGCGGTTCTTGGGGAGGGTGATGCTCACCGGGGTTTGGGTCAGCGTTACGGGAGCGGTGGCGAAGATGTGGGTGGTGACGTTGTCCTTGCCGCCGCCGGACTCGTTGCGGTACGGGGTGGTGGCGACGATGAGGTTGCCGTAGTGCAGGGTGTCGCCTCCACCGCCCAGGGTCCAGTCGCTGAAGGAGAGGTCGACCTGGGACGTCGTACCGTCGGCGTAGTTGAGTGTCGCGGTCGTCTGCTGGTTGCCGTTGACGGCGCTGCCGATGAACGACAGCTTCGTCGTACCGGCAGGCAGGTTCAGATTGAGCAGTTGGCCGTCGGCGGGCACGTTGTCGGGATCCCCGGACGGTACGTCGGGCCACGTGAAGCTGAGGCCCTGCACGGTACCTGTGCCACCAGGCGTGAGCCCTGCCGCCGCAAGCGCCTGCCGTGAGTAGCTGACGCCGCCGCCGTCGTAGTCCGCCTCGGTGTGGTCCCCGTTGTCGTCAGAGATGCCTACGCCTTCCCGCAGGACGAAGAACGAGTTGGGCTGACCAACGACCACAGTGAAACCGACCTGGGGCAAGGCTGTGCCGTCCGCAGCCTTCAGCTGCACCGTCACCGGGTAGCGGCCGTCCGGTGTGCCAGCGGGAGCAGTAATCGTGACTGCAGCGCTGCCGGCCTGGTCCACGTGGAAGGTGCCCGTCGCAGGGCTTGCGACAAGACCCGCTTGTGCGTTGACCGTGTAGGTGACGTCCTGCGCGGCTCCACTCAGCCGGTGCGCCTGTAGCAACACAGGAGCGCTAGTGGTGCCGGGAGCAACAACAACCCGGCTAGTGTCAGTAGACGTCTGGAACGGGATCTCCCCGGTCCGCCACGATGGCGGTGCCTGCCCAGTGCCCCACGTCGTGTTGGCAGTCGTACCAAGAGTGAAGTCCAACGTCCCACCGCGCTGCACGAACGACTCCGGCAACCAGGGCTGGTTTGTAGCCTTCCCGTTCACCTTCAAGGACTGCACATACTGCGCGTCCGCACCCGGCGCGTTGATCCGGATCGTCTTACCGCCGTCACGGTGGATCACGGCCCGTTCGAACAGCGGTGCCGCGACCTGCAGCTCTGCCCGGCTAGGAACGTCCGGATAGAGCCCCAGCGCGGTCCACACGTACCAGGACGACATCTCCCCCAGGTCGTCGTTCCCCGGGATCCCACCGGTGCTGGTGTTCCACAGCTGGTTCATTGCCTGCCGCAACGTCTCCTGCGTCTGGTACGGCCGGCCCGTGTAGTTGTAGATCCACGGCGTGCTGATCGACGGCTCGTTGGCCATCTCCGCGTGCAGGTCGCCCGCGCCGGTCAGCGCCCAGGTCCCGTCCGGGTTCTTGAAGAACGCGTCCAGCCGCTGGTTCACAGCGTCCGGACCGCCCATCGCGTCGATCAGCCCGGCCCGGTTGTGCGGCACCATCCACGTGTACTGCGCACTGCTCCCCTCGGCGAACCCGTCGTACGTCGACGGCGTGAACGCGGGCCACGCGCCGTTGTCGTCCCGGTTCTGCACGTAGCCGCCGTTGTCCGGGTTGAAAACGTTCTGCCAGTACTGCGACCGCGTGAGGAACTTCTGGTACGTCGCCGTGTCGCCCGTACGCTGCGCCAACTGGGCCAGCGCGAAGTCGTCCGTCACGTCCTCGAGGGTCTCGCCCGCACCGCCCCACGCGTTCGACTTGGTGGGGATGTAGTGCAGCGCCAGGTACTTGTCGAGCGACGGCCGCTGCCCGATCGACATCACCGGCTTACCGGCCGAGCTGAGGTCCTTGGCGGTCGGTACGGTCGCGGCCTGCACCAGCGAGCGCAGCGCACCACGGGAGTCGAAGTTGGTGCCGCCGAACGCGTAGATGCCCGCAACGGCCGGTGCGGACGGGTCGCCCGTCATCACCGCAGTACTGCCCGAGGCGTGTGTCCACCGGTCCCAGACACCTCCGTTCTGCGAGGCCTGGTTGAACAGCGACTGCGCGATGTCACCGGCCCTCCTTGGTTCAAGAAGCGTCAGTAGCTGCAACTGCGACCGGTACACGTCCCAGCCGGAGAACGTCGCGTACTGCGCCTGCTGCCCGCGGGACAGGCTGTGCGGGTTCTGGTCGAAGCCCCAGTACTGGCCGTTGACGTCGCTGAACACGTTCGGGTGCAGCAGGGAGTGGTACAGCGCGGTGTAGAACGTGGTCCGCTGGTCTGTCGTACCGCCTGTCACGTCGATACGGCTCAGCTGCTCACGCCAGGCCTGCTTGGCCTTCAGAGCCGTCACGTCGACCGACGTACCGCGCGGGTTCTCGGCACGCAGGTTCTGCCGGGCGTTGGCCTCGCTGACGTAGGAGATGCCGATCCGCATCGTCACCTTGTCGCTGTCGAACCCGACGTACCCGCCGGAGCCCTTCC
>NZ_DASRVN010000580.1:0-9816 GCF_035655035.1 Kribbella sp. | reverse complement strand
GCAGCACACCGTGCGCGCGACCGCCCGCGGCTTCTCGGTGTACCTCGTCCCACGACCCGGCGGCGAGCTGGTGGTCGGTGCCACGAGCACCGAACTCGGCTATGACACCAGGGTGCTGGCCGGCGGCGTGTTCAACCTGCTCCGCGACGCGCGGACGGTGCTGCCGATCACCGACGAGCTCGAGCTGGTCGAGACGATCGCCGGGCTGCGTCCCGCGACGCCGGACAACGCCCCGGTGCTCGGCCCGTCCGGACTGGATCGGTTGCTCTGGGCAACCGGCCACTACCGGAACGGCGTCCTGCTGACGCCGGTCACGGCGCAGGTGCTGGCCGACACCGTTCGCACCGGGGCGCTCCCCGACGTCGCGAAGCCCTTCCTGGTCAGCAGGTTCTCGCGCTGACCCACGGTTGCCGACAGCAACCGGAATGATTGTGAACCACAACGATGTAGTTCAGCGTTGAATTGTAACCTTTACGTTACAGGCGTAACACCAACCCCATCAGCACCTGTTGTCACATCAGCCTCAGCACATAGGGTCAAGTGACGTTCACAACGGGGAGTTGGTTGCGATGCGCAACGTTGTCCGGATCTTGACCGGGTTGGCGGTACCGGTGCTGACCGCGGCGGTGATCACCGCCGGATCACCGGGGCTCGGCGCCTACACCGTGCAACAGGGTGACACCCTCAGTCACATCGCCGGCCGCTACGGCACCACGGTCACCAACCTGGTCGCGCTGAACAAGCTGCCGGGCAACGGCAACGCGATCTACGCCGGGGAGGTGCTCAAGGTCCCGTCGGCGGCGGCCAGCACCCCGGCCAAGCGGTCCCAGCTCGGGCGGGTGACGTACGTCGTGAAGGCCGGCGACACGATCTCCGGGATCGCGAAACGCTTCAACTGCTCCCAGGCGAACCTGCTGGCCGCCAACAAGCTGAAGCCGAGCGACCCGATCTTCGCCGGCAAGGCGCTGCAGGTCCCGGTGAAGATCCGGCCGAAGAAGCGCACCGACAACACGTTCGCCGGCCGCAAGTACGCGGACCACATCGTCGCCCAGGCGAACCGGAACCGCGCGATCCTGAAGCAGCGCAAGCAGCCGACCCGGTCGCAGACACGGTCACTGATCGTAAGCGCCGCGAAACGGTACGGAGTCGATCCGCAGCTGGCGCTCGCCGTCGCCTGGCAGGAGTCCGGCTGGAAGCAGCGCGTGGTCTCCCCCGCGAACGCGATCGGCGTGATGCAGGTGATCCCGTCCACCGGCCGGTTCGCGTCCCGGATCGTCGGCCGCGAGCTCGACCTGCTGAAGGCGCACGACAACGTCACCGCGGGCGTCGTACTGCTCAGCCGCCTGACCGGTGCCGCCAAGCTGGACATCGCGGTGGCCGGCTACTACCAGGGCCTCGGCGGGGTGAAGAAGAACGGCATGTACGCCGACACGAAGGCGTACGTGAGCAACGTCCTGCGGATCAAGGCCCAGCTGGAACGCGGGTGGGACCCCCTGCGGTGAGCCTGGCTCAGTAAGTCTGCGCCGTTATCTACACTCTCTGCAGAACGGTTTGGGGAGAGGCGGCTCACCGCAAGTGACGGACGACGTGGACACGCAGGTCAGCGACCGCCTCGTCGGGCGCGTGCTCGACGGTCGGTACCGCGTGGGCGCGCGCGTCGCGAAGGGCGGGATGGCCACCGTCTACCAGGCGCTCGACATGCGGCTGGACCGGACCGTCGCGCTCAAGGTGATGCACGACGGGCTCGGCGACGACGCCCAGTTCACCCGCCGGTTCGTGGCCGAGGCCCGGGCCGCCGCCCGCCTGTCGAACCCGAACGTCGTGGCCGTCTTCGACCAGGGCGACGACGACGGCACGCTGTTCCTGGCGATGGAGTACGTCCCCGGCCGCACGCTGCGTGACGTCATCCGCGACGAAGCGCCGCTGTCCCCGGCCCGCGCGCTGGACCTGCTGACCCCGGTCCTGTCCGCGCTCTCGGCCGCTCACGACGCGGGCATCGTGCACCGCGACATCAAGCCCGAGAACGTGCTGATCTCCGACAAGGGCGCGGTGAAGGTGGCCGACTTCGGCCTGGCCCGTGCGGTCAGCGCCAGCGGCAACACGGCCACCCAGGGCCTTCTGATGGGCACCGTGTCGTACCTGGCGCCCGAGCTGGTCACCGACGGCAGCGCGGACGCCCGGTCGGACGTGTACTCGGCGGGCATCGTGCTGTACGAGATGCTCACCGGCAACAAGCCCCACTCCGGCGACACGCCCATCCAGGTCGCGTACGCGCACGTGCACAACGACGTACCGCCGCCGTCGCTCGAGCAGCCCGGGATCCCGCCGTACGTCGACGCGCTCGTGCAGCGCGCCACGGCCCGTGACCGGGATCTGCGGCCGACCGACGCGCGGGTGTTCAGCCGCCAGGTGCACCGGGTCCGCAGCGCGCTCGACGAGGGGCTGCCGGACGACCCGGAGCTGACCGGCGACCTGACCGTGCCGATCCAGCAGATCCGGCAGGACAGCGGGTACGACGACGGGTACACCCGCGGCGAGCCCGTCCCGATGCGGCACGACACGATCGTCGTACCGGTGGACCACGGACGCCCGACCGGGGCTCCGGCCGAACCACCCGCGCACACGCCCCCGCCGCGGCGCCGGTCCCGCGGGCCGATCGCGCTGATCGCGATCCTGGCGCTGGCGATCGGCATCGGGACCGCCGCCTGGTACTACGGGATCCACCGCTACACCACGACGCCGAGCCTGGTCCGGATGTCCCCCGCCGCGGCCGCCGCCGAGGCGGCGAAGGCCGGGCTGAAGACGAGCCTGGACAACCAGGACTTCTCCGAGGACGTCCCTCGCGGCGAGGTGATGCGCACCGACCCGGGCGCGGGCGACAGGATCCGGAAGCAAGGCGACATCGGCCTCACCGTCTCGAAGGGACCCGAGCGGTACCGGGTGCCGCAACTCGTCGGCCTGCCGCTGGACGCGGCGCAGCAGGCGCTGTCGCCGATCAAGCTGATCACCGGGCAGATCAACCAGCAGTACGACGAGGCCGTCCCGCAGGGGCGGGTGATCGCGATCAGCCCGAAGTTCAACACGGTCGTGAAGCCCGGGACCGCGGTGAACTTCGCGGTCAGCAAGGGCAAGCGGCCGATCGGCGTACCGGACCTGACCGGCAAGTCGTACCACGAGGCGAGCAAGGCGCTGAAGACGCTCGGGTTCGTCGTCACGCGCACCACGAAGTACGACGACAAGGTCCCCGAGGGCGACGTGATCAGCCAGACGCCGAACAACGGCACCCTGTTCGCCAAGGACAAGGTGGCGCTGGTCGTCTCGCTCGGGCCGCCGCTGGTCGACGTACCGGACGTGAAGAAGAAGACCACCGCCGAGGCGCAGCAGATCCTCACCGGCGCCGGCTTCAAGGTCAGCGTGCAGAAGGCGCCGTTCAACCTCGGCCTGAACATCGTCGCCGCGCAGAGTCCGGGCGCGGGCCAGCAGGTGCGACCGGGCACGACGATCGTGATCACGGTGCTCTGATTTTTGCCTTCACGCCCACCCCTCCGCTCTTTCTTTCCGTTTTCCTGGAGGTCCCGTTTTGCCTTGCAGGTAAGCGTTCTGATCTGATGTAAGGCGTGAACCGCCCTCGCGTTGCTGTACTGGCCCTGCTGGCTGTTGCGGCCGCCTGGGGATCGACGTTCTTCCTGACCAAAGACCTGCTCACCAGGATGGACGTCGCCGACTACCTGGCGTTGCGATTCCTGATCGCCTCGGTCGCGCTGCTGCTCGTGCACCCGCCCGCGATCGCCCGGCTGAGCCGGCTGGACCGCGGCCGGGCCGTCGCCCTCGGCATCACCTACGGCATCGCCCAGCTGGTCCAGACCGAGGGCCTGCGGCACACGTCGGCGAGCGTGTCCGGGTTCGTCACCGGCATGTACGTCGTGTTCACGCCGCTGCTCGGCGCGGTCATCCTGCGGCACCGGATCGGGCGCTGGGCCTGGGTCGCCGTGATCCTCGCCACGGTCGGGCTCGGCGTACTGTCGCTGCGCGGGTTCAGTCTCGGCACCGGCGAGCTGCTCACGCTGGCGTCCGCCGGCCTGTACGCGCTGCACATCATCGGGCTCGGCGCCTGGTCCACGCCGAAGAACGCGTTCGGCCTGTCGTCGCTGCAGATGATCGTGATCACCTGCACGTGCGCGATCGGGGCGATCCCCGGCGGGTTCTCCGTCCCTTCGACAGGCCGCGACTGGATCAGTGTGGTCTACATGGCGCTGATCGCCGGCGCGCTCGCGCTGATCGTGCAGACCTGGGCCCAGGCACACCTGACTCCCACCCGCGCGGCGATCGCGATGACAATGGAGCCGGTGTTCGCGTCGGCGTTCGCCGTACTGTTCGGTTCGGACAGCTTGACGTGGAGGATGCTGGTCGGCGGCGCTCTGGTGGTGTCGGCCATGTATCTGGTCGAGCTGGCGCCACGACGTAAGTTCGAGGCGGAAGTGCAGCACCTGGCGCAGTAGATCGGAGGGGCGATGCGGGAGAACCGGCCACTCGACCGGTGGTTCCCGTACGTCGTGATCGCCCTGCTGCTGGCGGTGATGGCAGCCGGCACCGTCCACGGCCTGGATCGGCACCCGCAACCGCGGCTGGTCTCCCAAGGCATCTCGGACGCCCCGGTGCACTCGTCGCTGGGGAGTGACCCGCACGAGGACATGGTGCGGCACGCGATCGCCGACCTCGACGCGCTCACCGGCCCGAACGGCGCGGCCCTGGCCGGCCAGGACGGTCTGTGGCGGTACGTGTGGCCGCGGGACGCGTCGTTCGTCGCGGTCGCCCGGTGCGCGATCGGGCAGTACGACAAGGGGCTCGCCGTACTCGCGTTCCTGAACCGCGTGCGGCCGGCGAGCGGGCGGTGGGAGGCGCGGTACACGGAGGCCGGCGGGCACGTCGGTGACGGCCGCGCGCCGCAGCTGGACGGGTCCGGGTGGGTGCTGTGGGCGACGTGGTTCTGCCGGGCGGGCGACAAGTACTGGGACATGGTCCGCGCGTCGGCCGACCAGATCCTGTCCGAGCTCGGCCCGGACGGCCTGCCGAACGTGTCGCCGGACTACTGGGAGCGGCCCGAGCGGGACCTGACGCTCGGCACGGTCGCGCCGCTGCTGACCGGACTGCGGGCCGCGGTCCGGATCGCCACCTCGCTGCACCACTCCCCCGAGGCCGCGCGCTGGTGGACCGCCGCGGAAAAGTTGTCGGAGGCAACCGATCGGGTGTTCGGGCCGGACTATCCGCGGATCCCGGCGCAGGCCACCAGCTTCGTCGAGCCGGGCGTGCAGCCGGTCACGCTGCAAGGCGGACGGGACGCGATCGTCACGGTCCTCGGCCCGCCGTTCGCGCCGGCCCGTCCGGTGGTCAGTACGGCGATCGACGCGGCGTACGACGTACTGACGCAACCGAACGGCGGCGTGACACCTGGGGAGGACTGGCGGGCGGACGGGGTGTCGTGGACACCCCAGACCGCCCTGTTCGCGCTGAGCGCCGCAGCACGCGGCGACCAGGACACGGCCACCGCGCTTCTCACTTGGCTGGACCACCACCGCACCAAGGCGGGGGCGCTCCCCGAGAAGGTCAACCGCGACCTGCAGCCCGCCGGCGAGGCTCCGCTCGCCTGGACCGCGGCCCTGGTCGTCCTTACCGACTCAGCCCTGCAGGAGCCGCTGCCGATCCCCTAACAGATCTCCATCTCGTCGTGGCTCGGTGTCGCGGGCCGGTTGGTGCTGGTCTTGCCGGAGTAGAAGAACGCGGTCGACGCGATGTCGTCCTGCAGCGGGAGGTAGCGACCGCCGGAGCGCCAGCCCAGGGCCTGTACGTCGACGCGCAGCCGCTCCTTGAAGCGGATCGGGTCCGGCAGGTGGAACCGGTACATGCCGAAGCGCTGCTGGCTCTGGTACTGCCCGTCCGGGCGGATCACCTGAGGCATACCGAGGTACGGCGTACTGAACTCGGTGTAGCCGCCCAGGTGGGGTACGTCGAAGTTCCACGCGCCGCCGAAGTAGTCCTCGGTCCCCGTGCCGCAGATGGTCGGGAACTCGTCGTCGCCGTCCACGTAGAACTTGACCTCGCCCTCACCCCACCAGCCGGAGCTGTTGACGCCCCACGCGACGTACGTACCCACGTAGTGTCCAGGGCCTTCTACACCGTCCAGCAGCGTGTGAACGGTCTTGGCCTCGAGCGGGTTGCTGCGGCGCCACTGGGCGTGCAAGTACGCCGCCTTGTCCGGCACTGCGCCCAGCCAGTAGTCCACCTGGAAGTAGACGACCACGGGCTCGTCGTGGGTGTTCTCGATGGTCAGCTTGGCCTGCTGGTTGAACGGCATCTCCCAGTAGCAGTTGAACCCGCCGTTGGGGTTCACCGCGACCGGCAGCGAGTTGACCTGCGCGAACTTGCCCCAGCCCGAGCAGAAGAAGTCGCCGACCGGCGTCTCGACCGCAGGTGCCTCGTCGCCGTCCCAGAAGGCCCGCAGGACCAGCCGGCGCCAGTGGTCGACGTGCGTGGTCAGCCAGATGTGCGTGATGCACCCCGACCCGGCGATGTCCGCGAGCGTCGCGGTCTCCCCCGGCCCGATCTCGATCGACGGCGAGACCTTCCACCCCTGCCCGAGGTCCCGGGCCGCGTGCGCCCCGGTCCCCTCGGTCCGCCGCCCACCCTGACCGGGCTCACCGGTCGGGTTCTCCGCACTGATGGAGCGCGTCTCGACGTCGGCGAGCGCGCTGATACCGGTGAGGTTCCCAAGTGTCATAGCGCGACCTTAGGCCGCCGCCGGTCCCCGAAGAAATCGATTGCCCATGAAGTGGACCCGGTATTCAACAGGCGCGGACCTTGGCGGCCTGACCGGTGAAGGACAAACACGCCCACGGGCGCCCTTGGTCACGCTTCGCGCGGACGATGACGGGGTACGCGTCCGCGCCGTGCACCTCCGGGGTCTTCTCGGTCGGGAACGACCCGACCGCGCCCCCGCGCGCCTCGGCCGCCGCCTTCACGTCCGCGACGCTGACCGCGCCCTGCCCGGCCTTCTGCGCTGCGGTCTTCGCGTCGGTCGCCACCTGGAGCGCGAACTTGACCTCCGGCGGCTTCGACCAGGTCGTCTGCGACACCGGGATCACCAGCCCGAACATCGCCAGCCCGACCGCTGTGACGATCTGCCGCAGCCGCCGGGTCTGATCGGTCAGCAGCAGCGCGGCACAACATATCGCCAGGAACACCGTCAGCCCACGCAACACCCAATGCCGGTCCAGCCGGCTGTCCACCGCCAGCCCGGCCGCCACCGCGATCACCAGACAGATTCCAGCCGCACCCAACGCCCGAACCCGCGGAGACAGAGATTGCATGCCGCAGACAATAGACGTTCGGTCTACGGTGGCCGCACGGACCACGTCGGAGGGAACCCGCATGACGCTTCTCCGGATGGACAACGTCGGCATCGTCGTCGACGACCTCGACGCCGCGATCGCGTTCTTCGAGGAGCTCGGCCTGGAGCTGGACGGCCGCGGCCAGGTCGAGGGCGACTGGGTGGACCGCACCGTCGGCCTCACCGGTGTCCGCTGCGACTTCGCGATGCTGCGGATGCCGGACGGACCCGGCCGCCTCGAGCTGGCGAAGTACCACTCGCCGGCCACGATCGCCGCCGTACCGCCGAATCCGCCGCACAACACGCTCGGCATGCACCGGGTGATGTTCGCCGTCGACGACCTCGACGACACCATCGCCCGGCTGCAACGGCACGGCGCCGAACTCCTCGACGGCGTCGGCCAGTTCGACGGCGGCTTCCGCCTCTGCTACCTCCGCGGCCCGGCCGGCATCATCCTCGCCCTCGCCCAGGCTCAGCCGTAACCACCAGCCGCGCGGCGCCAAACTCCATGACAGCCGAGTACGTCGTGAGCTTGAACCCGTCGCCCCCGTCGTACTCGAAGTCCCCCACCTGCCCCAACACCCCGGCCTCCTGATTCCACCAGCGCACCGCGACCCCCTCGAAGCGCATCACAACCACAGGCGTCGCCTCAGCCGCCGCGGGCGTCCACCGCGCCTCGGTGTACTCGAACCGGAGAACCACGACCTGATCGACCGGCCGGACCTCCACGCTGACGAGATCCATGTCGTGCAGGTACACCGGAACGCCCTGGTCCGTCCAGAACTCGAACAACCCGGTACCGCCACTGGCGACGTCGTGCCGAGGATCGATACTCACGCCGACGATCTCGGTCCGACGGCTGTCGTTCGCTGGGATCGCTGGGGTGTCTCGGGCCTTACGCCGTCTCCACCTGGGCATGGCGGCAGTCTCGCAGTAGCTAGTCGTTCCGGTGTGCGACGACTCGGGTGAGGCCGAGGGTTTGGCCGCCGTCTGCGTGGAGCATGCGGGCTTCTTCGCGACCCGGTCGGCCGCCGTCGAGGTCGCAGGCTTCGTTCCACTGAAGCCAGTCCTGCCATCCGTACGGCACCTGATCGGCAACCTCGACCGTGACCAGCCCCGTCTTCTCCCAGTGCCGCCGCCACCAGGCCGCGCTGTGCCAGGCGCAGAAGTCCCACTTCCAGTACTCCGCGAGATGCGGCGGCGGCAGCACCTCGTACTCCTCGACCGGTCCCGGCTGCACGATGCCGATCCGCCCACCGGGCTTCAGAAAACGCGAGAAGTACCCCAGGTACAGGTCGTCCGTCCCGAAGTAGTGGTACGCCCCGAGGCTGACGATCGCATCGAAGAACCCCTCGGCGTACGGCAACGACCGAGCATCCGAGTGCACCGGATGAACCCGCTCCTCAGCCCCCGCCTCGACCACCCGCCGCAGAACCTCCGTGGGCTCGACCCACAACTCCGTAGCCCACACCTCGACCCCGAACTCCCGCGCCAGGAACACCGAACTACAAGCATTCCCGCACCCCATGTCGAGCACCCGCATCCCCGGCTCGAACGCCATCACCCCGGCCAGCGCCTCCACCTGCCACACCGGATTGGGCCCCATCGAGGCATCAACCATCCACCGAGCCGAGTACCCCGCCGCCCGCGGATACCGCTCGTTCCGCAACATCTCCTGAAGCTCACCATCATCCATGCGCCCGCAGTCTCCCCCCACCCCCACACCACAGCAACCCGTTTACGACACACCCCGAGCAGCACCTCCGCGTACGGCTTACACGGTGACGGCAAGGTCCAGCGACGCCAGGCCCCTCTCGCCGGCCTCCGTCTGCAGAGCGATCACCAGACGCCATCGGCCAGGCGGTACGGCGTACCCCAGTCCGGGAACCACCGACGCCGTACCGATCAGAACGGATGCCGTCCGACTCCCCTGCGCCCCAACGACAGCTCGCCCATCGTCATGCACCTGCTCACTTGCGCCCCGATTCGTCAGGCACCCGCACATTCCTGATCAACTCCCCTGCCGGATACCGCATCGCCCCCACATGCAGTCCCACAAGCTCTGGGTACGCCGCAGACAACCCAGCCGCGATCTCGGTAGCCCAAGCCGCCAGCATGATCCGATCCGGCATCCGCGTCGGCTCACTCTCCGGATCAGGAAGCGCCATCAACGCCCCGGCGCCTCCGCCATCAAGCGCCGCAACTCCACCCGCGGTCCCTCCCACCCAGCCATACGCCGACTGACACCTCCCCTACTTCTCCTTGTATATAAGGGATCAGAGTCTATCGCTGATTTGGCCGTGACTGATTCGTGATCTACAATAGAACACATGTTCGACACCGATCTGGACGACCTCTCCACCGCGGTGTGATGTCTCAGGACATCGGTGACGGTTCTGTATCAGGAGATAGGTGACAGTTGGTGTGTCAGG
>NZ_DASRVN010000579.1:0-4168 GCF_035655035.1 Kribbella sp. | reverse complement strand
TCGACCGGGTCGCCCGCGGTACAGGCGGCGAGGATCTCCAGCAGGTTCGTGACGCCCGGCTTGTTCTGCTCGTCGTGCCGGACAACGTTTTCGGAATCCGTGACGGCGCGCATGATCTGCCGGCGGATCACGTCCGGCGGGTCCAGCAGCCGGATCGTGCCGACCGCGTCGTCGGCGTCGGACTTGCTCATCTTCGCGGTCGGGTTCTGCAGGTCCTTCACCCGCGTCGCCAGCGCCGCCTTGTTCAGCCGCGGTACGACGAACGTCTCGCCGTACTCGCGGTTGAACCGGATCGCGACGTCCCGGGCCAGCTCGACGTGCTGGTCCTGGTCGCCGCCGACCGGTACCCGTTCCGCGCCGTACAGCAGGATGTCCGCGGCCATCAGGCACGGGTACGTGAACAGCGAGGCCCGGGTCATCGGCCGGCCCTTGCCCTTCTCCTTGTACTGGATCATCCGGGACAGCTCCCCGACGTACGACGTGCACTCGAGCAGGTACGCGAGCTGCGCGTGCGTCGGTACGTCGGACTGCACGAACACCGTGCCCTCCGGGACGCCGGCCGCGAGCATCAGCGTCGCGAACTCGCGGGTCAGCGTGGCGAGTCTTCGCGGGTCGTGCTTGGTCGTCATCGCGTGCAGGTTCGCGACGAAGTAGAAACCGTCCGGGTCGGTGAACCGGCGGAGCGCGCCGAGGTGGTTGCCGAGCGTCAGCCGGCCGGACGGGGTGATGCCGGAAAGCGAGGTCATGATCGTGTGCCCTTCAGTGGTTGGAGAGGCCCCACCGAGGGCAAACAAAAAGGCCGCCTCGGTGAGGCGGCCGTGGTGGCTGCGTGCGAACACGCGCTGGGATGGACCGCCCTAGGCGGCCCACCACAGCTGCAAGTTCGTGTTCACACTATCAGCCTAGCAGCGATTGGACGATCAGTTCGTTCCGGGCGTCCTGGCCCAACGGGACCGACGGGTGCACGCCGTCGCGCAGGTAGTTGACGAGCCGGTACGGCTTCACCCAGAGCCATTCGGCCCAGCGGATGATCCGCAGGTTCGGGTACTTCTCCTGGGCGTCGTACAGCTGCATGTTCAGCCACGAGCTGTTCCGCTGGTCGGCCAGCTGCATCGGCGCGCTCACCGACCGGCGGACGACCTGGAGGTCGACCCAGAACAGGGTCCGGTTCTGGCCGACGATGCTGATCGCGCGGGCGACCTGGGCGGCGAACTTCGGTGGGTCGAAGATGTCGTTCGAGCCACTGGCCAGCAGCACCCGGCGCGGCAGTCCGTACGCCGACGCGGCCTGCTGGAGCGCGTCGACCGCGCCCGAGGTCGGGCGGCTGGACCAGTTGTTGACGGCGAGCTGGGTGCCGTTGCGGTTCAGCAGCCGGACCGCCAGGGCCTTGCCGTCCTGGACGGAGATGCTGTCGCCGAACATGAAGACGCCGTTGGCCTGCCGGGTCTTCTGGAACTGCGCCGCCGTCGAGATGGCGCGGCTGGTGTTGGTCCACGAGCCGGCGACGCCCGAGCCGTACGGCCCGGTGGACGACGTGGTGGTGGCGAACTCGATCGCGTCCGCCGAGCTGGTGGCCGCCGGGCCGGCGGTCGCGGTCTGGGTCGAGGCGGCGACCGTCGCGGCGGCCGCGGCTGCGCCCACCGTGAAGATCTGCCGTCGGTTGGGTTTCATTTGCCTCACGGAAGAACCTTGGGCCCCGCGACCACGTACTCGCAAGTCCGAATCTCACTGTCCGCAGTCGGGCGGCGGCGGAATCGGTGCAGATTCTGCGGTTTCTCTGCAGGGACGTGCAAAACCTGTAACGCTTTGCAGTCCGCCACCGATGAATCGACTGTTCGACCACTGACGGGCGGGCGCGGCCAGGGAGGGGTGCCGCGCCGGCCCGTTCGTTTCGCAGGCCACTTTCTCAGGCCCGCTTTCTCAGGCCACCGGCACCGGGCTGACGTCGATCGCGTCGAGCTCGGTGTAGCAGTCGCCCTTGGTGAACTTCACCGTGTTCGCCCCCGCGTTCAGCGGCAGGTCGACGGCCGACTCCCCGAGCAGGTCCCAGCTGTACGACGGGTAGCTGACGGTCGCCGGCGGGCCGCCGTTCGCGGACACGTGGTGGCTGCAGACGCTGCCCATCCCGTTGGCGCCGCGGGCGCGGATCCGGTACGTCCCGGCGCTGCCGACCTGGAACCGGAAGGTCACCGAGCTGTCCGGGTAATCGATGTAGCCGATCTTCGCCCCACCGGAGGCGGACGCGATCGTCACCCGCTTCGCGTTCGTCACGGTCGCGTTCGCGGTCTGCTCGGCCTCGAAGCGGGTGATCGGTACGCCGGTCAGCGCGCCGTACCAGCGGATCGCGGCCTTCGACGCGGCGCCGTAGTTCGGGTGCCACATGTCGACGAAGTCGTACGGCTGGAACAGCCCGGAGTTCGCGTCCACGTAGTGCACGTGCCGGCCGTTGGCGGCGCTCGCGGCGACGATGCCGGGGATCGTGTAGTTGAACGCGGCCACCCGGGCGTAGTGGTTCGGGTCGGCGAGCTGCGGGAGGTTCGCGACGAACAGCTGGACGTCCGGGAGGGTGCTGGTGATGGTGTCGATCAGCCTGGCCAGCTTGTCCGGCGCGGCGCCCGCCGACGTGTCGTCGTACATGTCGTTGGTGCCGATCTGCAGCGTGATCACGTCCGGCCGGTAGGTGGTCAGCCAGGCGCTGACGTTGTCCTGGATCTGGCCGATCGTCCAGCCGCCGTGCCCTTCGTGGTCGCGGTCGCCGAGCACTCCGGCCGGCCCGCTGTTCACGGATCCCACGAAGTCCACCGGCCGACCGTCGGCGCGCAGCAGCTGCCACAGATCGGCCCGGTACGCAGCACCGACGGCATCACCACCGGCGGTGTTGGAATCACCCAGCGGCATGAGCCGGGTCGGTGTCGCACGACTGATCGGCACCGCCGGTACGTCGGCGGCCGGGGCCGGACCGCCGAGCGTGAACACCAGGGCACCGAGACTGACGAGAGCAGGCAGAGCACGAACGATCCCACGCATGGGCGTCTCCTTCGGGGGCGGATGGCCCGATCATCAGCACCCCCGCGCGTCGCGGCAATCTATTCGACCGGCCTGGAACCCGTCACCAGTTCTTCGATCAGCGGTCCGGCGATCGCCGTCAGCTGCTCCGTGGGTACGTCGAGACCGTCGAGCTTGACCAGGTGCCGGGAGATCACCAGGCCGAGCGTGAGCGCTCCGATCACCCCGGATCGCACCAGCGCGTCGTCCCCGGGCAGTTGGCCGGCGATCTGCCGCTGCTGTGCGGTCATCGCCTTGCGGACCTCGTCGGCGGCCTCCGGATGGGTGAACATCGCGCGCAATGCGGCCAGGGCCGTAACCGGCTCGTCGGCCAGCTTGCCGGCCAGTGCCGCGGTCAGGTGTGTCGCGATCTCGTCCGGCGTGCCTTCGATCGTTCCGTCCGTGGGGATCGCCGCTGCCTGCGCGAACAGTTGCTCCTTCGAGCCGAAGTACCGCATCACCAGTCCGGGATCGCTGCCGGCTCTCGTGGCGACCATCCGGACCGTGGTCCGATCGAACCCGTGCTCGCCGAACAGCTCCCGTGCCGCGGTCAGGATCCGGCTCTCGGTCTGCTTACGCTGCTCCGCCCTGGTGGTCACGAAATTCAGTCTACGCATGTTGACTCACTGGTGTTACGCTTTCAGTCAACACACGTAGACTGAAAGAGGTTCGTGATGGTCGAGACGATCGTGCTCGCCTTCCTGGCCGGACTGATGGGCCTCAACGGGGTCCCGCACTTCGTCACCGGTATCACCGGCCGCGAGTTCCCGAATCTGACCGGCAACTCGGCCACCAACAACGCGATCGGCGGCCTCGCGGCGTTCGCGATCGCCGCCGTCCTGCTCGCCGTCGCACCGGTAGGTACGCACCCGCGGGCGGCCCTGATCGCCGGCGCGTTCGGCGCCGTCCTGATGACCGTCTTCCACGCCCGCCGCGGCGCGTACTGGATGAGTAAGCACTTCGGCCGACCCCTTCCCGACGCCTGAAGGTTAAGGTCAAGGGCATGAGTGGTGAGGCGTTGCTGGTGTTCGACGACGGGTTGACGGCGTACGACTTCGGGCGTGGGCATCCGATGAGTCCGATCCGGGTGGAGCTGACGATCAAGCTCGCCCGGGAGCTCGGG
>NZ_DASRVN010000578.1:0-9645 GCF_035655035.1 Kribbella sp. | reverse complement strand
CGCCGGGTGCTGCGGCTGCAGACCGACGCGACGATGGAGTACCTGGCGCTCGTCAAGGCGACCACCGTCGCGGTGCACCCGGGGGAGTCGCCGGTGGTGACGGCCGAACAGGTCCGGGCGGTGTTCGAGCTGGACATCCTGCAGGACGAGCACTTCCGCGAACTGGTCCGCGACAAGACCATGCCGAACTACGAGAACCGCGTCTACCCCGGCATCCCGATGCGGCTCGCGATCGCGGACCGGGAGGTCGCGATCGTCAGCGTCCGGCCCGGCGACGACTCGTCGGTCGCCTTACAGGTCACGGCGCCGTCGCTGGTGCTGGCCTTGTGCACGTACTTCGAGACTCTGTGGGCAGCAGCCGCACCGATGCTGCTGGCGGCCGAGCGGGACACCGTGACCGATCCGGAACGGCTCAGCGGTCGCGAACGCGAGCTCCTGTCGATGCTGCTGTCCGGACTGACGAACGAGGCGATCGCTGCGCACTGGGGGATCAGCAGACGCTCTGTGGTCCGGCAGGTCCAGGAGCTGATGACCCGGACCGGGTCGACGTCCCGCGTTCACTTGGGCTGGGAAGCGCACCGCCGGGGCTGGCTGAGCTGACACCAGCCCCGGCGGACGCGGTCAGCTCGTGTGGGCTGCCCGTAGTACCCACTGGTCGAGGCTGTTGCCGGATTGGTCGGTGCCACTGATCCGGTAGCCCACGTACCCGTTGGAGACCTTCGCAGGGTGGACCGTGAAGACAGCGGAACCACCTGGTGCGACAGTGCGGCTGCCTGCCGGTAGCCAGGTCGCACCATCGTCGTACGTGACCTGCAGCTGGACAGCGAAGCGCCCGTTGCTGCTCTGGTACGGCGCTACGTAGCCCGGCCGGACCGTTACCGCGTAGGGGTGGCTCGGTGCGGTGTTGTCGAGACCGGTCGCGGCTGACCAGTTCCACTTGACCACTGGCTGCGGTACCGGCTTGCTGTCAGCGCCGGCTGTCACGTTCACCGTCCAGCTGGAGCTGTTCTTCGTCGCCAGCGGCATCGTGCCCTGGCTGGCGGTGTAGTCGAGCCGGTAGCGGCCAGGCCCCGGCAGGTTGCAGTTGGACGGCGCAGGGCCCTTGCAGAGATCGTCGTTCACTGCGAACGCACTGGTCGCCTTGCCGTCGAAGAAGGACTGGCTGACGGCAGACCGTGAGCCTTGGTACCCAGTGCCGCCCAGAGCGAGGATCAGCTTCCCGTTGATCGCCTGCGTCTGCGCTCCGACGCTCGGCACCGTCGTACCGGAGCCGACGTCCGTCGGCAGCACCTGGCCGCGCTGCAACGCACCTGCGTCGTTCCAGAACTCGGCGTATTCGTTCAGCAGGTTCCACGACCTGGAGAACTCGTGTCGGGGCGTCACCAGCTCGTCCCGCTCGAACTGGTCGGGCACCAGGCTCGTGGAGGTCCAGTAGGCGCCGAAGAACTCCCCACGGATGTCACCGACCGTCTGGTACCCACCTGCCGAGTCGAGCCGGTGGTACGACGTGTGCCGGACCCCGAGCTCGCGGTCGCGTACCCGTACCGTCGTGTCGGTGCCGATCGCGCCGCTCTTGGTGTGTACCAGGTCGTAGGTGTACGGCGATGGGAAGCCGCTCCGGACCAGGGCGACGGTCCGGCCGGCGTGGATCGCCTTACGCAGGGCCGCCGCCTGTGCCTTCGTCAGAACGCCGACCGGGATCGCCGGCGGCTTCGAAGCGATCCGCTCGGCGACGCCGTCGTCCTGGACGGCGACGAGAACTCCACTCGCACCGGCCTTGGTCGCCGCGCCGATCACGTCGTCGATCAAGGCCTTGCCGGCTGTCTTCACGATCTCGTCGATCACCACCAGCCGCCCACGGGCGTTCGCGAGCTCTGCCGGACTGCCGGCATCCGCGTCGTACAGCCGCGCGAGCTGGCGAGCCGGGAACGCACCGGTGAGATTGGCCAGCTGCGGCCGGCGGGCCTGGATCGAGACGCCTCCGACATCGACGGTGACAGCCGGCGCCTCCCGGTGCTCGAGGATCCGGATCTGCTGGCTACCGGTCGTCGGGGCGGTGCTGGGGATCGAGTAGAGCTGGAAGTCCGGCTGCGTCAGGGTCGCGGTGAAGGTGGTGGTCTGCTGCCCGGCCCCCAGCGTGTAGGTCCGGCTGAGCTCGATCGCGCGCCCGCCGGTCGCGACGCTCGGCCGTTCCGTGGACACCTGCCACGGCTTCCGGGTCCGCGCGTCGAGCCGGACGTCGCGGTCGGCCGTGAGCGCGATGTCCGGTACCGCGGCGCTCGTCCAGGCGCCGACGTACGCGCTGTAGATGCCGGCGGCGGCCTCGGCCTGGAAGACCATGAGC
This sequence comes from Kribbella sp., assembly GCF_035655035.1. Taxonomy (GTDB): domain Bacteria; phylum Actinomycetota; class Actinomycetes; order Propionibacteriales; family Kribbellaceae; genus Kribbella. The sequence continues at coordinate 7,301 of NZ_DASRVN010000578.1, read as the reverse complement.
GAGTACCGGTGCGCCGGGAGCAGCGGCCGGTCAGTCATTGCTCCGGCGAAGTCGACGGTGTACCCGCGGCCGTCGGCGAACCCGACCGCGCGCTGCATCCCGGTGTCGAGGTCGATCAGCGCGCCGAACGTCGGCCGGGTCGTCGAGTCGTGTTCTCCGTCCGGGCCGGTGTAGTCGATCGTCAGCCGGTGCAGCTCGGTGGTCCGGGTCCAGTCCAGCGTCGTCCGCACGCGGACATCGCCCGCGGTCGCGACGATCTCGCCGTACACACTGCCTTCCGGGGCCTTGCTCAGGTCCACGGTGACCGGTACGTCGGCGGTCGCGTGCGGTGCGACGGTCACCGTCGCGGGTACTTCGAACAGGCCGGGCGGGTCGGCGTACGGCTGCACGTTGTAGGTGAAGTTCGCGTCCGGCCGCTGCAGCGAGTGGCTGAGCTGCAGCGTGACGGCGGTGTCGCCGTCGTTGGTGTACACAATCGTTTTGTTGACAATCGGACGCGCGGGCAGCGGGTCGCTGTGTACGCCGAACTCCAGCAGGCCGGTGCCCTGCACGCGTTGCTGCGACGCGCGCTGCAGGTCGAGCCCGCCGGCACCGCGCCAGTAGATCTGCGGGTTCGCCTCCGGACCGGTGCCGCCGGTGGCACCCCGGCAGGAAGTGGTGCACGACGTACTCGTGATCGCGTCCCGGATCCGGTCCGCCGACCAGTCCGGGTGCTGCTGGCGCAACACCGCGACGGATCCGGCGACCCGCGGCGCGGCCATCGACGTACCGGTCAGCTCGGTGTACTGCGGGGCGTCGGGCAGCGGGAAGAACTTGCTGTCGGCGGACCGGGCCGCGACGATGTCGGTGCCTGGGGCAACGATCTCGGGCTTCAGTCCGAGGGTCCCGATCCGTGGGCCGGCGCTCGAGCTGGCATCCAGGTAGAACGAGTGCGTGCCGTTGCCGACCGCAAGTGCCCGGGCAGCCGAGGCGGGCGTCGCGACCGTGAACGGGTACGGGTTGCCGAAGCCCGGGCCCCAGTTGCCGGCCGCCGTCACGAACAGCGCGCCGGTGCGGGTGCTGATGTCGTCGAGCGCCGCCGCCAACGGGTCCGAGCCGTCGGTCGGCTCACCGCCGAGGCTCATGTTCACGGTCGGCGCCTGCTGCGCGGCCCAGGCCATCGCCTCGATGATCCAGGAGGTCTGACCGGAGCCCGTGTCGTCGAGCACCTTGCCGATCGCGAGTTTGGCGCCCTTCGCGGTACCCGCGTACTTGCCGGCACTGGCCGCGCCGGTACCGAGCGCGATCGAGGAGACGTGCGTACCGTGCCCATGCTCGTCGGTCAACGGATCCGGGTCGCCGGGCACGAACGACTTCGCCGCCACGATCCGGCCGGCCAGGTCCGGGTGGTGCTGGTCGACGCCGGTGTCGAGGACGGCAATCGTCTGCCCGGTACCGTCGAAGCCGCTCTGCCAGACCGGACCGGCGCCGATCAGCGTGTTGCTCTCGCTTTCGCCGTCGCTGGTCGCCTTCACCTTCGCGTCCAGCCACAGCTTGGTCACACCCGCGGTCATCGAGCGGTACGTCGTACCGGTCCGGGTGCTGAAACCGGCGAAGAACGCCTCACGCTCGGCCCGGTCCATCGTGAGCGCCACCGCGCCCGCGGCGGGCAGGAGGTGCGTACTCGCGATACCGGCCGACGGCGCGGTGGCGAGCGTACGGCGGGTGGTGGCGGACGCGGACGTCGCGATCAACGGGAGGTCCGGCGTGGTGGCGTCGTCGTACCCGGACCGGTCGAGCTCGGACAGGTCGAACAACTTGGGATCGAGCCGCCCTTGCGCGAGCAGCGGCGAGACGGCGGTCGGTACGGCGTACAGATCGTTGTTGAACCGGGTCACGACCACATCGCCGATCGGCGCGGCATCGTGGACGACGTTGACCTTCTGACCGGCGCCGGTACCGGTGACCTGTACGACGTCACCCGTGACGAGCGTGAAGGTCTTGACTGGGTCGGGCACCGACCGCCCCGGCGGACCAGCCGCCGTGGCCGGCAAGGCCGGCAGCAGGACTGCGATCAGGGCAGACGGAAGCAGGGCAATGAGACGACGGGGCATGGGCGGACCTCACAGGAATCGGAGGGGGATGCGCAGCCAGTCTCGACTCCCCACCCCCCACCCCGCGACCCATCCCCACGACCTCCCAGCGCCATGTCCCCAAGGAGCCACGACGCGCGTCCACCACAACCCGCACCCGTAGCCGCTAACCGATGGAAAGGGATGGGCGGTTAGTTGCTGTTGACTGCGTCGAGCCAGGTCATCGGCGTCGGCTACCCACGCCCCGGCGGCCCCGGCGTCGCGCCACGGTCGGCGCCCGGCCGGCTGATCCCGGCGGCTGCCGGAGCCCCGGCACCGCGAGCCCCGTCTCCCAGCTCAGGCCGGCGATGAGTTGCCGCGGCAGCCGGCGCCTGATCCCGGAGGAATCGCGTCGCATCGGCTTGGCCCGGACCTGCAGCAATGCGGGTGGCGGCATCCGGCGGAGGCAGCTTCGCGAGATCCACCGTCTCGGCGCGACCGCCTGACTGCAGTTGCGTGCCAACGGTGTTGGTCACTGCGCGCTGCTGCTCACCGTTCTGCACCTCGGTGGAGACCGCAGCGGCCTGGTTGGGCATCCTCGCCGGGTAGGGCTCGCCAGGGTTCTGCTGGTAATGCTCCCGGATCTGGCCGACGCCCTTGTCGATGCCTTCGGTGGTCAGTTCCGCAACCATCGAGCCGCGACCCGGCCGATGCTGTACGCCGTCCCACTCGGGGATCGCCATCTGGTTGACCAGGTGGGCTCGGGCGGCTTGCTGATGCTCAGGATCGGGCGGCACCACGTCGGCCAGCTCATTGCGGACGACGCTGTCCGCGACGGTGTCCCAGCCCATCACCGTCGGATTCTCGATCACGGCGTTCACCAGTTGATCGCGCTCCTCGGCAGAGCTCGTCGCGCGCTCCAGCAGGGCGTTCCCGGCCTGCACGGCACCCTGGTACTCCGGCTCCGGATCGGGCACACCGCCGTACCCTGCCTGGTCGGCGAAGTCCCGGAAGTCGTCGACGGTGCTGATTTCGACGAAAGCCTCGTTGACTGCGACCGACGTCATGTTGCGTACGGCGTTCGGCTCGTTCGGGGCGTCGATCGCCGACCGCGTGTGCTTGGATTCGTGCAGGACCGTCGCGAGTGCCTGCGCCTGAGCCTGCGGGTCGGCGCTGCGCTCGCCCCCGGTGAGGTGGTCGAGCACCAGGCGCTGGTTCAGCCGGATCGAGCCGTCGTTGGCCAGACCGCCCCACTTGGCATCGGTGCGCGCGTACAGCTCGCCGTTCCAGCCGTTCTCGCCGCCGGGGTGCAGTTCCTGGGCAATGTGGTAGAGCCGCGCGAACTCCTTGTACGTGTCCGACGACGGATCGACCCGTACCAGATCCTCGCTGTCGGCCACGGTCAGTTGCCGGCCGTCGGCGGTTCGTCCCAGGGTGCGCCGTCAGCCAGGAATTCCTCGGACGACTCCAGACCGCGGGTCAGCGCGCGGATCGCTGTGCTGTCGGACCCAGCCCGGTCTGCGAGCGCCCAGATCTCTTCCCGAGCACGGGCAAACTCAGCCAGTCGCTCCTCCCTGGTCCCGCGCTCCAGCTCCGCGGACTCCAGGACCCGCAGCGCTGCCGCCATCTCTGCCGACTGTTCAGCACCCATCCGCAGCCCCTCCGACCTCTCGAACCGTCCTCAGCAGGGTAACCGTCTGTAAGCCCACGCGCCCTCGGTGCGCCCTCGACCGCCGCGAGTTCAGGCGACTGAGCGGTAGTGGGGCGTGGGAGTTATCCACAGGTTGGGGGGCCGGTAGACTCGGGGAGTTCATCGCTTCGAGGAAACGGACTGTTTCTCGTGTTCGACACGCTTTCCGATCGGCTCTCCACCGCGTTCAAGAATCTGCGGGGCAAGGGCAAGCTGACCGACGCCGACATCGACGCGACCGCCCGGGAGATCCGGATCGCGTTGCTGGAGGCCGATGTCGCGCTGCCCGTGGTGCGGGAGTTCATCGCGGCGGTGAAGGAACGCGCCAGCGGGGCGGACGTGCGCGGCGGGCTGAACCCGGCGCAGCAGGTCATCAAGATCGTCAACGAGGAACTGGTCAACATCCTCGGCGGCGAGACCCGTGAGCTGCGGATGGCGAAGCGGCCGCCGACGGTGATCATGCTCGCCGGTCTGCAGGGTGCCGGTAAGACCACCCTGGCCGGCAAGCTCGCGAAGTGGCTGCGGGAGACCCGGCACCAGACCCCGATGCTGGTCGCCGCGGACCTTCAGCGGCCGAACGCGGTCACCCAGCTCCAGGTGGTCGGCGAGCGGGCCGGCGTACCGGTGTTCGCGCCGGAGCCGGGCAACGGCGTCGGCGACCCGGTCGAGGTGGCCCGCAAGGCGATGGACGAGGCGCGCGCCAAGCAGTACAGCGTGGTGATCGTCGACACCGCCGGCCGGCTGGGTGTCGACGAGGAGCTGATGAAGCAGGCCGCGGACATCCGCGACGCGGTCAGCCCGGACGAGATCCTGTTCGTCGTCGACGCGATGATCGGCCAGGACGCGGTCACCACCGCGCAGGCCTTCCTGGACGGTGTCGGCTTCGACGGCGTCGTGCTGTCCAAGCTCGACGGTGACGCCCGCGGTGGTGCCGCGCTGTCGATCGCGCAGGTCACCGGCCGGCAGGTGATGTTCGCCAGCAACGGCGAGAAGCTCGAGGACTTCGACGTCTTCCACCCCGACCGGATGGCGAGCCGCATCCTCGGTATGGGCGACGTGATGAGCCTGATCGAGAAGGCCGAGCAGACCTTCGACGCCGAGGAGGCCGCGAAGACCGCGGCCAAGCTGGCGAAGAAGGGCGGCAAGGAGTTCACCCTCGACGACTTCCTGGCCCAGATGCAGTCGGTCCGGAAGATGGGCCCGCTGACCAAGATCTTCGGCATGCTGCCCGGTGCGAACCAGTTCAAGGACCAGCTGGAGAACTTCGACGAGCGCGAGATCGACCGGATCGAGGCGGTCATCCACTCGATGACCCCGGCCGAGCGGAACGACCCGAACATCATCAACGGCTCCCGCCGGGCCCGGATCGCGAAGGGTTCCGGTACCGAGGTGGCCACCGTCAGCGGCCTGGTCGAGCGGTTCTTCGAGGCCCGCAAGATGATGGCCGCGATGGCGTCCGGCAAGGGCATCCCGGGGATGCCCGGAATGCCGGGGATGCCGGGCATGGGTGGTGGCGGCGGTGGCCGGAAGGCCAAGCAGCAGCAGAAGAAGGGCAAGAAGCGCGGCTCCGGCAACCCGGCCAAGCGCGCGAACCAGGGCAGCCAGCAGCCGCAGGCACCGCAGCCGGGTCAGTTGCCGGCCGCGTTCGGCGGCGCCGGGCAGGACGGCGACTTCGAGCTGCCGGACGACCTGAAGAAGATGCTCGGCGGCAACTGAGGCCTTCCTGAAAGGGCAGTCCTCAGGTCGGCCGATCGGACGGCGGAATGTCGTCCGTTCGCCCGGCGCGCCGCCTGCCGCCCGCGGCCTACCGTGGTGAACACCCGGGTACGAGCGCCTGAACTTGCCTGTTCGGTACCCGGTCACGGCGCACCGGCACGGGTTGTGGCCGACCTTCCGGCGGTTAAGATCGTGCCTACGCCCGAGAGACACACCAACTGCGGAATGCGTCGAGGACGGTTCGGATGAGGCAGCAGTTCAAGAACCTGGACACGTGGCGGGGCAAGTTGTCCGCCGCCTGCACCTGCTTGGCGCCGCCTACCGCCTTGGTCGCCGTGTTCGTGGTCGGCGGCGTCACCTCGAACACGTTCATCGTCGACGCGCACGCGCTGGCCGCACCGCGCCAGGATGCGGTCTTCGACGACCTGGCGAACAAGGTGCCCGCGCAGCCCGGTGTCGACGGCAGCCTGCCGACGCAGGCGAAGTCCACGATCCAGGTCCCCTTCACCGGTACCACCGACGGCACCGTGCAGCCGATCCCCGGCGCGCTCGGCAACACGTCGGGGATCCCGGGCACGGTGCTCGCGGCGTACCAGAAGGCCGCTCGCGACCTGGCGCTGTCGATGCCCGGCTGCCACATCACCTGGCCGTTGCTGGCCGGGATCGGCAAGGTCGAGTCCGACCACGCCAGCGGCGGCAAGGTGGATCCGAACGGCAACACCCGCGGCAAGATCCTCGGCCCGGTCCTGGACGGGAGCGCCGGGACGGCGGCGATCGCGGACACCGATCGGGGCGTGTACGACGGGAACACCAGTTGGGACCGTGCGGTCGGGCCGATGCAGTTCATCCCGGGGACCTGGAAGGTGTTCGGAGCCGACGGCAACGGTGACGGGGTCAAGGACCCGAGCAATGTGTTCGACGCGAGCCGTGCCGCGGGCGACTACCTGTGCGCGGGCGGCGCGAACCTGTCCGACCCGCAGGGCCTCGTGCAGGCGGTACTGCGCTACAACCACTCGATGGACTACGTCTCGACGGTCCTGCGCTGGATGCAGTCGTACAGCAAGGACACCGTGAGCATCCCGGACAAGCCGGGCCAGATCGTGACGCCGGACAATAGCGGCAATGCGGGCAACGGCCGGGACACGACCCGGACCACGCCGCCGACCACCCCGCCGACGACGGTCCCCACCACGGCCCCGACGACCGGTACGACGACGTCGACCAGCCCGACCGTGGTGCCGACCACGTCGAAACCGACGTCCGGCGTGACCGGCTCGACGAAGCCGACCGCTTCCAAGCCGACCGCCTCGAAGCCGACCAACGGCCCGGGCTCCACGACCTCCAAGCCGACGACCCCGAAACCGCCGTACACCCCACCGACCAAGCCGACGCCGCCGACCACCACCTCCCCGACGCCGGTCGACCCGACATGCACGCCGACGTCGGCACCGACCGACCCGCCGAGCTCCACGCCGACGGACCCGTCGACCACCCCGAGCGGCGAGCCGACGACCACCCCGTCGACTCCTGCGACGACGCCCAGCAGCCCGGCGACCACGCCGCCGAGCACGTGCAGCACGCAGACCCCGGCGTCCGCCCCACCGAAGTCGGCGTCCACGCCGGGGAGTGCGCCGCGGCCTGCCAACTGAACAGCCGATCGATCGCTCGACGGCCGGAGGCCGGCCCTCCTCAGGTAGCGTCCGTCGTTACCTCGGTGCCGGTTTTCCGAGCGGTTTCTGTGGGCCGTAACTTTGCGTCGTCTTGATGTAACTTTCTGGCGCTTGGTTCGTTGAAGGGGCTATGCGCCTAACCCGTAGTGGTAACCGTCGGGTCAAAATCATCAT
>NZ_DASRVN010000577.1:0-10482 GCF_035655035.1 Kribbella sp. | reverse complement strand
GGTTCGAACTGCGCTTCGCGAGCCGGACGGGATCGCCGTTCGGGATCCGCCGGTACGACTCCCGCAGCCGCCCGACGGCCTGATCGTGCGCCACCACCGCCGCCACATCCGATGTCGAAGGCACCGATCCAGCTTACGACGCGGCCCGGCCTCTGGCACGGCTGTTCAAAACTGTCCGGGTGGCCGAGTAAGTTCTGTCACATGGGTGATGTGGTGAAGGCATGGCTTCCGTGGGAGGATCCCGGCGCGTTCCTGGGTGGGGTGCCCGCGGGGGTCGACGTGGAGGTGTTCTCCGGCGGTGAGCGGCCGGCGTCGCCCGACGAGGTGGAGTTCTACGTGCCCAGCTACATGGGCGGCGGTGACGTGTTCGACGTCGTCAAGGAGATGCCCGCGCTGAAGGTGGTGCAGCTGCAGACGGCCGGGTTCGAGCACGTCCAGTCCCGGCTCGCCGACGGTGTGACGTTGTGCAACGCGCGCGGCGTGCACGACGCGTCCACGGCGGAGCTGGCGGTCGGGCTGATCCTCGCGACGTTCCGGAACCTGCCGCGGGCGGTCCGCGACCAGGAGCGGCAGGTGTGGCCGGATTCGTACGACCAGGTCGACGACTCGCTCGCGGACCGGACCGTGCTGATCCTCGGCTACGGCGCGATCGGCGAGGCGCTGGAGCGGCGGCTGAGCGGGTTCGAGTGCGACATCGTCCGGGTCGCGCGGCGCGCCCGGGACGGCGTCCACCCGATCTCCGAGCTGCCGGAGCTGCTGCCGCGCGCGGACGTCGTCGTACTGCTGACCCCCGCCACCGCGGAGACGAAGCGGATGGTGGACGCGACGTTCCTGAAACGGATGAAGGACGGCGCACTGCTGGTGAACGTCGCGCGCGGTGTCGTGGTGGACACGGACGCGTTGCTCGCCGAGCTCGGTACGCGGCGGATCCGGGCCGCTCTGGACGTCACCGACCCCGAGCCGTTGCCCGCCGGACATCCGCTGTGGTCTGCTCCGAACGTACTGATCAATCCGCACCGCGGTGGCGCCTCGACGGCGTTCGCGCCGCGGGTCGCCAGGCTGGTGCGGGCACAGCTGGAGCGCTACGCGTCCGGGGAACCGTTGATCAATGTGGTGGCCGGGCCACCCCGCTGAGACTCTGTAGGAGGACGAAGATGTCCGAGGCCGTACTGCTGATCGGGACCAAGAAGGGGCTCTGGATCGGCCGGAGCGACGCCGCCCGGAAGGACTGGCGGCTCGACGGACCGGTGCCGGAGTTCGAGATGCAGGGCGTGTACGCCGTGGGCATCGACACCCGCGGTGGCACCGCCCGCCTGTTCGTCGGCGGCACCAGCGAGCACTGGGGGCCGGCGGTCTTCCACTCCGACGACCTCGGCCGGACCTGGGCGGAGCCGCCGGAGGGATCGATCGGGTTCCCGTCCGTCGCCGGCGCGACGCTCGAGCGGGTCTGGCAGATCCAGCCCGCCCCGGCCGACCAGCCAGGGGTCGTGTACGCCGGTTCGCAGCCGTCCGCGCTCTGGAAGTCGACCGACGGCGGCGTGACGTTCGACCTGGTCCGCGGCCTCTGGGACCACCCGCACCGGACCCAGTGGGACGCCGGGTTCGGCGGCCAGGCGGTGCACACGGTGCTGCCGCACGCGACCGACCCGGACCGGATCAGCGTCGCGATGTCGACCGGCGGGGTGTACCAGACGACCGACGGCGGCGAGACCTGGTCCCCGGCGAACCACGGCATCAAGGCCTACTTCATGCCGGACCCGGACCCGGAGTTCGGCCAGTGCGTGCACAAGCTGGCGGCGCACCCCGGCGTACCGGAGCGGATGTTCGCGCAGAACCACCACGGCGTGTACCGGTCGGACGACGGCGGGGCGATCTGGAAGTCGATCGCGGACGGGCTGCCGTCGGACTTCGGGTTCCCGATCGTCGTGCACCCGCACGAGCCGGACACCGTGTACGTGTTCCCGCTGATCGCGGACGGCAACCGGATCCCGGCCGAGGCGAAGTGCCGGGTCTACCGGTCGCGCGACGCCGGTGCGACCTGGGAGCCGCTGACCTCGGGGCTGCCCGACGTGTCCTACGTGCCCGTACTGCGGGACGCGATGACCACCGACACCGCCGACCCGGCCGGTGTGTACGTCGGCACCCGGGACGGCTGCGTGTACGCGAGCGCCGACGCCGGCGACAGCTGGACCGAGGTCGCCCGGCACCTGCCCGACGTCCTCACGGTCCGGGCCGCGGTGCTCGAATGATCGCAGTCCGCCTGCCGACCGTCCTGCGCCCGTTCGCCGGCGGCGCCGAACGCGTCGAGGTCGAGGCCGCCACGGTGGCCGAGGCCTTCGCCGCGCTCGACGCACCGCTGCGCCGCCGCCTCACCGACGAACAGGGCGCGGTCCGCCGGCACGTCAACGTCTATCTCCGCGACGAGAACATCCGCGACCTCGACGGCCTCGGCACACCGGTGAGCGACGGCGACGAACTCCTGATCCTCCCGAGCGTCGCGGGCGGCTAATGCGGTTGCACCACCCGTTAGCGTCGGCGACATGAGCAACGTCCTGATCCTCACCGGCCCGTGCGGGTCGGGCAAGACCACCGTGGCCCGTCTCGTCGCCACCGACGCCGGCCGGCCGACGATGCACCTGACGACCGACGAGTACTACCGGGGCATCCGCACCGGTTTCGTCGCGCCGTACCTGCCCGGAGCCGAGCGGCAGAACGAGGTCGTCGTCGACGCGATCGTCGCCACGGTCGCCGCCTATGCGCGTGGTGGGTACGACGTGGTCGTGGACGGGATCATCGGCCCGTGGTTCCTCGCACCGTTCCGGGCGGCCGCGGCTGAGGGGGAGTGGGCGATGTCGTACGTCGTTCTCCGCCCGGATCTCGGGACCACCCTGCGGCGTGGGCAGGATCGTCCCGAGACCGAGCTGACGGACGCGGAGGCGCTCACCGGGATGCACCAGGCATTCGCGGATCTCGGCGAGCTCGAGCGGCATGCGATCGACACCACTCGGCTCGACGCGGTGCAGACGGCTGGCGAGGTGCGTAAAGCTGTTGCTGCGGGCACCTATCTGCTCAGTGTCTGAAGAGCCGTAGGCCGGTAGCCGACCAGGTGATCCCGAGGTCCGCGCAGGCGGCGGCGACCTCGGCGGAGCGGATCGAGCCGGCGGGCTCGACGATGTGGGTGACGCCGTACCGGTGCGCGACCTCGACGTTGTCGGCGAACGGGAGGTGGCCGTCGGAGACCAGGGTGACGCCGCTGAGGGGTTCGGTGGACCAGAGCGCCGCCTTCTCGCCGGCCAGGCGGGTGCAGTCGACGCGGGACTGCTGCCCGGCGCCGACGCCGATCGTCATCCCGTCCTTCACCAGTACGACGGTGTTCGACTGGGTGTAGCGCGCGACGATCATCCCGAGCACCGCGTCGTCCGGCAGGTCGTTGGGGAGCGGCGCGGCGTCCCGCTCCTGCGTCAGCCGGACGCCGTACACCTCCCGGACCTCCTCCGCGGGCGGCTCGTACGACGGGTCCATCTCCAGCACCAGATACGTACCGCGCTTCTTCGCCGCCAGGATCTCCAGTACGCCGTCGTCGTACCCGGGCGCGATGATCCCGTCCGACACCACCCGCTTCAGTACCGCCGCCAGCTCCAGGTCCACCGGATGCGACACCGCGACGAAATCGCCGTACGACGACTTCGGGTCCGCGTCCCGCGCTCGCGTGTAGGCCTCCGCGACGGTCCCGCCGAGCGCGGCGCCCGCGGGCGACACGTGCTTGTACGACGCCGCGGCCGGTACGCCGAACCGCTCCGCCGCCTCCCGCACCAGCTGCCACCCGGTCAGCGCGTCCAGGATGTTGATGTACGACGGTGCACCCGCGAGCACCGTGAACGGCGCATCGTCGAGGGTGGCCGCCTGATGAGGATTCATGCCGTACCGCAGACGCATCGGGACCTCCGAGTCGCTCGAAGACGCCCAGGCGGACGACGCCTTGCTCGAAAGCTCCCTGGTGGTGCCCCACCCTCGCCAGTCGCGGTCCGACCAGCCTACTTGGTCGCCCGCACCACCAGCAGCCGCGACTTCGCGTCCAGCGGCTCACCGTGCCAGCCGCCGTCGATGACCACCTCGGAGAACCCGGCCGCGCGCAGGTCGGCGGTGAGCTCGTCGGCGGACCGGAAGTACAGGACGTTCCGGTAGACCGCGTCGTGCCCGTCCTCGAACACGTTGTGGGCGTCGAACACCACCCGCCCGTCGGCGATCTCGATCAGCTCGAGCCACTCCTTCAGGTGCCCGGCCACGGTGTCGCGTTCGCCGTACGTCGCCTCGCTGGTCCACTGCTCCCAGGCCCGCACGGCCGGATTCCGCGACTCGAACGCGAACACGCCGCCGGGACGCAGCGCGGCAGCCAGCGCGACGACCGTGTCCGCGTGCTCCGCCACGTGCATCATCGTGTTGCCGCTGCTGACCACGAGATCCACGTCGCCGGTCGGCCGCACGGCGCGGTGGTCGCCGTCGATCCAGGTGACCGCCTCGGCGCCGGGCTGCCGGCGCGCGTACCCGAGCATCGTGGGGCTCGGGTCGATGCCGATCACCTCCCGCCCGGGCGCGACCAGCGACCGCGTGAGCAGTCCGGTACCGCAGCCGAAGTCCAGCACCTTCGCGGTGCCCTCGGCCAGGGCGCGGTAGTACGCGTGGTCCTCGCCGGCCGGGTTGTCCAGGTCGTAGAGCTGCACCAGCTGTTCGTCGCCGTACGGATCGTGGCTCACCCCGGGAATGGTACGGACTGGCTGTTCATAAGACAGTTGTCTCAATAAATGAGACGCGGATGGGCTGAGCTTGACCCGGTCGGCGGGTTTCGGCGAATAATGCCTACATGCGATCGATTCTCCTCGTACTTGTGCGGCGCGCCGACTGACGCGACCACTGAGTCGAGCGCGCCCCTTCAGCCAACCCGGCGGAAGGGGTTTTTTGTTGCCAATGCGACTATCCGAGACCCGGGGTCGCGGCGGTGACGGCCACGAGCGAGGATGGATCGGTCGCGAACAGTACCGTTTCTTGGGCAAAATTCGTGACAGGACAGGAAGGCTCTCTCATGAGTGAGCAGCTGACCGGGGCACAGGCTCTGATCCGCGCACTGGAACATGCCGGGGTGGACACCGTCTTCGGCATCCCGGGCGGCGCGATCCTCCCGGCGTACGACCCGATGCTCGACTCGACCCAGATCCGCCACATCCTGGTACGTCACGAGCAGGGCGCCGGCCACGCCGCCCAGGGGTACGCCGCGGCGTCCGGCAAGGTCGGCGTCTGCATGGCGACCTCCGGGCCGGGCGCGACCAACCTGGTGACGCCGATCGCCGACGCGTACATGGACTCGGTGCCGCTGGTCGCGATCACCGGCCAGGTGGCGGGCGCCGCGATCGGCACCGACGCCTTCCAGGAGGCGGACATCCGCGGCATCACGATGCCGATCACCAAGCACAACTTCCTGGTCACCGACCCGAACGAGATCGCGACCACGATCGCCGAGGCGTTCCACATCGCCTCCACCGGCCGCCCCGGCCCGGTGCTGGTGGACGTCACCAAGGACGCGATGCAGACCACCGGCGTCGACTTCCAGTGGCCGACCGAGCTCGCGCTGCCCGGCTACCGGCCGGTCACCCGCCCGCATCCGAAGCAGGTGCGCGAGGCGGCCCGGCTGATCGTCGCCGCCGAGAAGCCGGTGCTGTACGTCGGCGGCGGCGTGATCCGCGCCCAGGCCAGCGCCGAGCTGAAGGAACTGGCCGAGCTGCTCGGCATCCCGGTGGTCACCACGCTGATGGCCCGCGGCGCGCTGCCCGACACCCACGAGCTGCACTTCGGGATGCCCGGCATGCACGGCTCGGTGTCCGCGGTCGGCGCCCTGCAGCGGTCCGACCTGCTGATCACGCTCGGCGCGCGCTTCGACGACCGGGTGACCGGCAAGCTGGACTCGTTCGCCCCGGACGCCAAGGTCATCCACGCCGACATCGACCCGGCCGAGATCGGCAAGAACCGGGCCGCCGACGTGCCGATCGTGGGCGACTGCAAGGAGGTCATCACCGACCTGCTCGCCGCGGTCCGGACCGAGATCGCGAGCGCCGGCCGGACCCCGTCGTACGACGCCTGGCGGCACCAGCTGGAGGACGTCCGCGCCCGCTACCCGGTCGGGTACGACGAGCCCGAGGACGGCACGCTGTCGCCGCAGCACGTAATCCAGCGGATCGGCCAGATCGCCGGCCCGGACACCGTGTACACCGCGGGCGTCGGCCAGCACCAGATGTGGTCCGCGCACTTCCTGCCGTTCGAGAAGCCCGGTCACTGGCTGAACTCCGGTGGCCTCGGCACCATGGGGTACGCCGTACCGGCCGCGATGGGCGCCAAGGTCGCCCGCCCGGACAAGACGGTCTGGGCGATCGACGGCGACGGCTGCTTCCAGATGACCAACCAGGAGCTGGTCACCTGCGCGCTGGAGGGCATCCCGATCAAGGTTGCCGTGATCAACAACCAGTCGCTGGGCATGGTCCGGCAGTGGCAGACGCTGTTCTACGACAAGCGCTACTCGAACACCGACCTGCACTCGACCCGGATCCCGGACTTCGCCAAGCTGGCCGAGGCGATGGGCGGCGTCGGGCTGCGGTGCTCGGACAAGGACTCGCTGGACGCCACCATCGAGAAGGCGATGGCGGTCACCGACGCGCCGGTCGTCGTCGACTTCGTCGTGCACCGGGACGCGATGGTGTGGCCGATGGTCGCCGCCGGCGTCAGCAACGACGAGATCCAGATCGCCCGCGACATGGCCCCGACCTGGGACGGCGAGGAGCTGTAATGAGCAAACACACGTTGAGCATCCTGGTCGAGAACAAGCACAGCGTGCTGGCCCGGGTGGCCGCGCTGATCTCCCGCCGCGGGTTCAACATCGACTCGCTCGCGGTCGGTCCGACCGAGCACCCCGAGGTGTCCCGGATGACGATCGCGGTGACCGTCGACGAACAGCCGCTCGAGCAGATCACCAAGCAGCTCAACAAGCTGGTGAACGTGATCAAGATCGTCGAGCTCGAGCCCACCCAGACCGTGCAGCGCGAGCTGCTGCTGGTGAAGGTGAAGGCGGACACGCTGACCCGCGGACAGGTGCTGGAGACCGTCCAGCTGTTCCGTGCGAAGGTGGTGGACGTGGCACCGGACGCGATCACGATCGAGGCGACCGGTAATCCCGAGAAGCTCGAAGCCATGCTCCGGGTGCTGGAACCCTTCGGCGTCCGCGAGCTGGTGCAGTCCGGCATGGTGGCGATCGGCCGCGGCAGCCGCTCGATCTCCGACCGCACGCTGCGGCCGGTCCCGGTGCCGCCGCCGCACGTCCAGACCGGACCGCCGAACGTCCAGGCGCGACCCGCCGAGCGTTCGCACCCGGTACCGGCGCCGCCGCCGGGCCGTACCGCCGCCGCCGTACCGAATCAACACTAAGGAGAAGTGCCCGAAGTGGCTGCTGAAATGTTCTACGACGACAACGCCGACCTGTCGGTGATCCAGGGCCGGCACGTGGCCGTCCTCGGCTACGGCTCCCAGGGCCACGCCCACGCGCTCTCGCTGCGCGACTCCGGCGTCGACGTCCGCGTCGGTCTGCCCGAGGGCTCGAAGAGCCGGGCCAAGGCCGAGGCCCAGGGCCTGCGGGTCGTCACCCCGGCCGAGGCCTGCGAGGAGGCCGACGTGATCGTCGTGCTCGCTCCGGACCCGGCGCAGCGCAAGCTCTACAAGGAGGCCATCGAGCCGAACCTGGTCGACGGCGACGCGCTGGTCTTCGGGCACGGCTTCAACATCCGGTTCGGCTACATCAAGCCGCCGGCGGGTGTCGACGTGTTCATGGTCGCCCCGAAGGGCCCGGGCCACCTGGTCCGGCGCGAGTACTCCGAGGGCCGCGGCGTACCGGTGCTCGTGGCCGTCGAGCAGGACGCCACCGGCAAGGCCTGGGACCTGGCGCTCTCGTACGCGAAGGGCATCGGCGGCCTGCGGGCCGGCGGTATCAAGACCACGTTCACCGAGGAGACCGAGACCGACCTGTTCGGTGAGCAGGCCGTCCTCTGCGGTGGCGTGTCGGCGCTGATCCAGGCCGGCTTCGAGACGCTGACCGAGGCCGGGTACCAGCCCGAGGTCGCGTACTTCGAGTGCCTGCACGAGCTCAAGCTGATCGTCGACCTGATCTACGAAGGCGGCATCGCCAAGCAGCGTTGGTCGGTCTCCGACACCGCCGAGTACGGCGACTACGTGTCCGGCCCGCGGATCATCGACGCGTCGGTGAAGGCCCGGATGAAGGAGGTCCTCGGCGACATCACCGACGGCACCTTCGCGGCCCGCTTCATCGCCGACCAGGACGCCGGCGCGCCGGAGTTCGCCGAGTTCCGCAAGCAGAGCGAGGCGCACCCGATCGAGGCCGTCGGCAAGGAGCTGCGCGGCCTGATGGCGTGGGTGAAGTCCCACGACGAGGACTACGTCGAGGGCTCTGCCGCGCGCTGACCGGCACCCGCTCGAAGGGCCCGGACCGTCCAGGTGGACGGCCCGGGCCCTTCGTTTGCGACAATGTGTGACGGTTCCGGTCCAGTGCGGTGAAGTGGGGGAGGTGAGCGGGTGGCGAACGACGCGCTGCCGCGCCCGCCCCGGCGGATCCCGGCGGGTGCCGGGTCGCTCACCCAGCTGGAGACGCCCAGCCGCGTCCCGGGCGGATCCGGGCCACCGCCGCGCCGACCGTGGATCTTCGGGCGGTTCCTGGCCGGGCTGGTCGTGCTGCTGGTGGTCGTCGCGGCCGGCGGCGGCGCGGGCTGGTACTTCCGGCAACGGAGCGTGCAGATCGATACGGCCGCCGTACTGAAGTCCGCCGGTCCCGCCGTGGTCCGGGTGCTCGCCACCACCTGCGCGGGCAGCGGCGAGGCTTCCGGCGTACTGATCGACAACGGTCGCATCCTGACCGCCGCGTCGGCCGTCGACCAGCCGAAGTCGATCGTGGTGGTCGCACCGGACGGGCGGATGCGCCGGGCCAACCTGCTCGGGACCAGCGCCGACGGTGTCGCGGTCCTGCAGTCGATCGGTTTCGACGGCCCGCCGCTGCACCTCGCGGCCGCCGACCCGGACAGCCACGCCGAGCGAGCCCTGATCGGCTACACGGCGGCGGGCAAGCAGGTCGTCAACGAGATCGGCTCCACGGCCGACCCGAAGGCACTCAGCCAGTTCATGAACGCCGGCAAGCTGGGCGGCCCGGTGGTCGGCAAGTCCGGCGAGCTCGTCGGACTGGTCACCGGCGCCACCGTCCCGGCCGCCGCGGTCGTCCCGCTCGGCAAGCTTCGGGAGTACGTCGCGCCCGCACCGTCCGGCATCACCGTCGCGACCGCCGGCACCTGCCCGGAGTCGCGTGGTCCACAGGGCGGGATCGCGCCGCTGCTCCAGGTCGCCGGTACCCCACTGGCCCTGGAGGTGCGAAGCCTGCTCGCGAACTACCTGACCCTGGAGAACAAGCACGAGTTCGACAAGGTGCAGGACGTGTACTCCCCGCGGCTGGCGCAGTCCCTCACCCCGGCCAGGGACCGCACGGGTCACGCGACCGCGTACTTCTTCAACCCGCGGATCACCGACCTCGCGCCGGACGGCTCCTATGCGCGGATGGCCTACAACGTGCTGTTCGCCGGGACCGCCAAGGGCGCCGCGGGCGGTGTCTGCAACCGGCTGGACGCGCGGATCGACCTGGTCCGGGCGGCCGGCAAGCTGGTGATCGACAAGATCAGCTGGGCGACACCTCCGGTCGCCTGCGACACCGACTGACCGGCATCCGGGTCGCCGGGCGCGTCGATCCGGGGACGCGGTACCATCGATGCAGCGGGCACAGCGCGGTGCTCTGGAAGATCATGAGCCCCTACCGCTTCTGCAGGAGATTCCTCCATGACTGACGTAACCCGGCCCGTCGTCCTGATCGCCGAAGAGCTCAGCCCGGCCACCGTCGAGGCGCTCGGCCCCGACTTCGAGATCCGCCACGCCAACGGTGCCGACCGCGCCGAACTGCTCCCGGCCATCGCCGACGTCGACGCCATCCTGATCCGCAGTGCCACCAAGGTGGACGCCGAGGCGCTCGCCGCCGCGAAGAAGCTGAAGGTCGTCGCCCGCGCCGGCGTCGGCCTCGACAACGTGGACGTGAAGGCCGCCACCCAGGCCGGCGTGATGGTCGTCAACGCGCCGACCTCCAACATCACCAGCGCTGCGGAGCTCGCGGTCGCGCTGCTGCTCGCCTCCGCCCGCCGGGTCCCGGCCGCGAACGAGTCGCTGAAGAAGGGCGAGTGGAAGCGCAGCAAGTACTCCGGTGTCGAGCTGTTCGAGAAGACCGTCGGCATCGTCGGCCTCGGCAAGATCGGCGTCCTGGTCGCGCAGCGGCTGGCCGCCTTCGGCATGAACGTGATCGCCTACGACCCGTACGTGCAGGCCGGCCGCGCCGCGCAGATG
>NZ_DASRVN010000576.1:0-3887 GCF_035655035.1 Kribbella sp. | reverse complement strand
CCGTTCACCCGGTACCTGCTGAACTCGGCGCTGGTGGTGCTCGGCTCGATCCTCGGCAACCTGGTGTCCTGCTCGATGGCGGCGTACGCGTTCGCCCGGCTGGAGTTCACCGCGAAGAAGCTCTGGTTCGGGATCATGCTGCTCAGCATCATGCTGCCGATCCACGTGGTGATCGTGCCGCAGTACATCCTGTTCTCGAAGCTCGGCTGGATCAACACGGTGCTGCCGCTGATCGTGCCGAAGCTGCTCGCCACCGACGCGTTCTTCGTCTTCCTGATGGTGCAGTTCATCCGCGGCATCCCGCGCGAGCTGGACGAGGCCGCCCGGATCGACGGCTGCGGCAAGGCGTCGATCTTCCTCCGGATCATCCTGCCGCTGATGGTGCCGGCGTTGGCCACCACGACGATCTTCACGTTCATCTGGACCTGGAACGACTTCTTCAGCCAGCTGATCTACCTGACCGACCCGCACATGTACACGGTCCCGGTCGCGCTGCGGTCGTTCATCGACTCCACCTCCAGCTCGTCCTGGGGCTCGATGTTCGCGATGTCGGTCGTGTCCCTGGTCCCGGTCTTTCTCGCCTTCCTGCTCGGCCAGCGGTTCCTGATCAAGGGCATCGCCACCACCGGCATCAAGTAGCTCCCCGAAAGGTCCACATCATGAGGCTGCACATCCCACGCGTGGCAACGGCGCTGGCGCTGGCCACGACGTTGCTCGCGGCAAGCGCCTGTGGCGGCGGCTCCGGCGGCCCGGGCGGGTCGTCGGACGCCGGCGGCAAGGTCACGCTCCGATTCACCTGGTGGGGATCGGACACCCGGACCAAGCTCACCCAGCAGGTGATCGACGCGTACCAGAAGGACCACCCGAACGTCACGATCAAGGGCGAGTTCGGCGAATGGTCCGGCTACTGGGACAAGCTCGCCACCACGGTCGCGGCGAACGACGCCCCGGACATCATCCAGATGGACGAGGCCTACCTGCGGGAGTACGCCGACCGCGGCGCGCTGCTCGACCTGAAGAAGGCGCCGGGCCTGGACACCGCAGGGTTCCAGCCGGACACCTTGAGCGCCGGGGAGGCCGAAGGCGGTCTGTACGGGCTGAACGCCGGTATCAACTCGTTCGCGGTGGTCGCGAACCCGGCCGTGTTCAAGGCGGCCGGGGTGCCGATTCCCGACGACACCACCTGGACCTGGGACGACTTCGCCCGGATCTCCGCCGAGCTCTCCACGAAGCTGAACGGGAAGGCCTGGGGATCGGCGGCGATCGGCACCAACGAGGTCGGGCTGAACCTGTGGGCCCGGCAGCACGGTGAGTCGCTCTGGACCAAGGACGGCAAGCTCGGCGTCTCGCAGGACACCACCACCAACTTCTTCAAGTACGTCCTGAAGCTGCGGGACCTGAAGGCGATCCCGTCCGCGGACTTCACCTCGCAGGACATGAACGCAGCCCTCGACCAGTCCGCGATGGCGACCGGAAAGGTCGCGATGAGCTTCATCTGGAGCAACCAGTTGGTCGCCTACAGCAAGGCGGCCGGGCAGCAACTGAAGCTGCTGCGGATCCCGAGCAGCGACGGCAAGGCCAGTGACAACGGTTCCTTCTACAAGGGCTCGATGTTCTGGTCGATCTCGTCGCGGTCGAAGCACCAGAAGGAGGCCGCGGACTTCGTGAACTATCTCGCGAACAGCACCGCCGCGGGCAACATCCTGCTGGCCGAACGGGGTGTGCCGCCGAACACCGACGTCCGTGCCGAGGTCACGCCGAAGCTGCAGCCGGCCGACGCCGCGACCGCGAAGTTCATTCAGGACATCAACAAGGAGCTCGGCGCCCCGTCGCCGGCGCCGCCGGTCGGTGGTGGTAAGACGGGGACGATCATTCAGCGGTACACGACCGACGTACTGTTCGGCCGGCAGACGCCGGACCAGGCGGCCAAGGCCTTCCTGGACGAGGTCAAAGGGAATCTCAAGTAGTGATGCCGATGGCAACTGGTTGCCGATGACGGGGGCCCGCGTGGCCGTGGTGGGAATCCACGGCCACGGTGCCTCCCATGTCCGTAACGTCCAACGACTCGCCACGGCCGAGCTGGTCGCGGTCGCCGATCCACAGGGCGGCGGCGACCTGCCCGCGAGCGTCCAGGTCTTCGCCGGCCTGGACGAACTGCTGGCGGCCGTCGAGGTCGACGTGGTGGTGATCTGTACGCCGATCCAGACGCACGTCCCGCTGGCGGAGCTGGCGATGCGTGCGGGCGCCGACGTACTGCTGGAAAAGCCGCCGACGGCATCGCTGGCAGAGTTCGAGCAGCTGGCCGCGGTGGCCGAGGAGACCGGGCGGGCGCTGCAGGTCGGCTTCCAGGCGCAGGCCTCGGAGGCGACGCTCACGCTGGCGAAGCAGATCGCGGACGGCGAGTTCGGCGAGCTCCGCGGGATCAGCGCGACCGGGAAGTGGGTGCGTACGGCGCGCTACTTCCAGCGGGCGCGCTGGTCCGGGCGCCGCCGCCTGGACGGGATCGACGTGGTCGACGGCGCGGTGACGAACCCGCTCGCGCACGCGACCGCCGCGGCTCTGCTGCTGGACGGGTCGACCGGCGTGGACGACGTCCGCTCGATCGAGACCGAGCTGTACCGCGCGAACCCGATCGAGTCCGACGACACCTCCTCGGTCCGGATCACCACCAGCCGCGGTACGCCGATCCTGATCGCGGTCACGCTGTGCGCCATCGAACACCTCGACGCGGCGGTGATCGTGCACGGGTCGAAGCGGCGCGCGGTCCTCACGTACCAAGCCGACCTGATCGACGGTACGAAGTACGGCCGCGCCGACCTGCTCGAGAACCTCCTCGCCCACCGGGCCGACCCGTCCGTACCGCTCTACGTACCCCTCGAGGCCACCGGCGGCTTCACCCGTGTCGTCGAGGCCGTCCGGACAGCACCGGACCCGGCGGTCATCCCACCCGGCCTCATCCAGTGGGACGGCGAAGGCCTCGACCGCCGCCCGATCCTCCAGGACGTCGAGACCTGGATCGATCGCGCCTCGGACGAACTCTCGCTCTTCAGCGAGCTCGGAGCTCCCTGGGCAATGCCAGGGTGAAGGTCGTACTCCCCGGTCGCGACGTCAGCGTGAGGGTGCCGGCGTGGGCGTGGGCGATGGACTCGGCGAGGGAGAGGCCGAGGCCGGTGCCGCCGGTGGCGCGGGTGCGGGCGGTGTCGGCGCGGGTGAAGCGCTGGAACACGTTCGGGAGCAGGTCGGCGGGGATGCCGGGGCCGTCGTCGTGGACCGTGAGTACGGCGGTGTCGTCGCGGCGGGTGGCGGCGACGGTGACCGTGGTGCCGGGTGGAGTGTGCCGGCGGGCGTTCGTGAGCAGGTTGGTGACGACCTGGTGCAGGCGTTGCTCGTCGCCGGTCACGACGATCGGCCCGTCCGGCAGGGCGAGCTCCCAATGGTGGCTGGGGGCAACTATCTCGGCGTCGGCGACCGTGTCGCGGGCGAGCCGGGACAGGTCGACCGGGCGGCGGTCGAGCGGCCGGCCGGCGTCCAGTCGGGCGAGCAGCAGCAGGTCCTCGACCAGCGATGCCATCCGGGTCGTCTCGACCATCACCTTGCCCATCGCGTGCGTGTACAGCTCCGGATCACGCTGACGCAGGCTGAGCTGCGCGTAGCCGTGAATCGTGGTCAGTGGCGTCCGGAGCTCGTGCGACGCGTCCGCGACGAACTGCCGGACCTGCTGCTCGCTCCGGTGCCGGGCGTCGAGTGCGTCCTCCATGTGCCCGAGCAGCGTGTTCAGCGCGACCGCGACCTGGCCGACCTCGGTGTGCTCGTCGGTGAGCTGGTCCGGGACCCGGGCGGTGACCCCGATCTCGCCGGTGTCCAGCGGTAACGCGGCGACCTCACGG
>NZ_DASRVN010000575.1:0-1500 GCF_035655035.1 Kribbella sp. | reverse complement strand
CCGGTCGGTACGCCGGCGTCGTCCAGCCGAACCGCCAACTCCAGCCCGGGCCCGAACGCGGCATCGTCGCCCCCAACCGCCTTCAGCACAACGCGTTCCGCACCACACGATGCCAGCCAGGTAGCCGAGTTCATCCCACCCGTCAGCACCTCCAGCGCCACCGGCTTCAGACCCCAGCACTCCCGCAGCACCCCGGCGACGTCCATCCCCACACCCTGTCAGTGGTCGGCTCGGCGCGCTCGTGAATTTCAGTCGTCGGCGAGCAGGCCGGTGCGGTGGGCCACCGCGGCGGCTTCCGTGCGGGTGGAGACGCCGAGCTTGCGGAGGATGCGCACCACGTGGGTGGCGACGGTGTTCGGTGAGACGAAGAGTTCCCGGGCGATCTCGGCGTTGGACAGGCCGCGGGCGAGGGTTCGCAGTACGACGAGTTCGCGCTCGGTCAGGCCGTACGACTCGTCCCGGGCCGTGGCCGCGGACAGGCCGGCGCGTTGGCTGAGGTCGTCGATCTCGCTGAGCAAGGGCGCGGCCGCCAGGCGGGTCGCAATCTCGCGGGCTTCGTCGAGGCGCCGGCGGGCGCCGGGCTTGTTGTTCGAGCGCAACGCGGAGGCGGCGCCGCCGACCAGCGCTAGAGCCAGCTCGTGAACGTCGTAGGCCACCCGCCAGGCGTCGGCCGCCGTGTCCCAGGCCGCGACGGTCCCCGCATCGAAGGCGTCCCCGGTCCGCAACACCGCGGCGACGACCGGCCACCGATCCAGGTGGGACATTCGCTTCCGCAGCAACTCCGATCGCGAGGGCACCTGCCGCCGGCGTCCGGTCACGGTCCGTTCCAGCTGGAGTGCCGCGAGACAGAGCCGCGCGGTGACCACCACGTCCGCGGCCGGCCAGTCCGCCATCACGTCGAGCGCCTCGGCCAGCAGCCGGTCGGCCGTGAGCACGTCGCCGGTGCCGACCGCGAGCGCCATCTGGACAGGCAGGCGCTGCAGGCCGACTTCGCTGGCCATCCCTGATGGCGGTACGGCCATCTGCGCGAGTTGGTCCGCCGCCTCGTCGTACCTGCCACGCCGTACGGCGATGACCGCGACCTCCAGCCGCAGCGCCGCGTCGTACCAGGGCGGCGGGCCGTCCGCGAGCGCGTTGTCCACCAGCTCCAGGGCCTCGTCCCAGCAGCCCAGCGAGATCAGCACCTCCGCCCGGTTCTGCGCCAGCATCGAGCCTCTGGCCCGCATCCGGCCCCACCGCTCCGCCTGCTGCTCCGCGCCTTCGAGGAGAGCAGCCGCCTCCTCAGGGCGTCCGGCATCCGCGATCGCCCGCCCTTCCCATTGCAGCGAGGTGAGGTACGTGTGCTGATCGCCGCACGCATCAGCGGCCCGCCGTGCGTCCTGCATGAGCTGCTGAACCGCCGCGGGACCGCCGTCCAGGTGCAAGGCGACGCCACCGACAACCAGCCGCGCCTCGGCGAGCGCCTGGTCGTCGCCGGTGGCCTCCGCCAGGTCGAGCGCC
>NZ_DASRVN010000574.1:0-26993 GCF_035655035.1 Kribbella sp. | reverse complement strand
ACGTGGCGGATCTCCGCGGTGCCCTTGACCGACAGCTTGCCGTCGACCCAGCCGACCTCGCGGACGCTGGTCGCCAGCGTCAGGTCCTGGTCGCGCACGCCGTAGAGGCGACGTGGTACGGCGGATTCGCCGAGGCCCGGGTAGTTGTACTCGAGGCGGCGCCCGCGCGCCACGGCCCGTGCGCCGCCGCGCAGACCGCCCGCGTTGCGGAAGTCCGCGAGCCGGCGGAGCAGGTCGACGTCGCCGGAGCGGAGCGCGGCGTGCTGGATCCGGTCGTACCGGTGGGTCTTCGCGAGCACGTCCTCGTCGAGCCGGTCGAGCAGCTCGCGGGACAGGTCGACCAGCGCCTGCTCGTCGTCGGCCGGGACCGACCCGAACGCGGACATCAGCGTCAGTACGTCGATCTGCGCCAGGTGCGCGTGGGTCCGCCGGCGGACCACCGGGACCGCGTCCTCGACCAGGTCGAGGACCATCCCGGCCGAGGTCACCCGGTCGCGGATGTTGCCGAGCTGGAACTTCTGCTGGGTGATCGACTCGCCGGACTCGCGCTCGCGCCAGTAGTAGACGGCCTGCGGGATCGTGTCCACAGTGATCGCATCCAGGTGCGCCTTCAGCGCGACCGGGTAGTCCTCGTACCGGATCGGGGGGAAGGTGTAGCCGTACTCGGTCCAGAACGAGCGCCGGTACACCTTGTTCCAGAGCATCCGGTCCAGGACCAGGTCGGGGAACTCGGTGACGTGCGTGGCGTGCCGGACCCGGGCGAACGGCTGCTTGTGCAACCACGACGGCCGGACGCCGAAGCTGTTGTTGAACCGGCGCGCGTTGCCGCCGGCGAAGTCCGAGCCGGTGCGGTCCAGCGTCCGGACCAGGGCGGCGAACCCGTACCGCGAGACCAGGTCGTCGCCGTCGACGAACGCCAGGTACTCGCCCGTCGCCTCCCGGATGCCCGTGTCCCGGGCCGGGCCGGGCCCGGCGTTGTCCTGCTGGATCAGCCGGAACCGCTCGTCCCGGGCACAGAACTCCTTCGCGATCACCGCGCTGTCGTCCGGTGATCCGTCGTCGACCAGGATCGCCTCGAAGTCGCTCCACGCCTGCCGGGCGATCGATTCCAGGCAGTCACCGAGGTACTCACCGACGCCGTAGAACGGCACCACCACGCTCAACCGCGGAGTCACTCCGGTGTGCCCTCCCTCGCGGTAGCTGGATGCCTACGTAGCGGCAACGAGGTGGACCGTCAGGAGGTTATGCACGGGTTCGAAGCCGTACCGGGACCAGATCCGCTGGATTCCGGTCTGGTGGGTCTGGGCGGTGACAACCAGGCGCCGCGTCGTACAGGCGTCCTCGACCGCGGCGAGCAGGTGGCCGTACCGGCCGCGGCCCTGCTCGGCGGGGACCACCCCGGCGAGCTGGATCTCGGTCCACGAGCTCTGCTGGTCGAGCGCCGCCAGCGCGAGCACGCGCCGGTCCGGACCGCGCAGTACGACGGCACCGGCCTCGGCGATCCGCCGCCGCGCCCACTCCTGGCGGCCGGCCAGCGCCTTGGCCCGGTCGAACACCGGGTCGGAGCAGTAGTGGTTGCCGGCGTCGCCGAACACGTCCGCGACCAGGTCGTCCACCTGATCGTCGTCGACCTCGGTCTCGAGCTGGGTACTGAATCCGGCCAGCGGCGCCGGCCGCCGGCCCTTGCCGACCGGGATCGCCCAGCAGACCACGGTGTCGGCGAGCAGCGCCTGCCGCGGACCACTGGCGAGCGCCGCGAACCAGGTCGTCTCACGGGCCGGGTACCGCAGCACGATCACGTCGGCGGTGGATTTCTCGACCGCGGCCAGCACCTCCGCGAGCGGCGTACCGGCGGACGCGGACACCGACATCCGGTCGATGGAAACCCCGAACCGCTTCGCCGCCTCCACGGACGGCTGGACGGTCAACTCCCCGGCCTCGAGCGCCTGGTACCAACTCATAGGGCGGAAAGTTTACACGGAGTGACACGCCGCGTTCGTGGCGCAATGAATTTCACATTAGTGTTACGAACATGCGCGCGAGGGCGAGGCGGCGGGGGCCGCGGACTGCGGGGCCTTCGCTTTCGGGGTTGGTCGCCGGGCTGGCGGTTGTGGTGCTGGCGATCGTGCTGCTCGCGCTGCACTCGACGGCCTTCGAGCTGGCCCGGTTCGTGCTGTTCACGCTGGTCGCGGTGACCCTGCCCGGGTTCGCGCTGTGGCGGCTGATCGGCGGCTACCGGCGGAACCTGGTCGAGGACCTGTCCGCCGGTTTCGCGGTCGGTACGGCGGGGCAGGTCCTGGTGTACCTCGCCAGCGCGTCGATCGGACTGCAGGCGTGGTCGTGGGCGTGGGCTCCGGTCGTACTGGTGGTCGCGTTCGTGGACCGCGACGCCCGGGCGCGGGTCTGGCGCCGGGTCGAGCAGCCGCTCCGCCCGCTGCAGGCGTGGCTGCTCGCGGCGTCCACCGCGGTCGTGCTGCTGATCGTGTACCGGCGCGGCCCGGGGCAGTTCCTCCCGGCGTACACCGATCCGCTGCGCGCGTACCCGGACCTCGCGTTCCAGCAGGCGCTGGCGGCGAGCGCGAAGTACGACGTACCGATCTCGACGCTGTGGCTCGGTGGCGAGCCGATGAAATACCACACGTTCTTCCACCAGGCGACGGCCGCGACGCAGTGGGGCACGCGGATCGACCTGACCGACCTGATCCATTCGCTGAGCTGGCTGCCGCTGTTCCTCGCTGGGTGCGGGCTGGTGTTCGCGCTCGCGACCCGGCTCACGCCGACGGCGGAGTCCGGCGCGACCTGGGCCGGTCCGCTCGCGGTGTTCGTCGCCGGGCTCGGCGGGGCGGTGCAGCCGTTGGCCGCCGCCGGGCTGGGCGGGATCTCGACGGCGGTCGCGGCGTACCTGAGTCCGACGCAGAATCTCGGCGTACTGATCGTGCTGGCGATCTGCGTGGTGGCGGTCGACCTGCTGCGCGGGGACGGGCTGCCGCGGGCGCGGTGGGTGCTGCTGGTGCTGCTCGCGCTGGTCGCGGCCGGGGCGAAGTCAACGATCCTGCCGGTGGTCGGGGTGGGGTTCGCGTTCGCGTTCCTGCAGCTGGGGCTGCTGCGGCGGCGGACCCGGCCGGCGTTCCTCGGCGGCCTGGTGTCGCTGGTGGTGTTCGTGGCGGCGCTGATCACGATCTTCGGCGGCAGCACGTGGGGGACGCAGGTCAAGCCGTTCGAGACGTTCGTCCAGCTGGCGCCGTTCGCACTGCTCGCCTCCGGCCCGCACGCGCAGTTGTTGTCAGGGGCAACGACCTTGTTGAGTTGGGCATTGGCGGCGTCCGGGTTGTTCTTCCTCGGCCGGAAGTGGCGCGACCCGGGCGCGGCGTTCCTGATCGGCGCGGCGGTCGCGGGGTTGCTCGGGACGTTGCTGACCACCCAGTCGGGGGTCAGCCAGCTGTACTTCCTGCGGACGGCGTTCCCGATGATCGCGGTACTCGCGGCCACCGGGCTGGCGAATCTGGTCGGACGGCTCGGTGACCGGCGGGCCGTCGTACTGGTGGGATCCGCCGGGCTGCTCGGACTGATCGGGTTCGCGGTCGCACGGTCGGAGTCCGCGGGCCTGCGCGGCGTCAAGGGGCCGTGGCTGTGGACGCTCGCGGTGGTGGCGGCCGTCGCGGTGCTGGTCGCGGTGGGCTGGAAGCTGGCGCGGCGGCCGGGCAACTTCTTCGTGGCGCTGCTCGGCGGCGCGGTGGCGGCGTGCATGATCGGCGCGGCGCTGGTGCCGCTGCAGGCGTTCGTCTCGGACAAGGCGTCGAACCTGGTGTTCGCGCATCCGTTCCGCGGCGGTGCGACGGCCGCGGAGGCGGGCGCGGCCCAGTGGCTGCGGCGGAACAGCAAGCCGGGCGAGCTGATCGCGACCAACGCGCACTGCATCATCCGGCGCGACGGCATCTGTGACAGCCGGCATTTCTGGCTGGCCGCGCTGTCCGAACGCCCGGTCCTCGTCGAAGGCTGGTCGTACTCCAACCAGGCGAATCGGATCGCGCTCGCCGAAGACACCAACCCGAGCCTGATCCCGTACTGGAACCGCGAACAGCTCGCCGCCAACGACACCGCGTTCAAGGCCCCGTCCCCCACCGCGATCGAGCGGCTGCGCAAGGCCGGGGTCCGTTGGCTGTACGCCGACAACCGGGCCGGCACGGTGTCGCCGGCGCTCCGCAACTACGTCCGGCTGCGGCACGCCACGCTGGACGCCACGATCTACGAACTGAGCTGACCTGCTCGGGTGGGTCGGCTCAGACGAGGTTCAGTAACGCGTCGGCCACCCGCTCGCGACCGCGGCCGTCCACCAACTCCCACCCCGCGCGGGCCAGTCGGCCGCGTTCCACGGGATCGGTCAGCAGGCGCTTGAGGGTCTGACCGGCCGAGGCCGGCTCGACCTGCAGCGCACTCAACAACCCAAGCCCTGCGGCGGCGCGAGTGTCGACGGCACGCTCGTACCCCATCACCTGGTTGTCGACCACGCACACGAGCCCGGCCGTCGCGCCGAGACACAGCAGCTCCCACGTCGACGTACCGGAGGCACTGATGGTCAGGTCGGCCTCGCGGACGCGTGCGGCCAGCTGGTCCGTCGGGCCGATGACGTCCAACTGCTGGTGCGGCTGGAGTTCGACGGCGGCGATCTTCTGCGCGAGATCGGCCCCCGGCGCGACCACGGTGGCCTCGAACGGCAGCCCGGTCGCGGCCAGCGCGCGGGCGACGTACGGCCCGGCGCCGAAGGCATCCGTACCGCCGAAGAACGCGAACACCTTCGGTACGTCGGGCTGCCGGTCGGCGGGGGCGGTGGCCGGGCGGTGCGCGAGGATCTCGTCGCGGATCATCACGTACGGCAGGCCGGCCAGGCGTACGGCGTTCGGCGGCAGCGGCGGGTGGTCGAGTTCGGCCGCGAGGTTCTGATCGACCAGCACGTCCGCCTCGGCGCCGCGGAAGTCGCCGTCGACGATCGCCAGCGTGGGCAGCCCGCTCGCCCGGACCGCCCGGTAGACGGCGGCGTCCAGGTCGTAGGAGTCGAACACCACCGCGTCCAGCCCGAGGCGGCGGAACAGGTCGACGTGCTCGTCCGGCCCGTGCACCGCCGGGCGCACGCCGATCCCGCGGGCGGCGATCTGCGCGGCGGCCCACGGCACGGTGTGCGCGTCGCAGACGAACACCACCTCGACCCCGCGCCGCCGTACCTCCTCGGCGAGCGCCAGGCAGCGCATCACATGCCCGATCCCGCGGGCCGGCCCCACATCACATCGCACCCCGACGCGCTTCACGCCCCGAACCGTATCGGCTCGCGGGCCTTGTATATCCGGTTCCGGCGGGTGGGCGAGCGTGAGAAGGGCCATTGTGGATAAGCTAGGTGACACGTAGGAGAAGTAATACGTGGGAGGCTAGGATGCGACTGAACAGCAAGGGCCAGGTGACGATCCCGGCCGAGCTCCGGCGCAAGCACCATCTCCACGAGGGGGACGAAGTGACAGTGATCGATGCACCCGAAGGGCTGCGGATCGTCCGGGTCGCGGAGGCGGAGAGCCGCGGGCACCGGCTGGTCCGGGAGATGCGCGGCCGGGCGACCAGCGGGATGAGCACCGAGGAGCTGATGGAGCTGCTCCGTGGCGACTGACCGCCCGAGCAAGCTGACCGGTCCGCGCCGGCGTCGCACCGAAGCCGGCGCAGACCCGGAGCAGCCGGAGCAGCCGGTCGCGCTGGTCGACACCTGCGTGCTGCTCGACATCCTCACCGACGACCGGGAGTGGGGCGACTGGTCGGCGAACGCGGTGGCCGCGGCCCGCGACGCCGGCGAGCTGGTGATCAACCCGATCGTGTACGCCGAGGTCTCGGCCGGGTTCGACCGGATCGAGGAGGTCGACGCGGCACTCCCGGCGACCGACTTCCGCCGCGAGCCGCTGCCGTATCCGGCGGGCTTCCTCGCGGCCCGCGCCTTCGTCACCTACCGGCGCAGCGGCGGCGCCAAGACCTCACCGCTGCCCGACTTCTACATCGGCGCCCACGCCGCCGTGCACCGCTACGACGTGATCACCCGCGACCCCCGCCCGTTCCGCTTCTACTTCCCGAGCGTGCGTTTGATTACACCGGGTTGAGACGGGGATTGAGCAAGTCGTTCACCGGGCAGCTATTGTTTCGAGGTCCGCACCGCGTGTGCGCAGTTCGGAACTGTCCGTCAGAAGGGGTCCCGCTCGCGTGTCAATCCTTACCGGCTCCGACATCCTGGTCACGGGTGGTACCGGGTCCTTCGGCCGGACGTTCGTACGGCATGCGCTCGAGCACCTGGATCCGCGGCGGATCATCGTCTTCAGCCGCGACGAGCTGAAGCAGTGGGAGGTCCGGCAGTCGTTCGGCGACGACCCGCGGCTGCGGTTCTTCCTCGGCGACGTCCGCGACCGGTCCCGGCTGCTGCGGGCGATGCACCGGGTCGACTACGTCGTACATGCCGCCGCCCTGAAGCAGGTCGACAGCGGTGAGTACAACCCGTGGGAGTTCGTCCAGACGAACGTGATCGGCTCGCAGAACGTCATCGAGGCGGCGATCGACAGCGGCGTGAAGCGGGTCGTGGCGCTGTCGACCGACAAGGCCTCCAGCCCGATCAACCTGTACGGCGCGACCAAGCTCACCGCCGACAAGCTGTTCATCAACGGCAACCACTACGCGGCGGCGTACGACACCCGCTTCAGCGTCGTGCGGTACGGCAATGTGATGGGCAGCCGCGGGTCGATCATCCCGAAGTTCCGCGCGCTGCACGCGGCCGGGCAGTCGCTGCCGATCACCGACCTGCGCTGCACCCGATTCCTGATCACGCTGCCGCAGGCGGTCGAGTTCGTGGTCGACACGTTCGACCTGATGACCGGCGGTGAGCTGTACGTGCCGCGGATCCCGTCGATGAAGGTCACCGACCTGGCCGCGGCGATCGCGCCCGGCGCGGCCATGCACGACGTCGGCCTGCGCCCCGGCGAGAAGCTGCACGAGGAGATGATCAGCCCGGAGGAAGGCCGCCGCGCGGTGTCCCTCGGCAACCGCTTCGTCCTGCAGCCGGACCTCGCCACCTGGGGCTACCAGCCGCCGGCCGACGGTACACCGCTCGCGGACGGGTTCCACTACGCCTCCGACACCAACGACCAGTGGTACTCGATCGACGAGATCCGCAAGATCCTCGAGAGCGACGCCTAGCCGTGCTGCCGTACGGGCGCCAGTCGATCTCCGAGGCGGACATCGAGGCAGTGACCGCGGTCCTGCGCGGCGACTGGCTGACCACCGGCCCGGCCGTCACCGCCTTCGAGACCGCGATCTCCGAGCTGTCCGGCGGGCATCGAGCCATCAGCTGTACGTCGGGCACGGCCGCGCTGCACATCGCGTACGCCGCTCTCGGCCTCGGCCCCGGTGACGAGCTCGTCACCACTCCCATGACGTTCGTCGCCACCGCCTCCTGCGCTGCCATGCTCGGGGCAACCGTCCGGTTCGCCGACGTGGACTACGAAACCGGCCTCCTGGACCCGTCTGCCGTGGAAGCAGCTCTCACCGAACGTTCCAGGGTCATCAGCGCGGTCGACTATGCCGGCCAATCGGCCGACTATCCCGCTCTGCAGTCTTTGGCCGATCGAGTAGGCGCGAAAACTTTGGCCGACGCGGCCCACTCGGTAGGCGGCTCGGCGTACGGCCGACCCGTCGGCGACCTGGCCGACGTCACCACCATGTCCTTCTTCCCCACCAAGAACCTGACCACCGGCGAGGGCGGCGCCGTCGTCTGTAAAGATGCCGAAATCGGACAGCGCGCCCACGAGTTCCACTTCATCGGCCTGGTCCGCGACCCGTCCCGGTTCGAGATCACCGACGAAGGCCCGTGGCACCAGGAGGTCCACGAGTACGGCGTGAACTACCGCCTCACCGACCTCGGCGCCGCGCTCGGCCTCTCCCAGCTCCGGCGGCTCGCGGAGTTCAAGCGCCGCCGGGCGGAGATCACCGCGCGCTACAACGCGGCCTTCGCCGGTGTCGACGGAGTCCGTACGCCGGTGCAGCGCGCCGGGGTCGACCCGATGTGGCACCTGTATCCGCTCCGCGTCCTCGACGGCCGCCGCCGCGAGGTCTTCGAGCGGATGCGCGCCGCCGGGATCGGCGTACAGGTCAACTACATCCCGGTCTACTGGCACCCGGTCTTCGCCCACCAGGGCTACCGGCGCGGCCTCTGCCCGAACGCGGAACGCTTCTACGCCGAAGAACTGTCCCTCCCCCTGTACCCGGACCTGACCGACGGCGACGTCGACCGGGTGATCGAGACCCTTCTGAATCTGGTTGGTTAAGTTGTCCGATATGACCCGATCGAATCTGGTCGGCGGTGAGATGCTCAACTGGTCGGACCTGCACCCCGGCGACGCCCGCCCCGCGGCCACCGGACCCGCAGCCACAGCACTCCTGGCCGCTGTCCTGAGCCCCGACGACACCGTCCTGCTCGCCGGCCCACACGCCGTCGAGTTGGTCGAGGCTGTCGCGGGGCAGGTCACGTCAGTCGACCTGCTCGTCCGCTCGGCCCCCGACGCCGAAGAACTCGCCGAGCTGCTCGAGAACACCAAAGGCCAGGTCTTCTGCGGCTCTTTGGACCGCTTCGCCTTCGGTCCAACAAGCGGTGGCGAGGCCGCCGCCGGCGCGGGTGGTGGGTACGACGTGGTCGTGGCGTTGGATGGGCTCGACCGGCTGGTGGGGCCCGACACCGCCGGGTTCACCTGGGCGGATTCCCTCGAGCGGCTGGTGAAGGTGCTGCGGCCAGGGGGCAGCGTGTTGCTGGGGGCGGGGAACGCGTTCGGGTTCGAGCGGTTGGTGCAGCCGGATATTGCGGCGGCGTTGCCACGGGACGAGGACTGGGGGCGGGACGTCGCGGATCGGGCGCCGGCCGGGTTCAAGCGGGTGATGCGGGCCGTGGAGGGCGCGGGGCTGCAGGTCCGGCAGACGTACGCGGTCTTCCCGTCTCTGGTGCAGGCCGAGGTCGCGGTGACGGCGGTGGACGGGTTCGCGGCCGTGGTCGCGGCGCGAGCCGTTGCCTCGCGCAACGATGGACCGGTGCTGATGGATCCGTACCGGGTGGTGCTGGATGCCGCCGAGGCGGGAGTTGCCTTCGAGTTGGCGCCGGCCTGGTACTTCGTGGTCGGGGCCCCTGAGCTCCCGACGGTGCTTCCCGAGGGTGCGGTACCTGGCGGCGAAGGTGTGCTGCTGGAGGAGCACCTGCTGATGGCCCTGCGATCTGATGATCAAGCAGAGCTGCGAAGGGTGATTCCGCAGTACGCGGCTTGGTTGGGGGCAGGCGGGGCCGGGTCGCCGGACAACGTGATCCTGGACCGAGGGTCCTTCCGGTTGTTCGGGGAGCGGCAGGAGTTGGATGTCGTCGAGCACCTGCGACGGTTCGCGACGAGGGTGCTGGAGGGCGGCGGGCGGGTGCCGTGGCCGGTGGCGGCGGATCCGCATCAGCTGACAGGGCGATTGGCATCCATGGCGGGGATCGTCGTACCGGAGCCGGAGTTCACGCCGGACGAGGTGGTACGCCCCCGGGGTAGCGCCGAGCAGTTGCAGACGGTTGCCCGGCTGGCGGACGAGCTGGCGCATGCGAGCGCCCGCGCGATCCTGTTCGAGGGAACGGTCAGCGGCATCCGCCGGTCCCGGCCGTACCGGATCGGCCACGCTGTACTGAACCCGGCGCGGGTGATCCGCCGTCGGCTCAAGCGGGTACTGAAGCTGGTACGGCGCTGATGCACCACGCCAACCACTTCTACGGGCACGCCAACATCATGGCGACGTACGCCGGCCTCTCGAAGCCGCCGCGGATCTGGGGGTACCTGCAGCACGGCTGGAACATCCTCGACGGGTTCGCGTACGGCACGGACTTCGCGCCCGGGATGCCGAAGTTCGTCTGGTCGGACAGCGTCCGGCGGCGCGGCCACGCGCTCGGGCTGCGCAACTACTCGGTGATCGGCTCCGTCTGGCTGTACCTGCTGAAGACCCACCCGGAGCTCGCCACGCCGGACAAACGGGCCAAGGGCACCATCTTCTACCCGTTCCACGGCTGGGAGGGCCAGCGCGTGCTCGGCGACCACGGCCGGATCGTTGCCTCCATCAACGAGCACGAGACCGGACCGGTAACCGTCTGCCTGTACTGGAACGAGTACGACAAGCCCGCGATCCGCGACGTCTACAAGGACGCCGGATTCCGGGTCATCACGCACGGGTACCGCGGCCTGCACTGGCGGCGCACCAATGCCAAGTTCTTGCTCAACCAGCTCCGCGAGTTGCGCAAGCACGAGCGCGTCGCCTCCAACCGGCTCAGCTCGGCAGTCCTGTACGGCGCCTCGCTCGGTCTACGGGCGGGGGTCTACGGTGATCCCATGGTGCTGGAGAACGAGCACCCGTCGTTCGGCGGTCAGGCGCGGATCAAGCGGCTGTGGCCGGAGATGGACCAGCCGTACGTGCCGGCGCAGGTCGCCCGGGAGTTCACCGACACCGAACTGGGCGTCGACCACGTCGCCGGACCCGCAGAAATCCGGGAGATGTTCCGATGGCACAGCTGAAGATCGGCATCATCACGCAGGTACGCGTGACGAGTACGCGGCTGCCCGCGAAGGTCCTGCTGACCGTCGCCGGCCGTTCGTACCTCGAACACCACCTGGACCGGCTGAGCCGCACCGGCCTGCCGGTGATCGTCGCGACCACCACGAACTTCAACGACAACCTGGTCGTCCAGCTCTGCAACGAGGACGGCTTCCCGGTGTTCCGCGGCAGCGAGGACGACGTACTGAGCCGGTTCGCGGGGGCCGCTCGCGAGCACGGCCTGGACGGCATCGTCCGGGTGACGTCGGACTGCCCGCTGATCGATCCGGAGATCGTTGCCGCGGGCGTCGATCGCTGGCGCGCCGAGGACGACCTCGACCTCTACATCTCGAACTGCCTGGAGCGGACCTACCCGCGCGGCATGGACTTCGAGATCTTCTCGGCGGCCCGGCTGTACGACGCGGAGCAGAAGGCCACGCTGAAGGCGGACCGCGAGCACGTGACGTCGTACCTGCACCAGAACCGCTCCGGCGAGATGCGGCTGCTGAATCTCCCCTGGTCCGGCGGAGGGTCGCAGTACCGGCTGACGCTCGACACCGCGGACGACTGGAAGTTGCTCGACGCCCTGATCGAGGACTTCGGCGCGGCCGGGCTGAGCTGCGCCGAGCTGGTCGAGATCCTGGACGAGCACCCCGAGCTGGCGGCGCTGAACGCGCACATCGAACAGAAGAAACTCGGCGAGTAGCAGGCCGGACGCCCCCGGCTACGGCAGAATTGCCGTGATGACCACCAACGATCCGGCCGGGGACTCCACCGCCGTACCAGCCAACGCCGCGCGCGCCCGGTCCTTCGGCGCCGTCGCGGCCGCGTACGACGCGGGCCGGCCGACGTTCCCGTTCGAGGCGCTGACCTGGGTGCTCGGCCCCGGCCGCGGGCTGCAGGTCCTCGACCTGGGCGCCGGTACCGGCAAGCTGGCCGCGGTCGCCGCCGGGCTCGGGCACCACGTGATCGCGGTCGACCCGTCGCCGGAGATGCTCGAGGTCTGCCGCCGGCGTACCGGGATCGACACCATGGTCGGCGCCGCCGAGTCGATCCCGCTCGCGCACGCCTCGGTGGACGCGGTGATCGTCGGGCAGGCCTTCCACTGGTTCGACCACGCCCGGGCGCTGCCGGAGATCGCCCGGGTGCTGCGGCCGAACGGCATCCTCGGCCTGCTCTGGAACAACCCGGACACCGTGGTGCCGTGGGTCCGCCGGATCCACCAGGTGATCCAGGGCGACGGGTTCAGTGGCAGCGACCGGTTCGAGCCGAAGCCGATCCTGGAGGGGTCGAACCTGTTCTCGATGATCGAGCAGGCCCGGTTCCGGCACTGGCAGGACCTGAACCGGGAGGGCCTGCGGCAGCTGGCGTTGTCGCATTCCGCGGTCGCGATCCTCAAGGAGACCCGCCGCGAGCAAGTGCTGGACCAGATCAACCTGATCTACGAGCACACCGCCCGGCCCCCGGAGGCGCTCCGGATGCCGTACTTCACCGACTGCTTCCGCGCTCACCCCAGCGAGTTCGCGAACTACCGCCGCACCCTCTCCGGTCCCGTGGCGCCGCACCTCTGAAGCCGCTAACGTGCACTGATTCAAGTCCAATAAAAGGGGACCCCATGGACGACGAGATGGTGCGCGAGCGTGATGCCCGCGCGTACGAAGCGGTGCACGACGCGGCCGACTTCACCGAACTGAAACGGCGCTACAAGAACTTCGTCGTGCCGTGGACGATCGCCTTCATGGCGTGGTACCTGGCGTACGTCGCCTGCAACAACTGGGCCCGTGGCTTCATGAGCCACAAGGTCGTCGGCCACGTGAACGTGGCACTGATCTTCGGCCTGCTGCAGTTCGTGTCGACGTTCGTGATCGCCGCGCTGTACGGCCGGTTCGCGAACCGCAAGCTCGATCCGCTGGCCCACGGCCTGAACGCCAAGTACAAGAGGGAGCGCCGCCGGTGACTACGCTTCTAGCCCTCCCGCTGGCCGCTGAGCCCGGCAACCGGGCGCTGACCATCTCGCTGTTCACCGCGGTCGTCGCCGTGACGCTGTACATCACCTGGTGGGCGTCCCGGCAGAACAAGACCGCGGCCGACTACTACGCCGGCGGCCGCTCGTTCACCGGCGCGCAGAACGGCCTCGCCGTCGCCGGCGACTACATGTCCGCCGCGTCGTTCCTCGGCATCTCCGGCCAGATCGCCCTCTACGGGTACGACGGCTTCCTGTACTCGATCGGCTTCCTGGTCGCCTGGCTGGTCGCGCTGCTGCTGGTCGCCGAACTGCTGCGGAACTCGGGCCGCTTCACGATGGCCGACCAGCTCGCGTTCCGGATGAAGCAGAAGCCCGTCCGGACCGCGGCCGCGACCTCGACGATCGTGGTGTCGATCTTCTACCTGCTGGCCCAGATGGTCGGCGCCGGCTCGCTCGTCGGGCTGCTGCTCGGCGTGAAGAGCGAGGGCGTCAAGGCTGCGGTGATCGTCCTGGTCGGCGCGCTGATGATCATCTACGTCACGATCGGCGGCATGAAGGGCACCACCTGGGTGCAGATCGTGAAGGCCGTGCTGCTGATGGCCGGCACCGTCGTGATCACGTTCCTGGTGCTGCTGAAGTTCCACTTCAACATCTCCGAACTGCTCGGGTCCGCGGCCACCAAGTCCGGCCACGGCGAGTCGTTCCTGCAGCCCGGTCTGCTGTACGGCAAGGACTTCACCGGCCAGATCGACTTCCTGTCGCTCGGCCTCGCGCTGGTCCTCGGGACGGCGGGACTCCCGCACATCCTGATCCGCTTCTACACGGTGCCGGACTCCCGCTCCGCGCGGCGCTCGGTGCAGTGGGCGATCGGCCTGATCGGCGTGTTCTACCTGATGACGCTGGCGCTCGGGTTCGGCGCCGCGGCACTGCTGGACACCGGCAAGGGTTCGGCCGTGGCGACGTCGAAGGGCAACGTGGCGTCGCCGCTGCTCGCCGAGTCGGTCGGTGGCGGAGCCGGGTCACTCGGCGGGGCGATCCTGCTCGCGCTGATCGCGGCGGTCGCGTTCGCGACGATCCTGGCGGTGGTCGCGGGGCTGACCCTGACGTCGGCGTCGTCGTTCGCCCACGACCTGTACGCGAACGTCATCGCCAAGGAGAAGCCGAGCGAGAAGCAGGAGCTGCGGGTGGCGCGGTTCGCGGCGATCGGGATCGGTGCGGTGGCGATCGCGCTGGCGATCCCGGCGCAGAAGCTGAACATCGCGTTCCTGGTCGCGCTGGCGTTCGCGGTCGCGGCCTCGGCGAACCTGCCGGCGTTGCTGTTCAACCTGTTCTGGAAGCGGTTCAACACCTCGGGCGCCGTCTGGAGCATCTACGGTGGCCTGATCTCCGCGGTGGTCCTGGTGATCTTCTCGCCGGTGGTGTCGGGCAACGGCGAGAAGTCGATGATCACCGGCGCGGACTTCCACTGGTTCCCGCTCTCCAACCCGGGCATCGTGTCGATCCCGCTGGGCTTCCTGTTCGGCGTCCTCGGGACGTACCTCGGCAAGGACCGGTCCAGCGAGAAGCGGTACGCCGAGCTCAGCGTCCGGGCGTTCACCGGCGCGGGCGCGGAGGGCGCCGCCAAGCACTGACGTCCGTACCTCTCAGGGCCGGCTCGCGATCCGCGAGCCGGCCCTTTGCGTTGAGCCGTTGACGCCCGTGGAGCCGTGCCGTAACAATGAGCCACACGCCGCGCAAGAAATTAGCAAGTCGGCGAAAGTTTTGAACTCTTCCCTGTCCGCCCCATCAGGAGAGGTCTCATGCGCATACCCCGTTGGCGGTTGCTGACCGCCCTGCTGGCCGCGAGTCTCGCGGCCGCACCACTCGTGTCCCCGGCCCAGGCCGCCGGAGCCGGTCCCAATCTCGCGGCCGGCAAGCCCGCCGCGGCCAGCAGCAGTACGCAGAACTACGTCGCGTCGAACGTGACCGACGGCGACCAGAGCAGCTACTGGGAGAGCGCGAACAACGCGTTCCCGCAGTGGGTCCAGGTCGACCTCGGCTCGTCGGTCCCCACCAACCAGGTCGTCCTCAAGCTCCCGACCGCGAACTGGGGCGCCCGGGACGAGACCCTCGCCATCCAGGGCAGCACCGACGGGCAGAACTTCACCGATCTGTCGCCGTCCGCCGCCCGGACGTTCGCCCCGCCGGGCAACACGGTGACCGTCGACTACGGTACGGCAACCACCCGGTACGTCCGGGTCCGGATCACGGCCAACACCGGCTGGCCGGCCGGGCAACTGTCCGAGCTCGAGGTCTACGGACCGGCGACCGGTGACACCCAGGCTCCCACCGCCCCGGGCGGCCTGGCCTTCACCGAACCGGGCGCCGGGCAGATCAAGCTCACCTGGAACGCCTCGACCGACAACGTCGGAGTGACCGGGTACGACGTGTACGCCAACGGCCAACTGCGCACCAGCGTCACCGGGCTGACCTACACCGACAACCAGCCGGCCAACGTGTCGGTGTCGTACTACGTCCGCGCGAAGGATGCCGCGGGCAACCAATCGCCGAACAGCAACACTGTCACCCGGAACGGCAGCGGCAGTCCGGGCAGCAACCTCGCGCTGCACAAGCCGATCACCGCGTCCGGGTACACGTTCACCTACGTTCCGGAGAACGCGAACGACGACGACGTCACGACGTACTGGGAAGGCAACGCCAACCCGGCGACGCTGACGACGCAGCTCGGCGCGAACGCGGACGTCAGCTCGATCGTCGTCCGGCTGAACCCGGATCCGGCCTGGGGTGCGCGGACGCAGACGTTCTCGATCCTCGGGCGTGAGCAGAGTTCCTCCAGTTTCACGACGATTGTTGGATCGGCCAACTACTCGTTCGATCCTGCCACCGGCAACAGCGTGACGATCCCGGTCAGCGCGCGGGTGGCCGACGTACGACTGAACTTCACCGGGAACACCGGCGCGCCGGGCGGTCAGGTGGCCGAGCTGCAGGTGCTCGGCGTACCGGCCCCGAATCCGGATCTGACGGTTTCCGGAGTCTCCTGGACACCTACGTCGCCGGTCGAGACGGATCCGATCACGGTCCGCGCGACGGTGAACAACGGCGGTACGGCCGGCTCAGGCGCGACCGACGTGAACTTCTACCTCGGCACCACCAAGGTCGGTACGGCGGCCGTCGGCGCGCTCGCGGCCGGCGCCTCGACGACGGTCAGCGCCTCGATCGGGACCCGGGACGCGGGCTCGTACGCGCTGAGCGCAAAGGTCGACGAGGCCAACACCGTGATCGAGCAGAACGACGGCAACAACACCGCGAACGCCTCCGGACCACTGGTGGTGACGCCGGTGGCCAGCTCGGACCTCGTCGCGTCCGCGGTGAAATGGACGCCGGGCAATCCGTCCGCCGGAAACTCTGTTTCCTTCGCGGTTTCCTTGAAGAACCAGGGCAGTGTCGCCTCCGCGTCCGGTGCGCACGGGATCACGCTGACGGTCCTGAACGGGTCGTCCGTGGTGACCACGCTGACCGGCTCGTACAACGGGTCGATCGCGGCCGGCGCGACCACGCCTGCTGTTGCCCTGGGCAACTGGACGGCGGCCAACGGGCGCTACACGGTGCGCGTCGTACTGGCGGACGACGCCAACGAGTTGCCGGTGAAGCGGACCAACAACACCAGTGAGCGGCCGTTCTTCGTCGGTCGCGGCGCGAACATGCCGTACGACCACCTGGAGGCCGAGGATGCCGCGGTCGGCGGCGGCGCGGCCGTCATCGGGCCGAACCGGACCATCGGCGACCTGGCCGGCGAGGCGTCCGGGCGGCGCGCGGTGACTCTCAACACCAACGGCGCGTACGTCGAGTTCACCACCCGGGCCGCGACGAACACGCTGGTCACGCGGTT
This sequence comes from Kribbella sp., assembly GCF_035655035.1. Taxonomy (GTDB): domain Bacteria; phylum Actinomycetota; class Actinomycetes; order Propionibacteriales; family Kribbellaceae; genus Kribbella. The sequence goes on along the minus strand of NZ_DASRVN010000574.1, from coordinate 10,524 downwards.
CTCGATCCCGGACTCCGCGGGCGGCGGCGGGCAGTCGTCGACGCTCAGCGTGTACGTGAACGGGACCTTCGCGAAGACGTTGCCGCTCACCTCGAAGTACGCGTGGCTGTACGGCGCGGAGGCGTCGCCGAACAACTCGCCCGGCTCGGGTCCGGCCCGGCACATCTACGACGAAGCGAACCTGGTGCTCGACCAGACGTACCCGGCCGGGACGAAGATCCGGTTGCAGAAGGATCCGGCGAACGGCACGACGTACTCGATCGACTTCGTCGACACCGAAGAAGCTGTTGCTATCGGCAACCCTGGCGCCGGGTTCGTGACGCCGAACGGATTCACCCAGCAGGACGTGCAGAACGCGCTCGACCAGGTCCGGCAGGACAGCTCGCTGCAGGGCGTGTACCTGCCGCCGGGTGACTACCAGACGTCGTCGAAGTTCCAGGTGTACGGGAAGGCCGTCAAGGTGGTCGGCGCCGGGCCGTGGTTCACCCGCTTCCATGCGCCGGACACGCAGGAGAACACCGACATCGGGTTCCGGTCCGAGGCGTCGGCGAACGGGTCGACGTTCAGCGGGTTCGCGTACTTCGGCAACTACACGTCGCGGATCGACGGGCCGGGAAAGGTCTTCGACTTCTCGAACACCGCGAACATGACCATCGACAACGTGTGGGTCGAGCACATGGTCTGCCTGTACTGGGGCTCGAACACCGACACGTCGACGATCAAGAACTCGCGGATCCGGGACACGTTCGCCGACGGCATCAACATGACGAACGGGTCCGCCGGGAACACCGTCAGCAACAACGAGGCGCGATCGACCGGGGACGACAGCTTCGCGCTGTTCAACGCCACCGACAACGGCGGCGGCGAGGTCCGGGACAACGTGTTCGAGAACCTGTCCGCGACGCTGACCTGGCGCGCCGCCGGGTTCGCGGTGTACGGCGGCACGAACAACGTGTTCCGCAACCTGTACGCCGCGGACATGCTGACGTACCCCGGGATCACGATCAGCTCACTGGACTTCGGGATCCCGATGAACGGCTTCGGGGCGACCCCGCCGACCCAGTTCCAGAACGTGTCCGTGGTCCGCTCCGGCGGCCACTTCTGGGGCAACCAGGCGTTCGGCGCGGTGTGGGTCTTCTCGGCCTCGAAGATCTTCCAGGGCATCCGGGTGAGCGACCTCGACATCGTCGACCCGACGTACTCCGGAATCATGTTCCAGACCAACTACGTCAACGGCAGCCCGCAGTTCCCGGTCGCCGACACGATCTTCACCAACACCACCATCAGCGGCGCCCACAAGTCCGGCGACGCCTTCGACTCCAAGTCCGGCTTCGGCATCTGGGCCAACGAACTCCCCGAACCCGGCCAAGGCCCCGCCCGCGGCGAGGTCACCTTCACCAACCTGACCCTCACCGACAACACCACCGACATCCAGAACACCACCACGACCTTCACCATCCACCGCAACTGACAACCAGGAGCCGCGGAGCCTGGAGACCCCGGTCAGAGGTTGTCGGTGACCCGGGCCAGGACGGCGCCGGCCTGGAGGACCAGGGTGCGGTCGGCCTCGTCGAGGCGGCTGAGGAGCTTGGCGAGCTCGTCGGCCGCCTGCCGGCCGGACGCCTCCACGGTCTCGGCGCCCGCGTCGGTGAGTACGACCGCGGTCGCGCGGCCGTCGACCGGGTCCGGTTCGCGCCGGACCAGGCCGGCCTCCTCGAGGCCCGCGACCGTGGTGGTCGCGGTCGGCTGCGAACACGGAACCCGGGCGGCGATCTCGCCGATCCGGATCGGCTGCTCGTCCGCGATCAGCATCAGGGCCAGGAACTGCGTCGGATGCATCAATGTGGTGGTCCTGCTCCGGCGGAGATGCCGGACGATCCGGTGCATGCTGACCAGCAGCTGCAATGCTTCCTGCGCCATCGCGATCACCTCCGTCGGGAAGCGCCATCCTGGCACAGTCGTCCAAATTTCTCCTACCGCAGCAACTTGATCTCCGGGTGGTAGAGATCCATCCAGGTCGCCAGCGACAGTGTCTGTTCCAGCTGCCGGCGCGCGGAGCCGTCGGCCGCGGTGGCCAACTGCCGCGCGCTGTCGCGGTCGACCAGCTCGAACACCGGGTGCTGTTCCGCCGCCAGTTCACGGACCTGGGCGGCCAGTGTCTCGACGTACGCCGGATCCTGCGTCTGCGGGTACGGCGACTTGCGCCGGTCCACCACGGACTGCGGCAACACGTCCTGGGTGGCCGCCCGCAACAGGCTCTTCTCGTGCCCGTCGAACGTCTTCATCGACCATGGCGTGTTGTATACGTATTCAACGAGCCGGTGATCGCAGAACGGAACCCGAACCTCCAGCCCGACCGCCATGCTCATCCGGTCCTTGCGGTCCAGCAGCATCCGCACCATCCGGGTCAGGTGCAGGTAGCAGACCTTGCGCATCGCCCACTCGTCGTCGGACTCCCCGTCCAGGCGCTCGACCTCGCGGACCGCTTCGGCGTACCGGTCCCGCAGGTGCCCGCCCAGATCGAGCTCCTTCAGCACCTCCTTGCGCAGCACCTGCGGCTGGTTCCCGCCCCGCCGCGACGCCAGGTACGCGATCCACGGGAAGATCGGCTTCGTCCGTACTTCGGGGTCGTGGAACCAGAGGTACCCGCCGAACACCTCGTCGGCGGACTCCCCCGACAACGCCACCGTCGACTGCTCGCGGATCGCCGAGAAGAGCAGGTACAGCGATCCGAACATGTCGCCGCCGAGCGGCGCGTCGTTCGCCCGGATCACCTTCCGCCGGATCTCCGGATCGGTCAGCGCGGCGTTGTCCAGCACGATGTCGGAGTGCTGCGAGCGCACCAGATCCGCGACGTCGTGCACGTACGGCGCGTCCGGCGTACCGCGGAGCTCGTCCGGCTGGAAGTTCTCCTCCTGCCCGACGAAGTCGACCGCGAAACTGCGGACCTTCCGCCCCTCTTCGGCCAGCTGACCGGCCGCGAGCGCGGTGATCGCGCTGGAGTCGAGACCGCCGGACAACAGCACACACTTCGGTACGTCGGCCACGAGCTGGCGACGGGTGATGTCGTCGAGCAGCTCGCGGATGTGCGCGACCGAGGTGTCCTGGTCGTCCACGTGCTGCTTGGTCTCAAGACGCCAGTACACGTTGGTGTGGATGCCGTTGCGGTCGACCGTCACGACGGTCCCGGGCTCGACCTCGTGCATGCCGGCCCACAACGAGGCGCCCGGCGTCTTCGACACGGTCAGCAGCTCACGCAGTCCGGCGGCCTCGACCACGGCCGGTACGGCGGGGTTCGCGAGGATCGCCTTCGGCTCGGACCCGAACAGCACGCCGTCCGCGGTCGGGTAGTAGAAGAACGGCTTGATGCCCATCCGGTCGCGGACCATCACCAGGGTCTCGTTCCGCGGGTCCCAGATCGCCAGGGCGTACATGCCGTTCAGACGCTCCGCGAACGCGGTACCCCATTCGGCGTAGGCACGCAGTACCACCTCGGTGTCCGAGTCGGTCATGAACGGATGCCCGCGGCGGCGGAGCTCGTCGCGGAGCTCGGTGTAGTTGTAGACCTCACCGCTGTAGACCATCCCGAGCGTGACGTCGCCGACCTGTGTCGTCATCGGCTGCTCGCCACCCGGGAGGTCGATGACCGCGAGTCTGCGGTGTCCGAGCGCGACATGTCTGGCATACCAGGTACCACGAGCGTCCGGCCCGCGACAGGACATCGTCTCGGTCATCGCATCGACGACCGCCCCCTCCGCCTCGAGGTCCTGCCGGTACGCCACCCATCCGGTGATGCCACACATCCGGTCGCTCCTCACTGTCGGAAATACATTCCACTCCAATGTATTTCTTGCAGTGAGTGACACAACCACTCTGCTCCGTGAGCAACCTCTCAGAAGCCGATCCCGGTCGCTGTGCTTAGGCTGGCCTGTTGAGCTAGAGGTGCTCCGCGAGAACCCCGAGTGCGAACGCGAGTCCTGCGAGACCGAGCATCACGGTCGCCAGACGGATCAGGCGACGCTGTAGAGCCGGCAGCTCCGCCGCCGTCGCGAATACTCGCTGCGGCCAGTGGCGCCAGGAGACGTACCAGAAGATCCCGGTTGCGATCAGCAACAGCACGCCTTTGGCCGCATGGATTCCCCAGTGGTGGTGATCGATCAGCAGCATCGCCACGCCGGTCACCGCGATCGCCGCAATCAGGCCGAGCACCTTCCACCGGTTGCCCGAGGCAATTACCGCGGTCAGCATCTCCCGGCCCTCGCGGTCCTCGCCGAAGTACTTCTTCAGTTTCGGCTGCACCACGAAGAGCGAATACGCCATCCCGCCGACCCAGGCGGCCGCCAGCCCGGCATGAACGATCGCCAGGATCGCCGTCACTGCGCGAACGCCTGGAACGGGAGCAGCCCGACGAGCTGTCCGAGTTTGCCGAGGGTCTCCACGATCTCGTCGGGCTTGGTCCGGCCGAAGATCGGGTGCTCCATGAACAACAGGTCGTCGCCGACGACCGCCCAGGTGTGCAGCTTGGCACTCCGCATCAGCTGCATCAGCTGCGGATGGAGGTAGTAGGCGGCGAGGTTCGGGTCGGTGCCGACCAGTTTGTACCAGCGGTTGAACTTCGGATCCGGCGTCTGCGGCTCGGGGAACGGGTCGACGTCGAACGCCGGGTCGATGCTGGACGCGATCTGGAAGAACGGCAACGGCCTCGGCAGTTTCACCACCCAGACCGTGTCGATCGTGACCGTGTCCCGCGAACTCAGCTCCCGGTCCGTCCACGCGTCGTGGTAGTGCGTCACCTTCGGCCGCCGGTGGAAGTCGAACGTGAGGAACGGCATCCCGTTGAACTGCCCGGTGACCACCCCGAACGCGATCCGCTGGTCCCCGCGCTCGGTGAACGGCAACACCCGCCACGCATCCGCGAACTCCGCCGCCTCCGGCCGAAACTGCCACCCCCACTGCTGGGCGAGCTCGTACCGCTCCCGATTGGTCTTCTCGATCCGCTTGGCCTCGATCGTCACCCCCCGACACTAAGTTCCCCCAGGTCCACCACCCGGTAGCCTCGCGCGATGGATATGCGCGTACTGCATCGGACCGGGCAGTGGTGTTCTGCGCGGCAGGTTGGGCGGGTGGTGGGGTACGACGTACCGATTCTGCCGGAGTACCAGGTTGCTGGGCGGGCAACCGTCGATCGGTGTTATTTGTTGCTCGACGAGGCGGTTCAGGTCAGGAAGCCGGTTACCTTCGTGGGTGGGATCGAGGGGTGGTGGTACGTCGATCTGGTGGAGGTCGAGTACGCCGGGGACGACCTGGTGGTGCACGACATGTACGTGGATCTGCTGGTTCCGCCGGCGGTGGATCGATATCAGGTCCTGGATCTGGACGAGCTGGGGGACGCGCTGACGGGCGGGAAGATCACGGCGGCCCAGTGTGCGGAGGTGCTTGCCGCCACTCAGCGGTTCATCCATCGGTATCTGAGGGGACCCGACGAAGGGCCGAGCGGGCCGGCGGGGGTGTTTCCGCCGGCGGAGGTTGTTGCGCTCGCGGAGTTGCCGGCCTTCTGAGGGCAGCAGTAGGCCCCCGAGGGTTGTGCCTCGGGGGCCTGCTGAGGGAGCTCAGTCCTCGTCGGCCTTGCCGGACTCCAGGTTCGACTTGATCAGGTCCATGACGGTGGAGTCGGCGAGGGTGGTGACGTCTCCGACCTCGCGGTTCTCGGCGACGTCGCGGAGCAGGCGGCGCATGATCTTGCCGGAGCGGGTCTTCGGGAGCTCCGAGACGACCATGATCTGCCGCGGCTTCGCGATCGGGCCGATCTCCTTCGCGACGTGGTTGCGCAGTTCCTGCACCACGTCCGGACCGCCGTCGCCGGCCTCCGAGCGGAGGATCACGAACGCGGCGATCGCCTGGCCGGTGGTCGGGTCGGACGCGCCGACGACCGCGGCCTCGGCGACCTTCGGGTGCGAGACCAGCGCGGACTCGATCTCGGTCGTCGACAGCCGGTGCCCGGACACGTTCATCACGTCGTCGACCCGGCCGAGCAGCCACAGGTCGCCGTCCTCGTCCTTCTTCGCGCCGTCGCCCGCGAAGTACACGCCCGGCCAGCGCGACCAGTACGTGTCGACGAACCGCTGGTCGTCGCCCCACAGCGTACGGAGCATCGCCGGCCACGGCTTGGTGATCACGAGGTACCCGCCGGACCCGTCCGGCACCGACTGGCCCGCGTCGTCCACCACATCCACCGACACGCCCGGGATCGCCTTCATCGCGGCACCGGGCTTGCCGGCGGTCACGCCCGGCAGCGGCGAGATCATGTGCATACCGGTCTCGGTCTGCCACCAGGTGTCGACGACCGGCGCCTTGTCGCCGCCGATGTGCTCGCGGTACCAGACGTACGCCTCCGGGTTGATCGGCTCACCGACCGACCCGATCACCCGCAGCGAGGACAGGTCGAACTTCGCCGGGATGTCCGCGCCCCACTTCATGAAGGTGCGGATCGCGGTCGGGGCGCAGTACAGGATCGAGACCTTGTACTTCTGCACGATCTCCCACCAGCGGCCCTGGTGCGGGGTGTCCGGCGTGCCCTCGTACATCACCGAGGTGGTCGCGTTCGCGAGCGCGCCGTACACGATGTAGCTGTGCCCGGTGACCCAGCCGATGTCGGCCGCGGTCCAGTAGACGTCGGTGTCCGGCTTGAGGTCGAACACACCCCACTGCGTGTACGCCGTACCGACGAGGTACCCGCCCGTGGTGTGCAGGATGCCCTTCGGCTTGCCCGTCGTACCCGAGGTGTACATCACGTACAGCGGGTGCTCCGCGTCGAACGCCTCCGGTGCGTGCTCGGCCGACTGCTTGCCGACGAAGTCCTCCCACCACAGGTCGCGACCCTCGACCATGGCCGTGTCCTGCCCGGTACGGCGGACCACCAGCACGTTCCGCACCGACGGGATGTCCTCGATCGCCGCGTCGACGGCCGGCTTCAGCGCGGCCGGCGCGCCCCGGCGGTAGCCGCCGTCGGAGGTGATCACGACCTGCGCGTCGCAGTCCTGGATCCGGCCCTTCAGCGCGTCCGCGGAGAAGCCGCCGAAGACGACCGTGTGCGGGGCGCCGATCCGGGCGCAGGCCAGCATCGCGACGACCGTCTCCGGGATCATCGGCATGTAGATCGCCACCCGGTCGCCGGCCTTCACGTTCAGCTCGAGCAGCGCGTTCGCGGCCTTGCAGACCTCGTCCTTGAGCTGCGCGTAGGTGATCTCGCGGGTGTCACCGGGCTCACCCTCGAAGTAGTACGCGACCTTGTCGCCGAGGCCGTTCTCGACGTGCCGGTCGACGCAGTTGTACGCCGCGTTCAGCTTCCCGTCGGCGTACCACTTCGCGAATGGCGGGTTGCTCCAGTCCAGCACCTCGGCCGGCTCGGTGGCCCAGGTGAGGCGCTTGGCCTGCTCGGCCCAGAACCCCTCGAAGTCCGCCGCCGCCCGCTCGTAGGCATCGGCTTTCAGGTTCGCATGCGCAGCCAGCTCGGCGGGCGGCTCGAACCGGCGCTCCTCGTGCATCAAGTTCGACAGCGCCTCAGACGGTGCTCCGGACTGCGATGACTCTGCATTCGTCACGACGACGACTCCTCCTCGCTGGCTTCGGCGCGACCGCGCGCCCCGATTACCTTTCTACCAATGCAACCACTTGCAAGGAACCGCGGTCTCGCCCAGCAGCGCGGAATCTGCGCCGAACAGGCCGGTTCCCGGGCCGGATGGCAGGGATTTCGGCGTACGGCGGAACCAAACCGGCGGCGGCCGCATCGGACCTGATGTGAACCCGATGCAGCCGACCCCGCCGATGCCCGCCGTCACCGCGGAACGCCGGAAGATCTCGCGCGCCGCCCGGCGCCGGGTACACGCCCGTGAGCTGCGCGTTCGCCGCACCCAGGCGGCGCTCCGGGCCCAGCTGCCGGCCGCCTGACCGCTACTCCTGGTGGTACGCGAGGAGCTTGCCGAGGATCGTGCTCAGCTTGTTCCGGTCGGTGGCCGAGAGCGGGGCGAAGATCTCCTCCTGCGCCTTGCCGACCAGGTTCGTCAGCCGGCGCTGGTGCCGCTTGCCGGCGGTGGTGATCGTGATGATGTTCCGGCGGCCGTCGGCCGGGTCCGGGCTGCGCTCGACGTACCCCTCGGCCTCCAGCTCGTTGAGCGCGGCAACCACATCGCTGCGGTCGATCGAACTGCGCCGCCCGAGCTCCGCCTGACTTGCGGGACCGAACTCCACCAGCGTCGCGAGCAACCGGAAGTGGTACGCCCGCGCACCTCCGGCGGCGAAGGACTCGGTGACGATCCGGTGTGCCTGGGCCGCACTCTGCGTCAGCAACCAGCTCGGCAATTGGGTCAGGGCGCTCGGCGTCTGCTCATCCACCCGCGCAGTCTAGGTCGTCAACGGTTCGCGACCGGCAATCTATTGGCCGTGCCTACGATGTGAGCTCGTACGGTTCGCGTGCGTCGAGGAGCTCGTCCCAGTGGTCCTCCGCCCAGTCGCACAGAGCGCGGAGCGGCTCCAGCAGACTGCGGCCGAGGGGATCCGGAGCTCGGAGTACCTCCGCGGACCGCCCTCCAGGCAGCGCAACACCATCCCCGCCCACTCCTACGGTCGCCGTACCGCTTTCTCGAGGAGGTTGCAGTGAGCAAGATTCTGGTCATCGGCGGAGACTGGGGCAGCCGGTGATTGCCGGGGTGTACGACGGCTTCTTCCCGCGGGCGGCGCGGGCGTTGGTGGAGGGGTTGGGGAAGAGACACCGACGAATATCCGCGCGAATACCGATCGTTCTTCCTCGCGCATCAGGCAGCGCTGGCCGTGTTCGCCGCGTCGCCTCGACTGGGTCTCCCTTGCCCCGGCCGGTGACTTCGACCACGCGGAGCCGACACTGAAGGGCGGGTACCTACTCGGGCCGGCGGATGACTTCGACCACGCGCACCCGTCGCCGAAGGGCGGGTACCGGATCGGGCCGGCGGACGCCCATGCACGCATCTCGCACGCCGGCTTCGCGGTCGTGCTCGTCGACCAGGTAGACCACTCGGCGCGGCACCGCACAGCGCTCGGCGTACTGGTCTAGACGACACGCTCGCGGGGGTCGCCGTACGGACGATAGGTTCGGGGCATGGCTGGGGCCGAGGAGTACTTGGACAAGGCGTTGGCGATCGCGCACCGGGCGGCCGAGACGCAACTGGCGGCGATCCGGGTGGCGGCGGAACTGCTCGCCGACGCGCTCGCCGGCGGGAAGACGTTCTGGGTGTTCGGCACCGGCCACAGCCACACCCTGGCCGAGGAACTGTACGGCCGCGCCGGCGGGCTCGCCGACGTCCGCGCCATCCTCGAACCCGGCCTGATGCTCCACGAGGGCCTCCAGAAAAGCTCCCTCCTGGAACGGCTGCCCGGGTTGGCCGACGTACTGCTGGAGATCAACCCGCTCGAGCCCGGCGACGTGCTCCTGATCGCCTCCAACTCCGGCCGCAACGCCGTACCCGTCGAGTTCGCCCTCGGCGCCCGCGCCCGCGGCGTGCAGGTGATCGCCCTGACCTCCCTGGCCCACTCGAACGCCACCACATCCCGTGCCCCCAACGGCCAACGCCTCTTCGAAACCGCCGACGTCGTCCTCGACAACTGCGGCGTACCCGGCGACGCCCTCATCACCGTCCCCGGTACGCCGGAACCCACCGGTGCCACATCCACCCTCGTCGGAGCCCTACTCCTCCAGGCCCTCACAGTCGAGGTAGTAACCCGCCTGACGAACCGAGGCCACCCCCCGAACGTCCTCCGCAGCCTGAACGCATAGCCCCCGCTGCTACGCAGGCGCTTCGTCGCCCGCTCCTCAGAGGCGCCCGCTACACGCGCTCCCACCCACCCCGGGGCTAGCGCCCCGAGCATTACTTCCGGCTCGCGCCCGGGTTTCCGGCTCGCGCCCGGGGGGCTTTTCGGCTCGCGCCGGGGGTTCCCGCTCACGCCGCGATGTTCGGCTCACGCCGGGGGTCCGACTAGCGCCCGGGGGTTTCCGGCTTGCGCCCGGGGTTTCCGACTTGCGCCCGGGGTTTCCGGCTCGCGCCGGGGGTTCCCGCTCACGCCGCGATGTTCCGCTCACGCCGGGGTTCCGGCTAGCGCCCGGGGGTTTCCGGCTTGCGCCCGGGGTTCCCGCTCGCGCCGGGATGTTCGGCTCAGGCTGGGGATCCGACTAGCGCCCGGGGATTTCCGGCTTGCGCCCGGGGTGTTCGGGTCGCGCCCGGGGTTCCCGCTCGCGCCGGGATGTTCCCGCTCACGCCGGGGCGTTCGGGCTCGCGCCGGGGGTCCGACTAGCGCCCAGGTGTTCGGCTCGCGCTGGGGTCCGACCAGCGCCCAGGGTTTTCCGGCATGTGCCCGGGGTGTTCGGCTTGTGCCCGGGGTGTTCGGCTCGCGCTGGGGTCCGACTAGCGCCAGGGGTTTCCGGCTTGTGCCCGGAGGTTGTCGGCTGCCACCGACGAGTTGTCGCTTGCGCCGGGGAGTTGTTGGCACGTGAGGGCC
>NZ_DASRVN010000573.1:0-5128 GCF_035655035.1 Kribbella sp. | reverse complement strand
GGTGCGGGGGAGAGGGCGAGAAGTCCGAAGTACACCGCGGCCGCGGCGGTGGCGCCGGCCAGCAGCCGACGGTGCCACCGGGCGGCCCGGAGCAGGTCACGAAACAGCGAGGAGAAATTCATGCCGGGGAAAGTACGCGTTTCGCCGGCACCCGCCGTTCAGTTATCCACAGGCGCCGGTCAGGCCGCGCTGGTCCCCGACGAGGACGAGCCACTCGAGGAGGAGCCGGACGACGAGGATCCCGACGTACCGGAGGAGCCGCTGGACGAGCCGGACGAGCTGGAGGACGACGAATCGGACGTCTTCGAGCCGCCCGATGAGGCCGCGTCGGACTTGGCCGGCACCGAACCCTTGCCGGTGGACCGGCTGTCGGTGCGGTAGAACCCGGAGCCCTTGAACACCACACCCACGGCGTTGAAGACCTTGCGCAGGTTTCCCTGGCAGTTCGGGCACACGGTCAGCGCGTCGTCCGTGAAGCTCTGGCGCACCTCGAGCGCTTCGCCACAGTCGGTGCACTGGTACTGGTACGTCGGCACGGTCGGTTCCCTTCAAGCCGCTGGCACTCCTACTACCCGACTGCTAATAATGCGCCAGGCGGCCGAAGTATTCCAAACCCACGCTTGCTTACCCCAACTCTGCGTCCATGTCCAGCGAACGCAGAGCAACGCAAAGTTGTGAGGGACCCCATTTGGGGCGTGGCCCCGCATTCTCTACGGTTGGTCCGTGCCTCGCCTGCTTCGAGTCGTGATCGCCAGCGGAATCGCCCTCGCCTTGCTCCTCCTGGCGATCGCGGGGACCGCCGTTTACATCGTCCGCCACTCGTTCCCGACGTACGACGGAACGATCGACCTGGAGGGGCTCGACGGTGACGTGAACGTGGTCCGGGACGCCAACGGCATCCCGCAGATCTACGCCGACACCCCGGCGGACCTGTTCGCCGCGCAGGGCTACGTCGCCGCGCAGGACCGGTTCTTCGAGATGGACGTCCGGCGGCACATCACGGCGGGCCGGCTGAGCGAGCTGTTCGGCAAGACCGCGCTCGAGACCGACAAGTTCATCCGGACCCTCGGCTGGCGGCGGACCGCGGAGAAGGAGCTGCCGCTGCTCAGCCCGAGCACCCGGCAGTACCTCGACGACTACGCGCGCGGCGTGAACGCCTACCTGTCCAAGCGTAGCGGCTCCGCCCTCAGCCTGGAGTACGGCGTCATGTCGCTGCAGCCGGGCCTCCCGAAGAACTACACGCCGGAGCCGTGGACCGCGGCCGACTCGCTCTCCTGGCTGAAGGCGATGGCCTGGGACCTTGGCGGCAACCTGGACGAGGAGATCACCCGCACCAAGCTGCTCGCGGCGTTCCCGGCGCGCAACATCGAGAGCCTCTACCCGCAGTACCCCTACGACCGGAACCAGCCGATCATGTCGGCCGGCTCGGTGAGCAGGAACGGCAAGTTCAGCCTCTCCCCGGTCAGCACCGAGGTACGGCGGAGCATGCTCACCCAGGACCTGCTGAAGTCGCTGGACTCGGTGCAGAGCGTCGCCAAGGGCCTGCCGCAGCTGCTCGGGCAGGGTGACGGCGTCGGCTCGAACTCCTGGGTGGTGTCCGGCGACCACACCACCACTGGCAAGCCGCTGCTGGCCAACGACCCGCACCTGGGCGCGACCATGCCCGGTATCTGGACGCAGGTCGGCCTGCACTGCAACAACGTGGGCAAGGCCTGCCCGTTCGACGTCTCCGGCTTCAGCTTCTCCGGCCTGCCCGGTGTGGTGATCGGCCACAACAACGCGATCTCGTGGGGCTTCACCAACCTCGACCCGGACGTCCAGGACCTCTATCTGGAGCGCGTCGACGGCAACAAGGTCCTCTACAACAACAAGTGGCGCGCGATGAGCACGCGCGAGGAGACGTTCAAGGTGGCCGGCGAGGACAAGCCGGTGAAGATCACCGTCCGCGAGACCCGCCACGGTCCGCTGATCTCCGACGTCGGCGACGACGAACGCAAGGTCGGCGAGCAGGCCGCGTCGCAGGCGAAGTACCCGAAGGCGTACGGCGTCGCACTGCAGTGGACCGCGCTGAACCCGGGCAAGACCGCCGACGCGCTGTTCGCGATCAACACCGCGCAGGACTGGACCCAGTTCCGCGCCGCCGCCTCGCAGTTCCAGGTGCCCTCGCAGAACCTCGTGTACGCCGACACCGACGGCCACATCGGCTACCAGGCGCCCGGGCTGGTGCCGATCCGCTCGATCGGCCGCGGCGACTGGCCGGTGCCGGGCTGGGACCCGAAGTACTACTGGAAGGGCTACATCCCGTTCGAGGCGATGCCGACCGAGCTCGATCCACCGAGCGGGATCATCGTCACCGCGAACCAGGCCGTCGTGCCGAGCACCTACCAGTACTACCTGACCAACTCCTGGGACTACGGGTACCGAAGTCAGCAGATCCTCGACCGGATCAAGGCCGCCGGCAAGCTGGACGTGAACGCGATGGCGTCGATCCAGCTGGACACCAAGAACAAGGCCGCCGAGATGCTCGTGCCGTACCTGCTGCGGATCAGCATCAACGACCCGTTCGACCGGCAGGGCCAGGACACCCTGCGGAACTGGGACTTCACCCAGCCGCCGGACTCCGCGGCCGCGGCGTACTTCAACGTCGTCTGGCGCAACCTGCTCGAGTTGACGTTCCACGACCAGCTCCCCGAAGGCACCTGGCCGGATGGTGGCTCCCGCTGGTTCGAGGTGATCCACACGCTGCTCGGCCAGCCGAACAGCGGCTGGTGGGACGACATCCGGACGCCGCAGAGGGAGAGCCGCGACGACATCCTCCGGGAGGCGCTGGTGAACGCCCGCACCGAGATCACCCAGAAGATGGCGCGGGAGCCGGTCAACTGGCAGTGGGGCAAGCTGCACAAGCTCACGTTGACCAACCAGACGCTGGGCAAGTCCGGGAACAGCCTGGTGGAGAAGATCTTCAACCGCGGCCCGTACGAGCTCGGCGGCGGTACGTCGATCGTCGACGCCACGTCCTGGGACGCCTCCGTCGGGTACGACGTGACCTCGGCGCCGTCGATGCGGATGATCGTCGACCTGTCGAACTTCGACAACTCGCGCTGGATCAACCTGACCGGTGTCTCCGGGCACGCCTACTCGTCGAACTACACCGACCAGACGGAGCTGTGGGTCAAGGGCGAGACGCTCCCGTGGGCGTTCACGAAGGGCGCGGTCGAGGCGACCCGCAAGCACTCCCTCACCTTCACCAAGCCGGACCGCTAGCGGCTACCAGGCGGGCGCACTGGCCTCGGCGAACAGCTCCTCCGGCCAGGTCCAGAGCGCCCGCTGCGTCATCAGGATCGAGATGGTCCCGTCGGCGGCCGTTGACCACAGCGTGCCCAGCCCGCCGGCCCAGCCGTACCGCCCGTCGTCGCCGACCGACACCCCGTAGCCCCAACCGGTGTCCGGCCCGAGGAAGTCACCGGCGCCTGCTCGCTGCTCCGGTGTGAGCTGGTCGGTCGTCATCTCGGCGACGGCCTCCCGCGACAGCAGGTCGCCGCTCTGCAGCATCCGGGTGAACGCGTGGAAGTCGTCCACCGTCGAGATCAACCCACCCGCAGCGTCAGGGAACGACGGCGGCGTCAGCCACTGGCTCTCGGCCGCCGTGTCGAGCACGTCGTTCCCGACGTACGCCGTGGTGAGCCGGGCAGGGTCCGCCGCGGTGAAGCTGGTGTCCCGCATCCCTAGCGGCTCGAACAGGCGCTCACGCAGGAACTCCTCCAACGGCTGCCCTGACACCCGGGAGAGGAGTACGCCAAGCAGATGCGAGCCCGTGGCATACAGCCAACGCTCACCCGGCTGGTACTGCAGCGGCAGCGTCCCGAGCCGTTCCATCCACTCGTCCGGCTCCAGGTCTGTCCGCGGTACCGGCGGCCCGAACGTCCGTACGCCGAGCTCCTCCTCGCGCTGCCGCAACGACGGGTTGTCGGACTCACCCAGGCCGAGCCGGAACGTCAGCAGGTCCCGCACCGTGATCGCCCGTTCAGCCGGCACCGTGTCCTCGACAGGGCCGTCAGGTGCTCGCAGTACGACGGGACTCGCGAGCTCCGGCAGTACGTCGGCTACAGGCGCATCCAGGGTCAGCTGGTGATCGTCGACCAGGAGCATGGTCGCCGCCGCGGTGATCGGCTTCGTGAACGACGACACCCGGAACAGGCTGTCCCGCGCGAGGTCCGGTCCGTCGTACGCCGTCCTGCCGTGGATCTCGAGGTGCGTCTCGTCGCCACGGCTCACCAGACTGATCAGGCCGGGTACGACGCCGTTGTCGACGTACGTGTTCAGCATCAGCCCAGTCCAGCAGCGAACGGCATCTCGCGCCACTGCGCGGCGAACATCCGGATGCCGTCGGCCAGGGCCGGGAACTGCGGGACCAGCGGGGCACACACCACGACCTGCAGGGCGCGAGCCACGTCCATCAGCTGCTGGACGCGCGGGTCGAGCCCAGCGCCGTACGCGCGGCACAGGTCCGGGCCGAAGCCGGCGAGGTCCCACTCGCGCGGGCCGATGCAGACGTCCTCGAAATCAGCCCAGAGGGGGCCGTCGACCGTGTTGATGAGGTTCCACGACGGGGCGTCCCCGTGGATCGGCTGGACGGCTACGGACGGGAAGGCAGACTCGAACCCGGACCGGCGGGTCAGGATCGGCTCCAGCACCTTCCACTCGGCTCTTGCGCGCTCCACGTCTTCCTGCTCGAGCAGGCCCGGTACTGCCTCGGCTGTTGCCAGCCCAGGGCCGACCAGCCGGAGCGGGGCCATCCACGGCAGCTCCCCCGGGTACGAGGCCAGCTGGGCGTGCAGCTCCGGTACGCGAGCAGTCGCACGCACGTAGTCCGGCTCAGCGACCTCGACGTACTTCCAGAACGTCATGCACAGCCCGTCCAGCTCCACCGGCACCGGGTGCGCGGACTGCACAACCGGGACGCCCTGCTCGGCCAGCCAGGTCATGACGTCGATCTCGCGCTGCTGGCGACGTACGGCGGGCTCTGGCTCCTGCAGGGGTGCAGGCAGGTTCATCGGGACCCGGGCGACCACAGGGGACGGTTTCAGCTGCACTACCGTCGAGAACGCCTGGTAGAGGACGGTTGGGT
>NZ_DASRVN010000572.1:0-4457 GCF_035655035.1 Kribbella sp. | reverse complement strand
CTTGATCTGGTCCTGGTTGGGATCCGGGAAGGACGCCTCGGGCTCGCCTTCGAGGGCGGGCTTCATGAACGCCAGCCAGGTCTGCAACGGCCAGTTGCCACCGAAGAAAGCCTTGTCGGAGGAGTACGGGTCGAGGTTGCTCTCACCGGTCTTGCCGGCCCGGTAGACCACCGCCGTCGAGAGCTGCGGGGTATAGCCGGTCCACCACGAGGTCAGCGTCGCGGAGCCCTGCATACAGCCACCACAGGCCTTGTCCTTCGCGCGGTCCTCGACCGCGACGCCACCCGCCGTACCGGTCTTGCCGGCGACCGGTCGGCCGAGGTCCTTGGCACCAGTACCAGTGCCGTCGGTCACGACGTCCTGCAGCGCGTAGTTGACCGTCCGGGCGATGTCCTGGGGGAAGGCCTGCGTCTTCTGCTTGTCGAGGCTCTTGTCGGTGAACAGCACCTTGCCGTCCTGTCCCTTGACCTCGGCGATCACATGCAGCGGTGCGTACACACCGTCGGCCGCGAACGTCGCATACGCCTCGGCCATGTCGACCGCGGACGCGTACGGGTCCGGACCGAGTACGGTCGAAGGGTTGTGCCGCCCGTCTTCGAGGTACTTCGTCCGCGGGATACCGGCCGCTTCGGCAGCGCTGACGACCTTGTCGGGCCCGTTGTCCATCTTGTTGTCGACGAGGTCGTAGAAAGCGGTGTTGATCGACTGCTCGGTGGCCTTGAGCAACGTGACGTCGCCGTAGTCCCGGTTGAACTCGTTGCCGAGCTTGAGGCCCTGGATCCTGATCGGGCTGTCACCTTGGAAGATGTCGTAGAGGCTCTTGCCGTCCTCCAGCGCCGCAGCCAGCGCGAACGGCTTGAACCCGGAACCCGGCCGGGCCTTCGCGGTCGCCCAGTTCAACTGGCTCTTCAGGAAGTCCGGGCCGCCGTACATCGCGAGCAGCCTCCCGGTTCCCGGCTCGACCGTGGCCATCCCTACATGAAGGTTGTCCCGCTTGTCCGGCAGCTTGTCCTCGGCGGCCTTGACCATCTGCTTCTGCTGCGTGTAGCTGAAGGTGGTCGTCACCTTGAGGCCGCCGCCGCTGATCTCCTCCTCGGAGAATCCCCGCTGCAACAGCTCCCTACGGGCCATGTCGAGCAGGAATCCTTTGGCGCCCCCGTAGAGACTCTGCTTCTGCTTCGGGTTCAGCTTCGGCAGGCTTTTGCCGTACTTCGTCTCCTGAGCCGGCGTGATCGTGCCCATCTGCTGCATGCCATTCAGAACGTAGTGATACCTGTCGATGATGCGTTTCTTGGAGGCGGCATCGGTTTTGTCGACGTTGAAGAGCGTCGGGTTGTTCAGCACGGTCGCCAGCAGCGCCGCCTGCGGGACGGTCAGCTTCTTCGGATCGGGCTGCTGGAAATAGGCGTCCCCGGCGGCCGAGATGCCATAGGCACCCTTACCGAAGTAGATGGTGTTCAGGTAGCCCTCGAGCGTGCTGCTCTTGTCGCGCGTCCGGCCGAGCTTGGTGGCGATGAACAGTTCCTGGAGCTTTCGGGTGAGGGTCCGCTCCTGGGTCAGGTACATGACCTTGACGTACTGCTGGGTGATCGTCGAGCCACCCTGCAGTTGCTGACCGCGGGCGATGTTCCAGGCGGCCCGGATCATGCCCTGGGGCGAGATGCCGGGGTTGGTCCAGAACGTCCGGTCCTCGGCCGCGATCACCGCGTCCTGGACGTGCTTCGGGATCTGGGCGAGCGGCACCGAGTGCCGGTTCTGGTCGAAGAACTGGCCGAGCGGCTGGGACGAACTCGAGTACGTCACCGTGGTCGTGTTGGCGGCGAACTCCTTGTTCGGGTCCGGGATCTTCGTCGTCTGGTAGATGATGAAGAACGCGGCGACCGCTCCGATGACACCGAGGAAGAGGAGTGCGGCGAGCCAGCCAAGAACCCGGAGCGCCCAGTGTTTCTTGCGCCGGCGCGGCGTGGCCTTTCTACGACCTTCACTCACAGTGCAATCCTCGACGATCTCGCGGAAGTCATTGCCCCACAGACTACGGTGGGTGTGGTAACGGGCCCGAATCCGCTCCGGATGCTAGCAACCTCCGGCCGACCTGGCGAAAGTGGTCCAGGCGAACTCTCAGGTAGGACCTTTACAACGTTGGAAGTATCGGCTTCCCTGGTGGGTGTGATCCGCCTCTCACTGCTCGCAGCGGGCCTGACGCTGCTCGCCTCGTCCACGACCTTTGCCGTCGGCCACGCCGCGGCCCCGCCGCCCACCGGCTACACGAATCCGGTCACCGCCGGGTACTCCGCCGACTTCCCGGATCCCTCGATGATCAAGGGCCGCGACGGCTGGTGGTACGCCTACTCGACCGGCGGCCCGTACGCGAAGGACGGGCACGACGGCGACTCGTACAAGATCGCCCGTTCCCGCGACCTCACCCACTGGGAGAAGGTCGGCTCGGTCTTCGGCGCGAACAACCGTCCGACCTGGGCCGACCCGAGCAGCGGGTTCTGGGCGCCGGACATCCGCTACATCGACGGGAAGTACGTCCTGTACTTCACCGTGCCGAACACCACCGCGACGCCGGGCGACTGGGACTACGCGATCGGTGCGGCGACCGCGCCGACCCCCGCCGGTCCGTGGACGGACTCCGGCGCACCGGTGGTGGCGCCACGCCCGGCCGCGGGCGGTGGATTCCAGTGGACCATCGATCCGGCCGAGTTCACCGACACGGACGGTACGCGGTACCTGTACTGGGGCAGCTACAACGGCGGTATCCACGCCGTACGGCTGACGCCCGACGGCCTGCGTACGGTCGGAGCGGTCACCGACGTCGCCCGCGACCGCTTCGAGGGCGCGTACGTCGTGAAGCACGACGGGTACTACTACTTCTTCGGCTCCTCCTCGAACTGCTGCGCCGGCCCGACCACGGGGTACGCCGTGTTCGCCGGACGGTCGCGCAGTCCGCTCGGCCCGTTCCTGGACCGGGAGGGCCACGACCTCAACGCGTCCCGCACCGGTGGTACGCCGGTGGTCGCATCGAACGGCAACCGCTGGGTCGGTACCGGTCACTCTTCGGTCGTCACGGACCTGAGCGGCCAGCAGTGGCTCGCGTACCACGGTGTCGACCGCACGGACCCATTCGTGACCAACAGCAACGGCTGGCTGCTCCGGCCGATGCTGCTCGACCGGCTCGACTGGATCGACGGCTGGCCGGAAGTGAACGCCGGCACCGGGCCGAGCGAGTCCAGCAAGGTCTCGCCGGTCACCACGTCTACAGCGACAACAACAGGCAACGTACGGGTCGAAGCAGACATCACAGGCTCCGGACAGGGCGTCTCGGCGCACGGTGTGACCGCTGTTCTCAACCAGGGCCAGCTCAAGGTGACCAACCGCGCCGGCTTCGCCCGTAGCGTGCCCGTGCCGCTCAACGTACCGGGGACCATCGCGTTGGAGATCCGCAACAACCAAGCGACCGCAGAGTTCAGTGAGGACCGCCTGGGCGATCCGCTGGCGACGGTCCAACTGCCTGCGCTTCCAGGTGCCGGAGCAGCGCCCGTCGGTGGTGCCGGCAACTTCTCCGTCGCACCGCTCTACAAGCCGGTCACCCAGGCAGCCCCGACTCCGCACATCGGCCGGGTCGACCCGCAGTACTCCGACGAGTTCACCAGTGGACTGAACGCCGGCTGGACCTGGCGCAACGTCAGCCCGGACGCCACGGTCACCAACGGCGCACTGCAGTGGAAGACCGAGGCGAACGACCTCACCGACAACAACACCGCGGCCAAGGCGTCGCTGCTGCTCCGTGACCAGCCGACGGGCAACTTCGTGGTGGAGACCAAGCTGCACCTCGACGTCGGCACCGACACGATCCGGAACTACCAGCAGGCAGGTCTGCTGGTCTACCTCGACGACGAGAACTGGATGCGGCTCGATCATGTTGCCGGCGGCACCGGCCGGTTCGTCGAGTTCGGCAAGCGGATGCGGTTCACTCCGGTCGGCGCTCCGTCGGTGGTCACGTTCGGCGGCGCGATGATCGGCCCGCCGGCCGAGACGACCTGGTTGCGGCTCGCGCACGACGTCGTACCGCAGACCGGCGAGCACAGGTACCGCGCAGCGTCCAGCACTGACGGGAAGCACTGGGTGTGGGGTGCGGCGTGGACACTGCCCGCCGGTACGACACCGCGGATCGGCCTGGTGTCACAGGGTTCGTCAGCGCAGACAGAAGCGCAGTACGGCAAAGCGACCGCGCAGTTCGACTACTTCCGGGTCACGAGGTGACGTGTGGCGCCAGTAGCGTCACAGCGATCAGTGCGGCAGGAAAGCAGGCCAGGAACATCGTGAACGTGTAGCCCATGATGTCCCGGGCCTTGAGTCCGAGGATGGCGAGCGTCGGCAGCATCCAGAACGGTTGCAGCAGGTTGGCGCTCGCCTCCCCGAGGTCGTACACGACGACCATCCAGCCCGCGTGC
>NZ_DASRVN010000571.1:0-12058 GCF_035655035.1 Kribbella sp. | reverse complement strand
GGGCGACGTGTGTCGCGCACTGACGTGCGCTGACCGCGTCGCCTTCGTCGTTTTGTGCGGCTGCGCTGCGCTTGCCGCGAGCGGGGGCTCCGCCACCCGCACCCCCTAACGCCTTCGCTCCGCTCGGCGGCTGGGGTTGGGTCGCGCTGTCAGCTCACCTGCTTGGGTCGCGTCGCGTGGTGAGCTCGGCGGCTTCGGCCGGCTTGCGCGGTCAACTCGTCTGCTTGGGTCTGTTCGCCTGCGTGGGTTGGGTTGGGTAGTTAGTCGCCTGCCTGGGTTGGGTCGCGATCGATCTCATGCTGCGGGTGGGTTTGGGGTGGCTGAGGGGGTGTAGATGAAGCGGCGGCTGGTGGGGGTTGGGGGGAGTTCTTGCATGCCGGCGGTGAGCATTACGTGGGCTGAGGCCTTGTTGGGTGGGTGGCATTCGCCCCAGAGGGTGGGGACCGCGAGGGTTCTGTGGCAGTAGGCGAGGGCTGCGGTGAGGGCCTCGGTGGCGTAGCCGTGGGAGCGGTGGGACGGGTGGATGGCGTAGCCGAAGCTCCAGGCGGCTATGGCGGAGTCGCTTTCGCCGAGGCCTAGCCAGCCGACGGGGGTGGTGTGGCGGGTGAGGATCAGTTGGAGGTGGGTGCCGTCCTGGGAGGTGCCGCCGGCGTGGAGGTCCAGCCATTGGCGGACGGCGGGGATGTCGCGGGGGCCGTAGTCGTCCATGAAACGGGCTACTCGGGGGTCGGTCCAGAGCTCGCAGAGCATCTGGAAGTCGGACTCGATCGGCCGGCGGAGGGTGAGCCTCGGGGTGGTGAGCTCCATCGAACGGACGGTAGCGGCCGGTCCGGCGTGCGGCGACCGGATTTGTGTTCGACTAATCACGAACAAGTGTATGGTTTAGATCGAACATAAGGGAGCGGATTGTGCGGGCGTTGGAGCAGCGGGAGTTGGTCGGGCCTGAGGGGCTGCGGGTGGTGGACGTGCCGCGGGCGCGAACTTGCGGACGTGATGCAGTCCCGCGGCACGTACGACGGTGGTCCAAAAGTGCCGTACCTCGCAGGGTTCGAGGCCGTGGGTGAGGTGGTCGCGCTGGGGGAGGCGTGACGAGTGTGGCCGTCGGCGAGCACGTGGTCGGGACCGGGGCGGGGGCGTTCGCGGAGTACGTCGTGATGGCGGCGGACCGGGAAGGTTGTGGTGATCGGGGCCGCGGGTGGTGAGGCGGCGATCAGCAACTGGGAACTGAAATTCAGGCATCCCGGGCACGTGATCGGTCAGCACCTGACGACCACGATCCAGCAGGCGCCGGAGCTCTTCGCGGACACGGTCGACGAGCTCGGCCGGCTGATCGCGGCCGGGGTGTACTTGCCCTAGTAGTACTGCCGGATCTTCGGCCACACCTCGGACCATGGCGAGGCGGGTCCCGCGCACAGCACCAGCGCCGTACCGTCCTCGTCGTTCGCGACGATGCTGTGCACGACGCCGACCTGGTGGCAGTCGCGGAAGTACTTCTCGAAGATCGGCGTCCGTTCGAGCTCGACGAGGAGCACCGGGCCGGTGCTGGTTTCCGGCGGCCGGGACCATTCCCAGAAGCTCATGTGCGGGGAGTACGGCGTCGGCAGCCCGCGCGAGGGACCGTACCGGACGAGCGCCCCCGCCTCCCCGTAGTTGCCGGTCACGATCGTCGCGGTGGAACGCTGATCGGCAGGCACGTGCTTCCACGCGGCCGCCACCGCATCGGTGAACGCGGGCCAGCCGATCTGCTCGCCCTGCTCCTTGTTCACCGGGATGACCAGGTCGGCCGCCGACGCCGGCAGGACCGGCAACGTGAAGACCGCCGACGACACAGCCGCCAGCACCAGCGCGACCACCCCCGCCCATCGACGCCGTTCGACCCAGCGCAGCGTCGGCTCGCACCCGGCCGCTACCAGGACGAGCAGCAACGGCAGCGCGTAGTACGACTTCCCGCCGACGGCGAGTACGACGACGCACAGCACCGGGTAGGCCAGGCCGACAGCACGGGCCCAGGGCAACGAACGCCAGATCCGCAGGAACCCGGCCACCCAGACCGGGACCAGGAACGGCGACAGTTGCAGGAGTTGCAGCGGGACGAACATGATCCGGTTCTCGGAGCCGTCGTCCGTACTGATCCCGCCCGCGACCTTGAGCTGCGGCCAGTCGTGCTGGAACTGCCACACCACGTTCGGCAAGGCGATCAGCCCCGCGACCGCCAAACCGGCGAGCACCCACCAGGAGCGCAGCACGCTCCGCGGTCCGACGATCAGCAGCGACACCAGCAGCGCGCCGATCGGCAGCACCACGAGGTACTTGTTCTCCAACGCGATCCCGGCCGTCAGCCCGAGCGCGAGCCACCAGCGACCGTCCCGCGTCCGCAGCAGCCTCACCGCGAACAGCGCAATCAGCATCCAGGCCAGGAGGTCGTACGTCGCCGTCGACACCATGTGCCCGACACCGAGCACGAACCCGGACACCGCCGCGCAGACGGCCGCCAGCACCTGACCGCGACGCGCGCTGCCGAACTCCCGGGCGAGCAGCGCGACCACGATGATCGTCGCGACACTGCTCAGCGTCGACAGCACCCGCAGCCCCATCACGGTGTCGCCGAACACCGCGGTCGACACCCGCGTGATGAACGGCGTCAGCGGCGGCTGGTCGACGTACCCCCAGCTGAGGTGCCGGCCGGCGACCAGGAAGTACAGCTCGTCGCGGTGGTAGCCGTAGCGGCCGGACAGCGCGGTCAGCACCACGCCGACGAGGACCGCGACGGCCGCGACCGGCCGCGCCGCGAAGGCGGGCACCGATGGGCGGGTCATGGCGGAATGCTGTCAGCCGAACGGCCTCGCGACCAGCCCAGGAAGCAAGGTTCCGATCCGCGATCGAGGAGCAGGACGCGGCCCGCGAGCGTCTCGTCGGTCACGAATCGGACAACGGCGTCGGTGACCGCCTCGAGCGGCACCAACTCCGGGCCACGCTCGGCCGGTGGCAGGGCTTCGCGTTCGCGCAGTCCGCGAGGCGTCGCGACCCAGTCCGGGACGACGCAGTTCACCCGGACGCCGTGGCTGGCCTGCAGTGGGGCCAGCGTCGCGGTCAGCCGGATCAGCGCCGCCTTGGCCGCGCTGTACTCCGGGGACACGTGGGGCTCGAAGCCGAGCCCTGCCGTGGATCCGATGTTGACCACCGCGCCGCCCCCGGCCGCCTGCATGCCGGGCAGCGCGAGCTGGGTGGTGAGCATCGGCGCTCGGAGGTTCACGTCGAGCGAGGCGGTCCAGCGGGCGGCGTCCGCGTCCGGGAAACACGGTGTCAGGACCGCGCCACCGCCCGCGTTGTTGACCAGGATCTGTGGCCGGCACGCCATCAGCCCGGCGACCGCGGCGTCGTCGCGCAGGTCGACCTGGACGAAGCGCGCCGACGGCCCGATCAGCTCGCAGGTCTCCGCTCCGCCGCGCGTCGAGGTCCGCGACCACCACCTCGGCACCGGCCGCGGCGAGGCGGACGGCGATCGCGCGCCCGATGCCGACGGCTGCTCCGGTGACCACGGCGACCCTCCTCGCGATGTCCATGTCCGTCAGGCTGTCATGCGGCACCGACAGTTCCGGCGGGATGATTGGATATGTCAAGAAGACAGGTGAGGTGGCGACTTCGTGACACTGCTGTACGAGCGGATCTGCGCTCATGTGCTGGAGCAGCTGCGCCGTGGGGCGCTCCGACCGGGTGACCGGGTGCCGTCGGAGATGGAGCTGGCGACGCAGTTCGACGTCAGCCGGATCACTTCCAAGCGCGCCCTGGAGGTACTGCGGGAAGCCGGTCTGGTGGAGCGCATCCGCGGCAAGGGGACCTTCGTCGTACGGCGGTTGCCCGATCTCACCGGCCTGACCGTCCCGCTCCGGCCGGCGCAGCGGCGTGAGGCGCGGTCGGTGGCGCTGATCGTCCCGGACATGTCCGAGGCGTTCGGCCTGGACCTGCTGAACGCGATCGAGGAGCGGTGCGCGGAGTACGGCGCTCACTTGGTGGTACGGCGTACTCACGGCCGGCAGACCGACGAAGAGAAGGCCGTTGACTCGCTGGTGGCCGCTGTTGACGGTCTGATCGTGTTCCCGGTGCACGGGGACTTCTACAACGCCAGCCTGCTCCGGCAGGTGCTGGACGGGTTCCCAGTGGTGCTGGTGGATCGGCACCTGTCAGGGATCCCGGTGTCCGCAGTACTGACCGACAACGTGGCCGCGGCTCGTGCACTGACCACGCGGCTGCTGGACCAAGGGCATGAGCACATCGCGTTCGTCTCGCCACCACCCGTCAACACGTCGTCCATCGAGGACCGGCTGGAGGGCTTCCGTACGGCGTTCGGCGAACGCGGCCAGCCGTACGAGCTGACGGACCTGCGGAGCACCCTGCCCGGTTCGACGACAACGGACAGCGTGCGGGCTGATCTGGACACCATCCGTGCGTTCCGCGACAGCAGGCCCGAAGTGACGGCGTACTTCGCCTGTGAGTACAACCTGGCCCGCATGGTCGACCGTGTGCTCGGCGGAGACCGCGTAGTGGCCTGCTTCGACTCACCAGGCGACTCCATCGGCGGACCGCCGTACCTGCACGTCAAACAGAACCAGACCGAGATGGGCCGGCGTGCTGTAGACCTCCTGCTCGCGCAGCTTCGCGGTGAGCAGGTCCCGAACCTGTCCTACGTACCGTTCACGCTCGTCGACGCAGAGACCTGACTCATCCGCGCATGGCCCTGGCGAGCCTGGATACTGGTTGCGGAACCGACACCGAACGCTCCGGGTGGTGACGTGGTGAGGACACTCGGTCGTGGGATAGTGGGAGCCTCCCGGAGACCTCACCTCCGGAGCACCCAGCAAGCGCCAGGGGCCACCCGCCCCCTCTGACAGAATCGGGGATCCAGGTCGTGACCGACTCGCACAACTCCGGACAGCACAAGGACCGGGAAGCGGCGGCGGCCGAGGTCCGGAGAATGTGGCAGCCGACCCCCTCCTGGACCCAGCCGGACCCGTCGGCGGACGGAGAGGCCGCCGAGGAGACCACCGGGACCACGGACGACCAGCCGGACGCGCTGTCCGAGGACTTCCGCGGCGGTGACGCGTGGTCCGGACCGGCGGCCAAGCCTGTCGACCAGCCGGCACCGTGGGCCCAGCCGCAGCCGAGCCAGTCGACGCCGTCCTGGACGCAGCCCGTCCCGGACTCAGCGGCGTCCTCCTGGAGCCAGCCGGAGCCGCAGGACGACCAGGCGGACGTGGAGCCCGAGACGGCGGACGAGTCCGCGAAGCAGCAGCCGGAGGCACCGGTGTTCGGCGGCGGCTCGTTCCAGAGCGGCCCCCAGGAGCAGCCTCAGCAGGCAGGCCAGTTCCCGCCGGCCCCGCAAGCACCGCAGAACCAGCCGAACCCGCAGGCCGGACAGGCGGGTCAGGGCGGTCAGGGCGGACAGCCAGGTCAGGGTGGCCAGCCGGGTCAGGGTGGACAGCCGCTGTCGCCGGCCGCGCAGCACTTCTTCCCGCAGGGCATCCCGGGCCAGCAGGCCCAGCAGCCGCAGCAGAACCTGTCGTTCCGTACGGACGACCTGATCCAGGCGCTGCCGCTGCCGCGGGAGGCTCCCGCCGAGCGTGGTGTCCGGAGCATGCTGAAGCTGCGCCCCGGTACGTCGGAGCGCTCGGAGCGGCTCGCCCGCGCGACCGCCGCGACCGCCTTCCGGCGGCCGGTGACGATCGTGATCGCGAACCCGAAGGGTGGTTCAGGCAAGACCCCCACCACGCTGCTGCTGGCCGGTGCGCTCGGCCAGGCCCGCGGTGGCGGTGTCGTGGCCTGGGACAACAACGAGCTGCGCGGCAACATGCACCTGCGCACCCACGACACGAACTCGCGGTCAACGGTCACGGACATGCTGCAGGCGATGCCGATGCTGACCCAGCCGGACGCCCGGCTCGGCGACGTCGCGGCGTACCTGCGGCACCAGGTGTCCGGGCAGTACGACGTACTGACGTCGGCGACCACGACGTACGCGCAGATCGAGGCGAAGGACTTCGACCTGGTGCACCGGCTGCTGAGCCGGTTCTACAAGGTGCTCGTGATCGACACCGGGAACAACGAGGGCTCCAGCAACTGGCGCGAGGCGATGAAGGCGGCCGACGCCCTGGTCATCCCGATCAAGTGGAAGAGCCTGTCCTGCGCGGCCGCCGTGCAGATGCTGGAGGAGCTCGACAACCAGGGCCCCGAGGCGCAGCGGCTGATCCGCCGCGCGGTGATCGCGGTCTCGAACGGCCCCGGCGACGTGAACAGGGACGTCGAGAAGCAGCTCCGGCCGTACTTCGAGTCCCGCGCGGCCGCGGTCATCGACATCCCGACCGACATGCACATCGCCGCCGAAGGCCCGCTCGACCACTCCGCCCTGCAGCCGGCCACCCGCCGCGCCGCACTGGAGCTGGCCGCCAAGGTCTCCGAGCAGATCACGATCGCCCTGAACACCCCACGCTGACGACCGGGTGAGCCCGGGCGGCTGAGACAGCCGCCCGGGCTCAGCAGTCGGCACTTCCGAACGGAACCAGCCCGCTGATCTCGAAGACAGTGTTGCTGTCGTACTTGGTCTGGCAGACCTGGGCGCCGCCGACGTACGCACGCGCTCCGGTGGACTCGCCGGCGGCGAACCACTGGGTGATCTTCGGCGACGGGTCGCTGACTGATGACGGACCGACGCCGTGCAACCCGCGGAAGATGTGCCCCTGGGTCCGGGGTCGCGGAGCGTTCTGGGCACGACCGCAAAGCCTAGCGACCGGCTGGTCCGGCCTCCTGCTTTCGTTGTCGATACCATCTGCTCGTGAACGAAGGAGAGAACGTGTCGGAAGTCAAGGTCCAGCTGGTCGGCGTCGAGGGCGAGGCTGAGCGGAGTGTGACCGAGACGACGACGATCGGGGAGCTGTTCGCCGCGATCTTCGGGCAGGACCGCTCCGCCATCGCCGCCCGCGTCAACGGTGAGCTGCGCGACCTCTCCCGGGTGGTCGCCGACGGTGACCGGATCGAGCCGGTGAAGGCGGCGTCCGCGGACGGCCGCGCGATCATCCGGCACTCGACCGCGCACGTCCTCGCGCAGGCCGTGCAGGACGTGTTCCCGGAGGCGAAGCTCGGCATCGGCCCGCCGGTGGAGAACGGGTTCTACTACGACTTCGACGTCCCGACGCCGTTCACGCCGGAGGACCTGACCAAGCTCGAGAAGAAGATGCAGCAGATCATCAAGGAGCGGCAGCGGTTCAGCCGCCGGGTGGTCAGCGACGACGACGCGCGCGCGGAGCTGTCCGACGAGCCCTACAAGCTCGAGCTGATCGGCATCAAGGGCTCCGCCGCGTACGCTGCCGAGGGCGCAAGCGTGGAGGTCGGCCAAGGCGAGCTGACGATCTACGACAACGTACGACGTGACGACAGCGTCGCCTGGAAGGACCTGTGCCGCGGCCCGCACGTCCCGGCCACCGGATACCTCGGCAACTTCAAGCTGATGCGTACGGCGGCGGCGTACTGGCGGGGGAGCGAGAAGAACCCGCAGCTCCAGCGCATCTACGGCACCGCCTGGGAGTCGAGGGACGAGCTGAAGGCGTACCTGACCCGCCTGGAGGAGGCCGCCAAGCGCGACCACCGCAAGCTCGGCACCGAGCTGGACCTGTTCAGCTTCCCGGACGAGATCGGCTCCGGCCTCGCGGTCTTCCACCCCAAGGGCGGCGTGCTGCGCAAGGTGATGGAGGACTACTCCCGGCAGCGGCACGTCGAGGACGACTACGAGTTCGTCTACTCGCCGCACATCACCAAGGGCCAGCTGTTCGAGACCTCGGGCCACCTGGACTGGTACGCCGACGGCATGTACCCGCCGATGCACCTGGACGAGGAGCGCGGCGCGGACGGGCAGATCCGCAAGCAGGGCCAGGACTACTACCTGAAGCCGATGAACTGCCCGATGCACAACCTGATCTTCGCGGCCCGCGGCCGGTCGTACCGGGAGCTGCCGCTGCGGCTGTTCGAGTTCGGCACCGTGTACCGGCTGGAGAAGTCCGGTGTCGTGCACGGCATGACCCGCGCCCGCGGCTTCACCCAGGACGACGCGCACATCTACTGCACGCGCGAGCAGATGCGCGACGAGCTGCGGAACCTGCTGACCTTCGTGCTCGGCCTGCTCGCCGACTACGGCCTGGACGACTTCTACCTGGAGCTGTCCACGAAGAACCCGGACAAGTTCGTCGGCTCCGACGAGGTCTGGGAGGAGGCCACCGAGACGCTCCGGGAAGTTGCCGAGGGCTCCGGTCTCGAGCTGGTCCCGGACCCGGGCGGCGCCGCCTTCTACGGCCCGAAGATCTCGGTCCAGGCCAAGGACGCGATCGGCCGGACCTGGCAGATGTCGACGATCCAGCTGGACTTCAACCTGCCGGAGCGGTTCGGCCTGGAGTACACCGCGCCGGACGGAACGCGGCAGCGGCCGGTGATGATCCACCGGGCGCTGTTCGGCTCGATCGAGCGGTTCGTCGCGGTCCTCACCGAGCACTACGCGGGCGCCTTCCCTCCGTGGCTCGCGCCGGTCCAGGTGATCGGCATCCCGATCACCGACGGGCACGTCGACTACCTGCTCGAGGTCGCCAAGCAGCTGAAGGCGCAGGGCATCCGGGTCGAGATCGACGCGTCCGACGACCGGATGCAGAAGAAGATCCGGAACGCGCAGAAGGCCAAGACGCCGTACATGCTGATCGCCGGCGACGACGACATGGCTGCCGGATCGGTCTCCTTCCGGTACCGCGACGGCACGCAGAAGAACGGCGTACCGGTCGCGGACGCGGTCGCGGAGATCGTCGAGTCGGTCGCGAAGCGCGTCCAGGTATGACCGAACACCCCGACTCGCCGTACGCGCCGGACGAGTTGCAGCGGCAGGACGGCGTCGGGGTGCCGGATGCGTTCATGCGGCTGTGGACGCCGCACCGGATGGCGTACATCGAAGGGGAGAACAAGCCGACCAGCTCGGCGGCCGGGTCCGGCTGCCCGTTCTGCCGGCTCCCCGGGCTGCCGGACGCCGACGCGCTGATCGTGCATCGCGGCGAGTCGGCGTACGCCGTCCTGAACCTGTACCCGTACAACCCCGGCCACCTGATGGTGGTGCCCTACCGGCACGTCGGCGACTACACCGAGCTGACCGACCAGGAGGTCGCCGACGTCGCGACCCTCACCCGGCAGGCGATGCAGGCCGTGCGCACCGTCTCCGGAGCGCACGGCTTCAACATCGGCATGAACCAGGGCGACATCGCCGGCGCGGGGATCGCCGCGCACCTGCACCAGCACGTCGTACCGCGATGGTCCGGCGACATGAACTTCATGCCGGTCATCGCCGGCACGAAGGTGCTTCCGCAACTGCTCGCCGACACCCGCGCCCTGCTCGCCAAATTTTGGCCCTGAGTCAGCGCCCCGAAGATCAGCGCAGGAACAGCGGCAGCATTGGGTCGACCAACGTCGTCAAGGTGTCGAGCGTGACCGCCTGCGGTGGATCGGTGAGGGCGGCGACCCGGACCACCCGGCGCCCCTGGCAGAAGACGAGTTCGGCGGACTCGGGCAGGTAGTAGCCGGGGTCGCCGAGCGGGGCGAACTGCGGCGGCGGGACCTGCTCGGCCTCCGGGATCGTCTTCTGGTCGAAGGCTTCCACGATCGACACCGTGGCGCCGGGCGTGCCCCAGATGCAGGTGAGCGCGCCCTTCACGCGATAGTCGCGACGCAGCTGGACCCGGACGCGGACGAACCGCTCGGCCGCGGAGTTCGACAGCTGGCAGGTCTCGTCGACCTGTCGTACAGGGCGGAGGACGTGCGGTACGGCGTCCCGCGCGGCCTCGGCGATCGCGACGGCCGTGGCGCGGTTGACACCGTCCGGCGTACCGATGTCGATGCCTCCCGCCGGGGTGACCCGGACCGCGTGGCCGGCGGCGTGGAACACCAGGCGGGACTCGCCGATCAGGGCCTCCGGGCCGAGTTCGGGCAGCGAGTCCACTCCACCGGCACCGTTCATCAGCCGGACCAGCGAATCCGGCCGGCTCGGCAGCGCGCTGACCCCGATCGTCACCGGCCGCCCGTCGACGAGGAGCATGCACAGGTCCATGGACGGGAGGCCGCCGTCGTTCCAGGCCATCGGCCGAGCGGTGACGGGATGTTCGAGGCGGGTGGCCAGCGGGCGCGCGATCGCCGTACACACCTGCGGCCCGGGGGCTCCCGTCGTACCGTCGAGGCCCTCGGCCTGTGGGGGAGCGACCGCGGTCGGGAGCACCGTCGTCGGCTGGACGGGCGGCGGCGTCGTGCCGTTCGCGCGCTCGGCGATGCCGCAGCCGCTGGTCACGAGCGGGAGAGCGAGCAGGAGAACGAGCGCGCCGGCCAGTCGTCGTCGCATGCGTCACCTCCTCCCACCACCCAGCATCGCCCCTGGACGGCTTCGCCGCAGGCCGAAAGCCGTGCCTGGTCATCGGATGGTGACCCTGGTGAACTACGATCGCGCTGCCATGCTTAACAGATTCCGGCAGTTCTGGACCAAGGTGATCACGCCGATCGCCACCCTTCTGCTCAAGCTCGGGGTGAGCGCGGACATGGTCACGCTCGTCGGCACCATC
Source organism: Kribbella sp. (assembly GCF_035655035.1). Taxonomy (GTDB): domain Bacteria; phylum Actinomycetota; class Actinomycetes; order Propionibacteriales; family Kribbellaceae; genus Kribbella. Next base: position 1,433 of record NZ_DASRVN010000571.1, on the reverse strand, counting down.
GGGGTGTCGGCCGGTGCGCTGATCTTCTTCCCGCGCGGGCAGCTCTGGATCGGTGTCGTGGTGATCACGCTGTTCGTGTTCTCCGACCTGATCGACGGCCACATGGCCCGGACCTCGGGGACGTCCTCGAAGTGGGGCTCGTTCCTGGACTCGACGCTGGACCGGATCGCCGACGGCGCGATCTACGGCGGCCTGGTGATGTACTACGCCAACTCCAAGGCCGGCGACTCCACGCTGATGGCCGCGGTGACGCTGTGGGCCCTGGTGATGGGCGCCGTCACGTCGTACGCGCGGGCGAAGGCGGAGAGCCTCGGGCTGAAGGCCAGCGGCGGGCTGGCCGAGCGCGCCGACCGGCTGGTGTTCACGCTGATCCTGGCGTTCTTCTCGGACGTGTTCAACCTGCCGATCCTGCTCGAGCTGGTGATCTGGTACGTCGCCGCCGCGAGCACGATCACGGTGATCCAGCGCTCGCTCTCGGTGCGTAAGCAGGTCATGTCCGACCCGGCGAAGAACGACCTCGAGTCCTGATGGAGTCCGCCCGGCAGCGGGCTGTGGACCTGGCGTTCGCGCTCGCCTGGACCCTGGTACGGCGGCTGCCCGAGCGGACCGTGACCTGGCTGTTCACGAAGGCGGCCGACCGTACCTACGCCGGCAACGGCCGAGGGGTACGGCGCCTGCGCGGCAACCTGGCCGTCGTACGCCCGGAGGCCACGGACGCCGAGCTGGACGCGCTCACCCGGGCCGGGATGCGTTCGTACCTGCGCTACTGGCAGGAGGCGTTCCGGCTGCCGGAGTGGTCCGACGAGGAGATCGTCGGCCGGGTACGGACGGTCAACGAGAAGCTGCTGCGGGACGCGTACGCCGCCGGGCAGGGCGTGATCTGTGCGCTTCCGCACCTGGCGAACTACGACCACGCGGGCGCCTGGGCCGGCCTCACCGGGATGCCGGTGTCGACGGTCGCGGAGCGGCTGCAGCCGGAGTCGCTGTTCGACCGCTTCATCGCGTACCGCAAGAAGCTCGGCATGGAGGTGCTGCCGCTGACCGGCGGCGGCGAGGACGTGACCGCCGTACTCGCGGACCGGCTGCGCGCGGGCGGGTTCGTCTGTCTGGTCGCCGACCGGGACCTGTCCGAGCGCGGCGTACCGGTGACCTTCTTCGACCGCCCCTCGCGGATGCCCGTCGGCCCGGCCGCGCTGAGCCTGAAGACGGGCGCGCCGCTGATCCCGGCGACCCTGCACTACGACGGGCCGGACCTGGTGATCACGTTCCACGACACGATCGAGCCGGACGGCGGCGCGGCCGCGATGACCCAGCGGTGCGCGGACGCGTTCGCGGCCGGGATCGGCGAGCACCCCGAGGACTGGCACATGCTGCAGCGGATCTTCCTCGAGGGGTAAGAATCTAGGTGTGAGGATCGGTGTGGTGTGCCCGTA
>NZ_DASRVN010000570.1:0-22643 GCF_035655035.1 Kribbella sp. | reverse complement strand
GGCCACCAGGATCCGCCCGTTGTGCCGGATCACCTCGACGGGCGCGTCGTACAGCCCGCTGAGCACCTCGCTGGTCATCACCTCGTCCGGCGTACCGATCCGGAACCGCTGGTTCGCGATGTAGAGCAGCCGGTCGACCTTGTCCAGGATCGGGTTGATGTCGTGGGTGACGAACAGGACGCCGAGGTCCAGCCGCCGGCGGGCGTCGTCGACGAGATCGCTGACCAGCCGTTGATGCGGCAGGTCCAGCGACAGCAACGGCTCGTCGCACAGCAGCAGCCGCGGCTCGGCCGCCAGCGCCTGCGCGATCCGCAGCCGTTGCTGCTCGCCGCCTGACAACGACGACACCGGGGTGGATGCGTACGCCTCCGCCCCGACCGACGACAGCAGCTGGTTCACCCGCTGCCGGCGTCGCCGCGACGGTAGCGGCACACCCCACCGGTGCCCGTCCACGCCGAGCGCGACCAGGTCCCGGCCCCGCAGCGGTACGCCGTCCTCCGCGAGCCGTTGCTGCGGGACGTACCCGATCCGCCGGTCACCGCGACGGACCGGCGTACCGAGGAAGGTCGCGGAGCCGGACCGGAGCCTGAGCTGTCCGAGGATCACCTTGAGCAGGGTGGACTTCCCGGATCCGTTGGCACCCAGTACGGCGATCAGCTCACCGCTGTGCACCTGCAGGTCGAGACCGTCCCAGAGTGTGCGGGACCCGAAGCCGACCGCGGCCTGCTCGAGGGTCAGTACGTCGCTCATCGCCCGAGCGCGGCGCCGACCGCATCGAGGTTCGCGGTCATCCAGCCGATGTAGTCCTTGCCGTTCGGGAGCGTCTCGGTGACCGGCACCACCGGGATGTTGTTCTGCTTGGCGGCGTCGAGCAGCTTCTGGGTCTCCGGGCCGCTGGTCTGCTCGTTGTACGCGAGCAGCTTCACCTCGTGCTTGCTGTACAGCTGCAGCGTCGCGTCCAGGACCTTCGCCGGTACGTCGCTGCCCTCCTCGATCGCCTCGCTGAACTCGGCCGGCGTCTTGTTCTGCAGGCCGACCGCGTCGAGCAGGTACACCGGCACCGGCTCGGTGATGCCGACCGGCTGCCCGGCGTACTTCGCCTTGAGCGTCGCTTCCTGTCGCACCAGGCCGTCGAGCTTCTGCTTCAGCGCGGCGGCATTCTGCTGGAAGGTCGACGCGTCCGCGGGCGCGGCCTTCGCATACGCCTGCTCGATCCGGTCGACGACCTTCACCACCGAGGGGAAGTCGTACCAGACGTGCTCGTTGCCCGTCCGGCCCGAGATCGTGACCGCGTTCAGCACGGTCGCGGACGAGTTCTTCGCGGTCTTCAGCATCCGGTCCATGAAGTCGTCGTAGCCGCCGCCGTTCTCGATCACCACCTGCGCGCCGGCCACGGCCGCCTGGTTCCGGGTGCCGGCCTCGAACTCGTGCGGGTCGGCGTCCGGGCTGGTGATGATCGAGGTCACCTCGACCTTGTCGCCGCCGACCCGGGCGGCCAGGTCGCCCCAGACGTCGGTCGACGCGACCACCTCGAGCTTTCCAGGAGCTGAGCCGGCGGCGGCTTCGTCCTCCGACGAGCAGGCGCCGGCCCCGAGGGTCACAGCGGCAACGACAGCGGGCAGAACGAGCAGTCTGCGATTCACGGTACGACCAACCTTCGAGCGGAGTGAAATGACAACCGTTATCATTATCGCATCCCGCTCCGGGACGCCAGCCGGCCCGGTGCAAAGCTTCGGTCAAGGGCGCCTCCGGGACGCGCCGAAGCCTGCCGAAGTGACGCCTGACCGGAGTAGGGTTCTGGTGCCGGTGTCACGGTCAGTTGTGCTCCGGTTACGATGATTTTCAGTTCTGAACCGCACTGCGAAATGGGATGTTCATGGCCGAATCGCACGACGCCGAACCGGGGATGTACGACCAGCTGAACCTGGACAAGCCGCACCCGGCCCGGGTGTACGACTACTTCCTCGGCGGCAAGGACAACTTCGAGGTCGACCGGCAGGCCGCCGAGCATCTGCTCAAGGCGTTCCCGGGCTTCCGGACCGCCGCCCTGTCGAACCGGATGTGGATGCACCGGGCCGCCAAGTACGCCGCGGAGCAGGGCATCACGCAGTTCCTCGACATCGGCACCGGCATCCCCACCGAGCCGAACCTGCACGAGGTGGTCCAGGAGATCATCCCGTCGGCACACGTGGTGTACGCCGACAACGACCCGATCGTGCTCGCCCACTCGCGCGCGCTGCTGGTCAGCAAGCCGGAGGGCAAGACCGCCTACCTCGAGGCCGACGTCACCGACCCGCAAGGGATCCTCGGCGCCGACGAGGTCAAGGAGCTGATCGACTTCAGCAAGCCGGTCGCGCTCAGCATCGTCGGCGTCTTCCACTACCTGCCGGACCACTGGAAGCCGTACGACCTGGTCCGCCAGCTGGTCGAGCCGCTCGCACCGGGCTCGCTGCTGATCTTCTCGCACTGCACCCCGGACTTCGCGCCGGAGCTGTGGGAGCGGGCGATGGTGGTCTACAAGGCCGACGGCGGCGAGGCGCAGGTCCGCAGCAAGGAAGAGGTGACCCGCTTCTTCGACGGCACCGAGCTGGTCGAGCCCGGCGTCGTCTCGCCGTTCCGCTGGTTCCCGGACGACGAGACCCAGGAGTACGTCGACCGCGGCGAGTTCACCGACATCATGTGCAGCCTCTGGGTCGGGGTCGGCCGCAAGCCGTAGCTGCCCGAGACCGCGCCGGCCCGCGGTGTTAGCCCGGGCCGGACGCGGTGTCCCTCAGGGCCGGAAGGCCTCGGCGAGTTCCGGCAGCGAGAAGCCGCCGTGGAGCATGTCGTAGAAGCGGTTGTCGGGGGTCAGGTCCGTACGGCGGACCCGGGTGCCCGTGATCGCCGACGCGTACAGTGCCGTGACGAACTCCATCGTCGGGCGGGTGCTGGCCAGTGAAGTGCTGTGTGTGCGGCCGGCCAGCAGGTCGTCGACCAGGTGGTTGATCTGGGCCTCATGATTGCTCGGTACGTCGGCACCCGCCGACGCGGCCCACGAATCGGCAGCGGACCCGGCGGCCTCAGGTCCGGCGGCCTCAGGGCCGGCGGCCTCAGGGCCGGCGGCCTCAGGGCCGGCGGACCCAGGCCCGGCGGCCCCAGACCCGGCGGACCCAGGCCCGGTCGAGGTCTTGCGGACGCCGGGGTCCAGCCCGAGGGTCGCCGCCTTCGCCGCGTCCGGGGCCGGGTAGAACGTCCAGTCCTTGTCGGAGTACCCATAGACGTGGTTGACCTCGAGCGTGCCGCCGGACGTGTCGATGCGGATCCGGCTCAGCTCCCGCGGCGACAGCAGGCTGTTGATCACGGTCGCCACCGCCCCGCTCTCGAACACCACCGACGCCATCGACACGTCCTCGAACTGGACCGGCCGGTCCAGCCGGACGGCGGTGGCGTCGATCGACTTCCACGGCCCGAGCAGGTGCAGCAGCAGGTCGATCTGGTGGATGCCGTGCCCGAGGGTCGGGCCGCCGCCCTCGCCGATCCAGGTACCGCGCCACTCCGGGTCGAAATAGCTGGTCGGCCGGAACCACAACGTCTCGCAGACCGCGACCAGCGGCCGGCCGAGCGCGCCGCGGGCGAGCAGGTCGTGCGCCCGGATCGCGCCGGAACCGTGCCGGTGCTGGAAGACCACCGACGCCGACCCGGCGCTGATCGCCTCCACCTTGGCGACGTAGTCCAGCTCCTGCAGGCTGAGCACCGGCGGCTTCTCCAGCAGTACCGACGCGTCGGCGCCCAGCGCCTCGGCCGCGAGTTCGCCGTGACTCTCCGGTGGCGTCGCGATCGAGACCAGGTCCGGCTGCTCGGCCGCCAGCAGCTCGGTCAGGCTGCCGTACGGGCGCCCGCCGAACCGCTCGGCCAGCGTCCGTGCCTTCGTGAGGTCGAGGTCCGCCGTACCGACGAGCTCGGTCCGGCCGGTGCTCGCATACGCCTCGGCGTGCCGGCGGCTGATGTTCCCGCAGCCGACGATCGCGACCTTCAGGACCTCGGCTCCAGGGTCGGCTGTCATCGGGCGGCCCCGCGCAGTACCGCGTTCTGCTGGGCGACCAGCGCCAGCCGGGTGGCCTCGAACGTGTGCTCCTGCGGCGCGGCCGTCGTCGTCCGCTCCCGGACGTCGTGGACCAGGTCCTCGTAGTACGAGGTCTTGACGTCCGAGCAGTCGATGTACTGCGTCCCCTCCTGGTTCGCCAGGAACAGGTGGTTGCCGCCCTCGCGGCCCTCGATGTCGATGTACTTGCGCAGCTCGATGTAGCCGTCGGTCCCGAGGATCATCAGCCGCCCGTCACCCCAGGTCGGCAGTCCGGCCGGGGTGTACCAGTCGACCCGGATGTAGCCCTGGGCGTTCTCGCTGCGGAGCAGCATCTCGCCGAAGTCCTGCAGCCCCGGGTCGTCGGTGTTGCCGAAGTTGCCGACCGTGCTGCTGACCACCTCGGCGGTCTTCGCGCCGGTGAACCAGAGGAACTGGTCGACCTGGTGCGAGGCGATGTCGGCCAGGATGCCGCCGTACCGCGCCTTGTCGTAGAACCAGTCCGGGCGGCCCGCGCCGCCGGCCAGGTGCGCGCGGTCGCCGATCCGGTGCGGGCCGAGGCCGAGCGTCTGGACGACGGTACCGATCGCGCCGTCGCGGACGAGTTCGCCGGCCTTGATCGCGCTCGGCACCTCGAACCGCTCGGAGAACGTCACCGACCAGAACCGGCCGGTCTCGGCGACCGCCCGCTCGATCTCCGCGAGCTGGTCGAGGGTGATGCAGCCGGGCTTGTCGGCGACCACGTCCTTGCCGGCCCGCAGCGCCGCGACCGCGATCGGGCCACGCCGGTCCGGCACGGCCGCGGTGACGATCACGTCGATGCCGTCCCGGGCGATCAGCTCGTCCGGGTCGTCGGCGAACGGTACGTCGGGGTAGCGCTCGCGCAACTGCACCGCGACTGCGGCGGACGGGTCGTCGGTGGCCATCCCGACGAACTCGGCACCGGAGCGGATCAGGCCGGCGACCTGACCGAAGATGTGCGAATGGTCAAGCCCGACGGCGGCGAACCTGACGTTCTGGCTGGAGCTCAAGATGTTCCTTCCCTGGAAAGGTTCGGGTTTCAGCGTGCGGACTTGAGGGCCTGGGCGAGTTCTTCGGCGATCTTGTCCCCACCGTCACTCTTCCACTTCTTCACCGCGGGCGCCCAGGCGGAGATCGGCTTGCGGCCCTGCACGATGTCGTCGGTGACCTGGTTGATCGCGTCGGTGAGCTGCTTGTTCTTGCGGTTGCCGGTCTCGGAGTACAGGCCGGCGGCCGGGTTGTCGAGGGCGGTCGGGACGACCCCCTTCATCGCGTTGAACTGGGTCTCGGCGCTGCCCTGGTGCTCGGGCAGGAAGATCGTCCACGGCGCGTCCGCCTGGTACATCAGGCCGAGCTGGACCTCGCTGAAGCCCTTCGCGTTCAGCACCGGGTTGCCGTTCACCAGCTTGTGGTGCACGCCGGGCAGGCCGTACTTGCGGAACAGGTACTCCTGGGTGCCGAACGGCGTCGCCAGGTAGTTCAGGTACCCGAGCAGCGTCTCGACCCGGCTCTCGGCCTTCGTGCTGATCGCGGTGACGCCGATCGCCGGCGCGCCCAGCCAGATCGTGCCCATCCCGGAGCCGTCGTGCTTCGGCGGCGCGATGATCGCGATCTGCGCCTTCGGGTCGGTCATGGTCTGCAGGTACGTCGGCCAGCCGCTGAAGGTGTCCTGCACCAGCGGGCTGGAGCCGTTCGCGAACCGGGTCTTCATGTCCAGGTTCTGCCCGGAGTACGCGTCCGGGTGGATGTAGCCCGACTTCCAGAGCTGCTGCAGGAGCGCGAGCACGTCCTCCTGGCCGGCGTGCTCGAGCGAGCTGACCAGCTTGTCGCCGTCCTTGCTCCAGGTGTTCGGGATGTCGAACATGTTCCGGACGAACTGGGTCGGCGCGGTGGCCAGCGCGAACCGGTTCAGCTTCTTGTTCGTCAGCGCCTTGCAGAGCTCGAGGAACTCGTCGGAGCTCTTCACCTCGGCCTTCAGGCCCTGCGCCTCGAGGATGTCGCCGCGGCTGTACATCACCTGTGAGCTGATCGCGCCGCGCGGGACCGGGACGCCGTAGATCTTGCCGTCGAAGATGCCCGAGTTCCAGGCGAGCTCGGGCAGGTTCGCCAGGTACGGGTACTTCTTGATGTTGTCGCCGGACAGGTGCGGCGTCAGGTCGACGGCCTTCGCGGCCAGCATCTGCGGCGTCTGCGGCACCACGCCGACCGTGAAGACGTCGCCCAGCTGGTCACCGGCGACCACGGTGGCGAACTTCTTGTCGTAGTCCACCGACGGCGTCAGGTTCACCTGGACCGGCGATCCGACCCGCTTGTTGAACTCCTGCCAGAACGTGTTCTGCTCGAGCTTCGGCGGGATCGGCGTGTTCGTGTACGTCGTCACCGTGATCGGCTTGCCGTCGCCCGGCGCCTGGGTGATCGCCTGTACCGGCGCGGCCGGGTACTTGTCGAACGCGTCCGGGATCTTGTACTCGGCACCGGCCAGGTCCGGCTTGACCCCGTCGTACCGCTCGTAGGCGGGCCGGATCTTGGTCTTGGTCGCCTCGTCGTTACCCGCTCCGGACGCGCCGCGGCCCGCGTTGGAGCAGCCGACCGTACCGGCGAGCCCGAGCGCCGCGGCACCGGCGAGCACGGCCCGGCGGCCGAGCCGCGCATCGTTGACGTTCATGGGTGTTCCTCTCTGAGAAGTTTTAGCCCTTGACGGCGCCGGTAAGTACGCCCTTGGCGAAGTGCCGCTGGATGAACGGGTAGACGCAGAGGATCGGGACCACCGAGATCATCAGGATCGCCATCTGGATCGAGGTCTGCGGCGGTGCCGCCTCGCCGGCGAGCCCGAGGTCCTGGCCGCCGAGCTCGACGCCGTTCACGACGTACGTCCGGAGCACCAGCTGCAGCGGCCATTTGCTCGCGTCGTTGAGGTAGAGCATCGCGTTGAAGAAGCTGTTCCAGTAGCCGACGCCGTAGAACAGGCCGATCACCGCGATGACCGCCTTGGACAGCGGCAGGCCGATGTGCCGGAACAGCTTCCACTCCGAGGCGCCGTCGATCCGCGCGGCGTCGATGATCTCATTGGGCAGGCCAACGAAGAACGAGCGGACCACGATCACGTTGAACGCATTGACGCTGACCGGCACGATCACCGCCCACAGGCTGTTCAGCAGACCGAACTGCTGGACCGTCAGGTAGGACGGGATCAGCCCCGGGTTGAACAGCAGGCTGATCAGCACCAGCAGCAACAGTGCCTTGTTGCCGACCGTGCCGCGGCGGCTCAAGGCCCACCCGAGGGTGCAGGTCAGAGCGACCGCGATCGTCGTACCGACGGCGGTGACGAAGCCGCTGATCAGCAGCGCCTGCGTGACGGTTCCGCCGGAGAGGATCGAGCGGTACGCCGTGAAGTCGATCCCGTGCGTCGGGAACAGCACGAACCCGCCGGCCTTCGTGACTTCCTCGGCCGGTGCGAGGCTGGTCGAGATCACGCCGATGAACGGGAACACCACCACCGCGCAGATGACGACCAGGAACACCGCCTTGACGACGCGCTCGGTGAGCCCGGGCATCGGCATCCCGCCGACCATGGTCTGTTTGGTTTTCATCCGCGGTACACGCCTTCCTCGCCGAGGCGGTGGGCGATCTTGTTGGCGGACAGCACCAGGGCCAGGGCGACGGCGCTCTTCACCAGGCCGACCGCCGCTGCCACCCCCCAGTTGCCGCCGAGGATGCCGTTGTTGTAGACGTACGTGTCGAGTACGTCGCTGGCGTCGACGCCGACCGCCTGCTGCTGCAGGATGATCTGCTCGAATCCGACGGTCAGCGAGTCCCCGAGCTTGAGGATCAGCAGCAGGATGATGATCGGTTTCAGCCCGGGCAGCGTCACGTGCCAGGTCTGCCGCCAGCGTCCGGCGCCGTCCACCGCGGATGCCTCGTAGAGCGAGCGGTCGATCTGGGACAGCACGGCCAGGAACAGGATCGTCGCCCAGCCGGTGTCCTTCCACAGCACCTGCGAGGTGAGCAGCGCGCGGAACGCCTCGACGTTGCCGATGATGTGCATCGGGCTGTACCCGTGACTGCGCAGCCAGTTGTTGATCATCCCGGTGCCGCCGAGCACCTGCTGGAAGACCGCCACCACGATCACCCAGCTCATGAAGTGCGGCAGGTAGATGATCGTCTGCACCAGCTGCCGGAGCTTGTTCGACAGCAGACTGTGCAGGACCAGCGCCACCACGATCGGCGCCGGGAACACGATGACGGCCTGGATCAGGGTCAGGATCAGCGTGTTCTTGACCGCGTTCAGGAATTGCGGATCACCGTTGAAGATTACTGCGAAATTCTGGAAACCGGACCAGAGACTCTTGCCGACGCCGAGGTACGGCTGATAATCCTGAAAGGCGATGATATTTCCCCAGAGGGGATAATACTGGAACGCCAGCAGGATCAGCAGACCCGGAACCGCCAGCAGCAACACTGGATAATCACGCCACAAACGCGTCACCAGCGAGCGCTTTTCACCCACGGACTCTCCTCTGGTCGGTCGCTCGAATAAAAAGTGATCGATCCACTTCTGAGCCGGTAGCTAACCGCAGTGATGTTTTGGTGTCAAGACCTCGGTGATAAGCTGCGGAGCCTCGGAGGATCCCGGGAAGAAGGAGGGGGTTCGTGGCAGAGTCAGCACCAAGACGGCCGGCCACCATTCACGAAGTGGCGAGCCTGGCCGGTGTCTCCCACACGACCGTGTCCCGCTACCTGCAGGACAAGGACAGCCTGAAACCGAAGACCCGGGTGAAGGTCGAGTTCGCGGTCAAGACCCTCGACTACCGGCCGAACCTGGTCGCCCGGTCGATGCGCACCCGGCACACCAACCGGCTGGCGATCGTGCTTGCCTACGGCATGCACTTCCCGGGCCGGCTGCTCGCCGCGGCCTCCCAGACCGCCCACGAGGCGGGGTACCAGGTGGAGATCGTCAGCGTCGAGGGCGGCCCCGCCGCGCGGTCGGCGCGAATCGACGAGCTGGCCAGATCCGGACAAGTCGAGGGGATCCTGGCGTTCTCGCCGATCACCCTCAAGGGCAAGAAGACCAACCGGGTGCCGATCGTCGAGAGCAGCACGTACGACGACAAGCTGCACGGGCTGGCCGAGCTCGCCGACGCCACCCCGGTCCGGGAGATCATCGAGTACCTGGCCGGCCTCGGGCACCGGACCTTCCTGCACGTCTCCGGCGACATCGCGAACTTCGCCTCGGCACGGAACCGGAAAAGCGTGTACCTGGAGACGATCGAGCGCCTCGGGCTGCACTCCGCCGGGGCGATCGGCTGCGACTGGTCGGCGCAGCGCGGGTACGACGCGATCATGGCGCTGCCGGACGACACCGAGGTGACCGCCGTGGTCGCGGCCAACGACGTGGTCGCGATGGGCGTGGTGCGGGCCGCGCTCGACCGCGGCTGGAAGGTGCCCGACGACCTGAGCGTGTTCGGCTGGGACGACGAGGAGATCGGCCGGTTCGCCACGCCGTCGCTGTCGACCGTCGCTGTCGACCGCGAGGCGCAGGGCCGGGTCGCGATCCAGCGACTCCTGGCCGAGATCCGTGGCGAGCCGGCCCCGACACCTCCGGAGCAGAAGATCAACCGCCTGATCTTCCGCGAGTCGACAGCCGCCCCGGGCCACCGACGCGGCTGACCACCGACCGGAGGCAGGTCAGGCGCTGCCTCCGGCCGGCTCCGTCAGGCGGTGATCTGGGTCGTCGCCGTCTTCGCCGTACCGATCGTGTACGTCGAGACGGCGGGTGTCGCGGTCAGCGTGACGGTGGCCGCGCGGGTATCGGTACCGGTGTCGAAGCGGCGCGCCGTGAACGTGACGGTCCGCGAGGTCTGCCCCGCCGGAATCACGACCACGCCAGGGATCCCGTCGTAGTCGTAGCGCGCCTTCGCCGTACCGCTGACCGCGTACGTGACCGCCAGCGGCCGGCTGACGTCGGTGCTCGTCCGGGTCACGGTCAGGCTGATCTGCTGGCCGGGTGCGACCTGCGCCGGGGTCATCGCCATCGTGACGGTGCTGCTCGGCAGCGCGGTCGCGGCGTCGACGGTCAGCGTGACGTTCGACGGGTTCGCGCCGTACGACGTGGTCGTGCCGTTCGGGTCGACGACGTGCAACGTGCCGGTCAGGTTCTGGAGCCCGCCACCACTGGGCGAGTCGACCGCCTTCACGACGTTGTCCGTCGTCGCCGTCATCACCAGCAGCTGGTTGAACGCGACGTTCCCGTAGTCGGCCGGACCACCGTTGCTGTAGTCCTGCGACCAGATGTCGATGACCTGGTCACCCGTCGAGTTCAGCGTGTTGTTCCAGTCGATGCAGACCGAGTTGTTGAGCGAAACCAGGGTGCCTTGCGACCAGTTGTTCGCAACCAGCAGACTGCGCTGGATCGGTGCGGTCGCGATCAGCGAGTACTGCATGGTCACGCTGCCGGTGATCGCACTCTGCCCGTTGCCGGCCATCAGGAAGTTAGGGTACGTCCAGGCGCCGACCGGACTCGTGGCGCGCTTCTGCGCGCCCAGGCGGATCCGGTCGAGAGTGATACCGGTGTTCGGCACTCCCGTCGCGTCCTTCAGATGCGCGCCCTGGTACTGCACGCCCGCGTTGACGTTGCCGACCATCTCGCAGTCCTGGACCAGGATGTTCGCCAGCCGTCCGTACTCGGTGACGGTTCCACTGCTGTACGTCCACGGCTGATCCGGCTCGAAGTCGATGCCGGCGCACGGCCCGGCGTTCTGGGCGCCCTGCGCGTTCAGGCCCGAGTCGGAGTTGTCGAACGCGCTGCCGGTGACCAGCAGGCCGTCGACCGCGCACACCGACATCCCGTTGCGGCCGTTGTTGTCGCAGGTGACGTTGACGATGTGGATCGGGCCGGTGCCCGCGTCGCCGCCGCAGTAGTTGTTGATCGACTGGTTGTTCTTGGCCGGCTGCAGCTGGATGCCGTCGCCGGACGCGTTCCGCAACGTGAGGCCCTCGACCAGCACGTTGCCGGCGCTGAACATGCAGATCGCGCTGTTCTGCTGGTACGCGAGGTCGTTGCAGCGGGTGTGGTTCGGGTCGTTGCCGTCGAACACCGCGCCGTACCCGGTGATCACCACGCCCCACACGCTGTAGCCGTGGTTGGCGGTGGTCGGCCTGGCGTTCGCGTTGCCGCCGATGGTGAGGATCCGGGTCGCCGGAGCGATCACGTCGGGCGCCTTCGCCTTCACCACGACGCCCGGTTCGAGGATCAGGTGGAGTTGGGTGGCGCCGGTGCGGAAGTAGTCGGTGCCCGCATGCCAGCCGACGAACAGTGGATCGGTGATCCAGTCCTGGCCGTCGTACGGCACGATCACGGTGGCGACGCCGCTGCTCACCGTCGAGGCGGCGAGGTCGAGCTGGGTCTGGATCACCGACGTGTCGGATCCGTTGCGTGCGACAACAAATGTCTGGGAGGCGGTGGTCGCGTGGGCCGTCGCGGGCAGCAGCGCGGCGGAGCCGACCGCCGCGGAGGTGATCAGGAACGAGCGTCGGGTGTATCCCTCAGTAGGCATGGGCGTGGAACCTCCGAGTGCGTTTAGCGTGGGTTGCCGGGGCTGATCGCCACCGAGGCGATCCGGGTGGCGCCGTACTGGTAGGCGTCGGCGTGCATGACCTCGAGGTGCAGCGTCCGGGTGCCGCCCTTGCCGTCGGGGCGGCGGGTGCCGAGGTCCAGTGCGGTCGTGGTCTCGCCGGGCTTGAAGATCGCGACGCCGGACATCCCCGGGACGTCGTACCGCTCCCGCGCGTCGCCGGTGGCGGAGTACACCACGGCGAGCGTCTTCGAGATGTCCCCGCCGGTACGGGTGAACGTGAAGCGGGCGGTGCCGCCGATGCCGACGGCCGGCGTCGAGGTGGTGATCGCGACGGCCGGCTTCGCCGTACCGGCCGGGGCGAGCTGCTCGGTGACGATCAGGCTGTTCGCGGTGTCCGAGATGTTCGCGGTCGTCGGCTTCCCGACCGTACGCACGTACGCCGTGAGGTCGCCGGAGAGTCCGGTACACGCGGAGTTCGCGTCCCCGGGCTTCGGGTACGCCGCGATCAACGGGTTCGCGTGGTTCGTGTTGATCACGCACTCGGTCCAGCTGACGCCGCCGAACTTCTGCGCGGTGTCCGGGCCGGCGTTGTACAGCAGCGCGATCGGCTCGTACTTGCCGGCCCGCGAGTACGCGTCGTTCCAGATCGCGGTCCGGGTGAAGCTCAGCCGGAACGCCGACGTGTCAGGCAGCGACTGGGTCCGGATCGCGGCGCCGAACAGCCGGGAGTCGATCAGCGAGTCGCTCACCGAGACCACGCCGGGAAGCAGCGCGCCACTGCCGATACCGCCGCCGGTGATCGGTGTCGGGTCGCCGTTGTCGCCGGAGACCGAGCAGATGAACGTGCCCAGGTCCGGGGCGGTGGTCGCGCCGAACAGGACGTTCTCGAAGGTGATCCCGATCGGCCCGCACTCCGCCGGCGCACCACCGAGGCAGAGCGCGTTGATCGTCACCGCCTGGCCGACGTTGTCGGTGATCGCGCAGTTCCGGATCACGATGTTCTTCAGCCGGCTGTACGGGAGCTCGGCGTACGGGAGTTTCGTCGTCCGCGGCGGGTCCGGCTCGAAGTCGATGCCGGCCATCGGCGGCGTACCGAAGGTGTTCCGGAACGCGCACGACTCCGCGGTGAGGCCGTCGACGGAGATCACGGTCATCGCGTTGCGGCGGTGGTTCTCGCAGCACACGTCGCGGAGCGTGATGTTGCTGCAGTACGGCCGGCCGATCGCCGCGGTGTGCGCGAAGTTGTACCGCACGCCGAGGTAGATCCCGTCACCGCCGGAGTCGCGGATCGTCAGCCCCTGCACGGTGATGTCGTCGGCGCTCAGGATGCTCAGCGCGTGCCGCCACTCCCCCGCGTTGTACTCTGGTTTGTTCATCGCGAGCGTGGCGCCGTACCCGTCGAAGGTGATACCCGAGACGAGCTCGCCGGCGTCCGAGCCGGCCACCGTGATCAGGCAGACGTCGGTGGTGTCGAACAGCGGTACGGCGCCGTCGAACGCGCCGGCCTTCGCGCGGACCGTGACGCCCGGCTCGAACCGGATCGTCAGGTGGTGGCTGCCCTTCGGGTGGGCCGGGTCGAGGCCGATCACGAGTGGTCCGGTGATCCAGTCGCCCGGCTGCTGGTCGACGTACAGCAGGGTGTCGGCGGTGTGGGTCGCGTCGAGGGCCGCGTTGATCGCGTTCTGCAGCGCGGCGCCGGAGTCGTCGCGGTTCCAGCCGTAGCTGGAGGCAACGATCCCGCCGGGCGGGACTTGCCGGGTCGTGGCGGCGGCGGGTTCGGCGGCCACTGCTGGAGCCGCGGTCGCCGTACCGGCGACGAGGGTTGCCGCGGCGCTGCGTTTGAGGAAACTGCGGCGGGTTGAATCCATGGTCATCACTGCGCTCCGATCGTCCTGGGCGCATCGATCGTGCAAAGCCCGCGAAACAGAGTCAACAACGGCCGAAACTCCGGCGCCGACGCCGTATTCCTGGTCGGGAAGGCGTTCCGGCGGTATAACGGTGAAGACCGTAACGAGCGGAGGCGGCGATGGACGGACCGGGCGCCGAGTTGCTGATCGGCGCCGTCGGGCCGGCCGACCTGATCCCGGCGCTGGAACGCCTCGCGGCGCAGGAGTTCCCGGAGTTGCGGTTGCGGACCTTCGTGTACGACGACGAGGCGGAGACCGCGGATCTGGTGCAGACCGGTGCCGACGTGGACGGGTGGTTGTTCACCGGCGTCGTGCCGTTCAGCCTCGCGCGGCGGACCGGCGTACTGCGGGCGCCGGCGACGTACGTGCGGTACCGCGGGACCGGGCTGCCGCGGATCCTCGGGCCGCTGCTCGCCGACAACCCCGGCACACGCAGCATCTCCATCGACACGGTTCCCCGGGAGCAGGTCCAGCGGCTGTTGCGGCGCGTGGACCTGTCGCCGGTGCACGTCCGCGTCCTCGAACACCGGCCCGACCGCGACGCCGAAGACTTCCTCCGCTTCCACCGCCGCGTCGCCCGCGACCCCGGCGGGAGTATCGCGATCACCTGCATCCGCTCCGTCTACACCCAACTGGCCCCCTACCTCCCCACCGTCCGCCTCCTCCCCGCGGTCGCCTCCATGCGCACCGCCCTCCGCGCCGCCGCGTCTATCCCGCACGGCTCCGCGGAAGGGGCGGCGGATCCGGTGGTGGGGTTGGTGGAGTTGTCGGATCCGGCGGGGGAATTGGCTCGGGTGGTGCGCGGGCTGGCGGGTGAGGTGGTGCCGTTGGGTGGGTCGCGTTATCTGTTGTTCAGCACGCGGGAGCGGTTGGTCGAGGTGTCTTCCGGGTTCCGGGAGTTGGGGGTGCTGGACGAGCTGCGGGACGGGCGGGTGTGGGGGCGCATCGGGTTCGGGGCGGCGAGTACTGCGTTGGCGGCGGAGCGGCGGGCTCGACGGGCCTTGGGGCGGGCGCGGGCGGTGGGGCGGTTCGCCGCGGTGGTGGCGACGACGGACGATGGTGAGCTGGTGATCGGCTCGGCGACGCCCGAGTACCGCGAGACCACCGGCGCGCCGGTTCCGTTGGCGGTGGCCGAGCGGCGGTCCGGGCTCGAAGCGGCGGCGTTGCTGCGGCTCGGGCAGTTGGCCGCGGACCGTGGCGGCGACGGCGTGACAGCCGCGGACGTCGCGACCGCGTTGGGCCTCGACCCGCGCGCGGCCCGCCGTACGCTCCAGCGCCTCTCCGCCGCAGGCGTCGTACAGCTCCTCGACTCCGCGCACACCGGCAAGGTCGGCCGCCCACGCAAGGCGTACCGCGTAGCCCTGCAATAGCCGAAATGCAGAGACCCGGGCCGAAATCCACACCTCTTGACCCCGCCCGGGCCGACTCGGGACGATCCAACCACCCACATCAGGAGGCCCTATGACCGTGTCCCTTGCTGTCGACGGCGGTACGCCGGTGCGCGAGACGGAGTTCCCCGCCTGGCCTGTCGCGGATGCGGGCGAGGAGGCCGCGCTCCTGCGCGTACTGCGGTCCGGCAAGTGGGGTAGTACGCACGGCGACGAGGTCGTGCAGTTCGAGAGCGAGTTCGCCGCCGCCCAGCAGGCGACGTACGCGACCTGCGTGGCGAACGGCACGCTGGCGCTGGTCGCGGCGTACCAGGCGGCCGGTGTCCGGCCGGGCGACGAGGTCGTCGTACCGCCGTACACGTTCATCGCGACCGCGTCGGCGGCCCTGCTGATGAACGCGATCCCGGTGTTCGCGGACGTCGACCCGCAGACCCACCTGCTCGACCCGGCCGCCGTGGAGAAGGTGATCACGCCCCGCACCTGCGCCGTCGTCGCCGTGCACATCGGCGGCCGCCCGTGCGACCTGGACGCCCTGACCGAGGTCTGCGCGCGATCGGGCGTCGCGCTGGTCGAGGACGCGGCGCAGGCGCACGGTGCCTCGTGGCGCGGCCGCCGGGTCGGCGCGATCGGCGACCTGGGTACGTTCAGCTTCCAGACCAGCAAGAACCTCAGCGCCGGCGAGGGCGGCATCATCGTCACGAACCGCGCGGACCTCAACGACGCGGTCTACCCGCTGGTGAACGTCGGCCGGACCCGCGGCGGCGCGTGGTACCAGCACGACCATCTCGGCTACAACCTGCGGCTGACCGAGTTCCAGGCGGCGATCCTCCGCGTCCAGCTCACCCGCCTGCCCGAGCAGGCCCGGCGCCGCGAGCACAACGCGCGCCGGCTCGCCGACGGGTTCGGGCAGTTCCCCGACGACCTCGTGCTCGCACCGGACGACCCCGCGGTGACCGAGCACGGCCGGCACCTGTACCTGTTCCGGTTGCGCGGGGCAACGGCCGTGGAGCGCCACTGGTTCGTCGAGGCCCTGCAGGCCGAGGGGATCCCGTGTTCCCCCGGCTACCCCGGCCTGCACCGCAACAACGCGATCCGCCGCCGGGTAGCCGAACTGTCGCAGCACGACGACCACGACGAACCGGCGTACGACTGCCCGGTCACCGATCAGCTCGCGGCCGACACCGTCTGGCTGCCGCAGCAGGTGCTGCTCGGCGACGAGTCCGACACCGCCGACGTGGTCACCGCGGTCGAGAAGGTACTACGTCACCGCTGATGCCTGCCTGCCAGCAGCCGGGTCATCGTCCCGCCGAGCACGGCCGCGCGATCCGCCTCGGACAGGTCCGCGAACAGGACCCGGCCGAGCGACATCCGCTGGTCGATGAACGGCATGTCCGACCCGAACACCACCTGCCTGCTGCCGACCGCGTCGACCATCCGGGTGATCTCGTCGCCGTGCATGAACGACCCGCACAGCTCGAGTACGACGTTCGGCGTCCGCCGCGCCACCTCGATCGCGTCGTCGAACCCGTCCCGGGTGAGGCCGGTGTGCCCGGCGAGGAACGTGACGTCCGGGTGCTCCCGCGCGACCTCCTCGAGCAGGCCCGGATCGTCGCAGTGGTGATGGGTGGTGGTGTGCGTCAGTACCGGGCTGCCGGTCGCGGCGGCGTACTCCCAGACCGGCCGGTACCGCAGGCCGGTGATGCGGTAGTCGTGCAGGCTCGGGTGCACCTTGATCCCGGCGAACCGCGGGTCGCCGGCCCAGTGCTCCAGCTCGGCGACCGGGTCCTGCCACGGGTTGACGACCAGGTAGCCGGACAGCCGGTCCGGGTACCGGCCGACGGCCTCGGCGGTCATCGCGTTCCCGGCGCGGGCGTCGAGCTGGATCGCGAGGTGGCTGGACAGCACGGTGCGCGTGACGCCGCAGCGGTCCATCACCCGGATCATGCCCTCGGCGCCGTTGTCCGGGATGAAGAACAGGCTGTACGGGCCGAGGTGCGCGTGCGCGTCGACGACGGGGCCGAGTTCCGGGGTACGGCGGTGCAGTACGGCGTCCGCCGACGGGCCGGTCACGCGCGTACTCCGAGGCGCTCGAGGTTGCCCGCGCCGATCGCCGCGACCGCGTCGTCGGGCAGCTCGGACCAGAGCAGCCGGGTGACTGCCTCGGCCGGGTCGCGTTCCGGCATCCCGGTGCCGAACACGAGCCGCTCCGGACCGAACTCCGCGGACAGCCATTCGATCCCGAGGTGGTTCGAGAAGTTCGCCGTACCGACGGACACGTTCGGCCTCCGTTCCAGGACGCCGGCGGTCCGGCGCAGCACGCGGTACCCGATCCCGCCGACCACGATCGCAAGCTCCGGGTGGTCGCCGGCCAGCGCCTCGATCTGCGCCCAGGACGTCTGGAACAGGTCCACCAGCAACGGCATCCCCGCCGCCGCAACGGCCGCAACCAGCGCGGCACAGTCCGGACCGGCGAGGTCGTACCCATGATCCTCGGGATACACCCGTACGGCGACCACCCCCGCCGCCCGCGCCTCCGCGACGAACTCCCCCGCCGCCGGCACCTCCCCGGTCCGGGAAGGCAGTCCGACCCAGCAGGGCAACAACCGGCCCTCACCCACCTCGTGCAGCTCCGGCAGCAGGCGGTGGTTTCCGGTCTGCGGGTCGTGCCAACGGGCGGCGGTGTGGGACACCACCGCGGTGCGGATGCCGACACGGTCCATCCGGGCCAGCAGGGCCTCGGGCGTGCCGGTGCCGACGTCTGTTCGTGGGTTGCGGCCGATCGTTGCGTCGCCATCGATCAGCAGGGGTGGTCCCTGGTCCATGCGCGCGATCGTGCCGCGTGGGCCGAAAGCCCGTCAAGAACCGTCGTTTCGGCACGCTCCGGGCGCCGAAACCTGTCCCTGGGAAGGGAACGCCGATGAGTCGCC
The DNA here is from genome assembly GCF_035655035.1 of Kribbella sp. Taxonomy (GTDB): domain Bacteria; phylum Actinomycetota; class Actinomycetes; order Propionibacteriales; family Kribbellaceae; genus Kribbella. The sequence continues at coordinate 4,766 of NZ_DASRVN010000570.1, read as the reverse complement.
GCAACACCAGTCCGTACGAGCTGTTCCTCCGCACCGCGCGGGCACACCGCCCCCGGATGGCGTTCTCGGGTGAGTTCGCCGAGTGGCAGCCCGCCACGAGAGACGCCGTACTGGCGACGCTCGGCGACTCCCCCGCGCCCGTCGACCCGGACCCGGAGCTGATCGCCGAGCTCGAGTACGACGGGATCGTGGAGCAGCGCTGGCTGATCGACGTCGAGGACGGACTGTCGGCGTACGCGTACGTACTGCGTCCGGCCGCCGCCACCGAACGGCGCCCCGGCATCCTGTGCTGGGCTGGTCACGACGGCGACGGCAAGAACACGATCATGGCCGGCGACGAGTACGGACGCCGCATGGCCGCGGCGGGCTTCGTCACGTTCGCGATCGACTGGATGGGCCGGGGCGACCTGGACGACAACAGCAAGCCCAACCACCGCGCGCTGGCCGGCAGCCGCGACTGGTGCAACCTCTACTACCTGCACGCGACCATGCTCGGCAGCACCCCGCTCGGCATGAACCTCGCCCACGGACGCGTCCTCACCGACTTCGTCGCGACCCTGCCGTACGTCGACCCGCACCGGCTCGGCGTGATGGGTGTGTCCGGCGGCGGGACGCTCGCGCTCTGGAGCGCGCTCGCCGACGAACGGCTGCGGGCGATCGAGATCATCTGCTACAGCGACCTCTTCGCCGACTTCGGGTACCGGGACCTCAACTACTGCGGCCTGCAGATAACGCCCGGGCTGTTCGGGCTGGTCGACGTACCGGATCTGCAAGGGTTGCTCGCGCCGCGGCCGCTGCTGGTCGACATCGGGCTGAACGACGACTGCTTCCGGATCGAGTCGGCGATGGCCTGCCATCGACAGGTTCGTTCGATCTACGAGGCCGCGGGCGCGTCCGACGCGCTCTTCCTCGACCTGCATCCGGGCGGCCACGGCTGGCAGCCGGGACAGTCGGAGCAGTTCTTCACCGATCACCTGGCCCGATGATGCGAATCCCGATCCCGCAGACCCGCGACCCGTTCGTCAACACGCCGCTGCTCCCGGTCGGCCCGGACACCGATGGAGTGGCCCGGTACTGGATGTCCTCGTGGAACTCGAACGTCGGCTGCACCGGCGTGCTGGTCCGCGCCGACGGGCAGTCCCGGATCTACCGGTTCCCGATGCCGCACGCCGGGTTTTACAGTGCCGTTGCTGACGGCAACGACGGGCTCTGGCTGTGCGGCGACCTCAGCCGGGTCGTCCACCTCCGGCTCTCCGACGGTCATTGGGATTCGTACCCGACCGGCGCCGCGGAAGGCCTGGTTTTTCAGGGGATGGCGCGGGCGGACGACCAGTTGCTGATGGCATCGTTCACCGGCGCGCACACGGATGCGGTCTGCTTCGACACGCGATCCCGCCGTACCGCGAAGCTCTTCGAGGACATCACGCCGCAGCACTACCTGCGCGGCAACTTCCCGGGACCGGACGGTACGACGACCATCGCGATCGAGACGCCCGGGACCGAGCTGCTGAGCTGGGACCCGGCGCGTGCGACCTTGACGTCAGGACCGGCCGCGCCGGACGGGATCGACCGGCAATGGCGGCTGTTGCAGAGCGCCGGCTGGTCGGCCCGCGTGGAAGGATTGCCCGGTGAGCTGGCCGACGTGCGCTGGTTCGGCGCCGACGGCGATCTGGTGTGGGGCGCCCGTTGCCACGACGCGGCCGACGTACTCGTGCTCGACCGCCGGATCCGGACCACCCGCGCCGTCTGCAGCATCCCGGACAGCGACCACTTCAACCTCGCGATCACGCCGGACCGCAAGCTGCTGGCCGTCACCAGGTACGGACAGTTGCTCCGGCACGACGCCGTCACCGGCGCGCTCGAGCTGGACCTGGACCTCCCGACCGAGTCGACCGGCCGCGTCGACTGTGTACTCCGGCTCGACGAGGACACGGTCCTGGGTACGCCGTTCATCAGCCAGCGGTTCTGGACTGCCGACCTAAGTACCGGGGCCGGCCGCGACGAGGGGCGCGCGGCGCCTGGCGGAGGGCAGATCTGCCTGAGCTGGCTGGTCGACGGGCGCGCGTACCTCGCGGCGTACGCCGGCGGTCAGCTGACCTGCTACGACCCGAACCTCCCGACGGCGTACCCGAAGAACCCGCAGGTGGTCGCCGCTCCGCCCGGCGCGATGCGACCGGTGGCCGGGGCCGTGAGCGACGGCGTCCTGATCTACTCGTGTAGCCAGCAGTACGGCGTCCTCGGCTGCATCCTGACCCGGTACGACCTCGCGACCGGTACGACGTACTACCGCGACAATCCCCTGCCGGAGCAGGCGATCCAGAGCATGGTGTGGATCCGCGACCGGGTCCTCGTCGGTACGGCGCGGCACGCGGACATGACGTCCACGGCGCCTACGGCGTCAACCTGCTACCTCGGGTGGATTCACCCGGACGACCTCACGCTGGACGATCTGGTCGCGATGCCCGCCGGCTCCGACCGGGTCGACGTACTCGGGCTGCTCGACGACCACCACGCGCTCTGTGTGCTGTCCGGGGACCGATGGTTCGCGCTGGACCTGGAGGCGCCGTCCACACCCGAGCAGTTCCTCGAGCTGCCGGCGTTCAGCCCGGCGAATCTGCGCGCCACCGCCGATCCCGGGCGGTACGTCGCGCTCGTCAACGGCCGCGTCGAGCTGTGGGACCTCGCCCAAGGCTCGCTCCTGGAGATCCTGCACACCGAGCCCGACGCCTACCGGATCGTTGTCCAGGGCACCGATGTCTACGCGCTGACGCCCACCGAGCTGATCGTTCTGGAGGCGATCCTGAGCAGGTAGCTCTTCGGCGGGCGGCCGACGGACCCGGCGCGGGTCGTGGTCGCCTCCGCCACTCCGGCCTGTACCAGCCGCTCCAGCAATCGCCGCGCCGAGCGGTCCTCGATCGCGAGAGACCGGGCCACGTCCGCCGCCGTGACCCGGTCCGCTTCGGCCGCCTGCAGGATCCTGCGGAGCTTGGTCTGCTCGATCCCTGACCGCCGCTCCGCCACGGCGACGCTGACCGTGCCGCCCGCATCCGGGGCGTCCGCGGACCGCCCGGTCAGCAGCAGGTCGGCCCCGGCCCCGAACGAGACCACCGCCGCGTATGGGCCCGCAGCGGTGGCCCGGCCCAGCGCCCGCCGGGCCAGCGCCTCGGCGGCAGCGACCGTCCGGCCGACCCCGAAACCGGCATGCACCCGCGGACGCCCGCGGCTCAACCGGTCCAACATCACCAGCCGGCGGAAAGAACCCGTCTCCTCGGCGAGCACCGCCCGGGTCGTCAGCAGTACCGACAGCATCGGCGACAACGGCGCGGTCACGCCCGCGAGCCGCCGCACCTCTGCCGCCAGCTCGAGACTCGCCGGTACGTCCACGAGCCCGACGACCACCTGCGCGTCCGCCACGGCCTCGCGGTCGCATACGAGCGACGTCGCCGTCAGCGCGCTCCGGACCGCGCCCGCGCTGGGCGCCAGCCGGAGCATCGGGAGCGACGGACCGACGGCGTCGTACACCGACTGCCGGCAGGTGATCGCCAACGCGCTGCCGCCCGACCGGGCGACGCTGCGGTGGAACGCCGCCAGATCGGTGACGTCCCGCCCGGCGCCGTACTCGCAGACCCGGACCCGCTCGGTCGGCAGGCCGGCCGCGCGGAACGCCCGCAGTACCTCGGTACGCCGCAACGTGTCGACGCTCGCGACGTCCCACTGCCGCCGGGCGTCCTGCCGGAGCGCCTGGTACAGCGTCGCGCCGGTGTAGTCGACGAAGGCGGCGGGCCGCCGCAGTACGCCGGCCCGCCGGGCCAGGTCGAACGGGACCGGCCCGGTGAACAGCCAGGCGTCGATCCGGTCCGGCGCGTGCCGGATCAGATCGACCGCCTGGCCTTCGTGCGCGTACGGCGACGGGTACAGGTCGAGCGCCGGGAACTCACCGGCCGCGACGGAGGCGACCTGCGCGACGACGTCCCGCGGCCCGATCAGCCCGACCTGCGTGATCCTGCCGGTCACCGTCCCATCCCGTCCTACCGGCCGCCGTTGGACGAGTAGGCCTGCTCGTACTCGTGCCGGATCGTGTCGCCGACCGCGCTCCGCCAGGTTTGCACCGCGTCCTTGAACGCGGACACCGGCTTGCGGCCCTGGACGATGTCGTTCTTCGTGTCGATCAGCTGCTCCTCGGCCGCCGCGCCCTTGCCGAGCTGGGTCGGCGAGTACAGCACGTCGGTCGGGTCGCTGATCCCGGTCGGTACGACGGCGGCCTGGAACTCGTGCGCCGCCCGCACCAGGTCCTCCTGGTTCGGCACGTAGATCGCCGTACTGCGGGTGGACCCGATGTAGCTCAGGCCCGCGAGGGTTTCCTTGGTCCCGTCGGCGGTCAGCACCGGGTCGGAACCGGTGAGCTTGTAATCGTGCCCCGCGACCCCGTAGTTCACGTCCAGGTACTCCTGGCTGCCGAACGGCGCGGACAGGTAGTTCCAGACCCGGAGGATCTCCTCGACCCGTTCCTTCGGCGCCTTCTTGATCGCGGTGAACAGGTAGTTCCCGGACTCCAGGTGCTTCACCGCCGTACCGCCGCCGCCCCATTTCGGCAGCTTCAGTACGCCGAACTTCAGCGTCGGGTTGTTGTTCGCGGCAACCGCCCAGCCGGCGAACGACTGCATGTAGATCACCGTCGTGCCGCCGTACCACCAGGTCTGGTAGGAGCCGGACGCGGTGAACGAGTCCGGGTGGAAGATGCCGGCCTGCCACCACTTGCGCAGCTC
>NZ_DASRVN010000569.1:0-9212 GCF_035655035.1 Kribbella sp. | reverse complement strand
GTACAGCATTGCACAATCCGAGCATGAGCTGCTGGGACGCGCACGCGTGGAACCCGACCAGCGATCACCCGAAGGGCAAGGCTTGCGACATCTTCGTCGGCGGCGACTCGAGGAAGTCGCCGGCGGAACGCGCCAAGGGTGACGGCTACGCGAACTGGGCGATTCAGACCGCTGCCAAGACCGGGGTGCGGTACGTGATCTGGTACGGGAAGATTTGGACTGCGCGAACCGGTCAGTGGCGTCAGTACGACGGGGGCGGTGTCTACAATCCGACCGACGTAACTGGAGGGCACTACGACCACGTGCACGTGTCGTTGTACTGAGGTGACCTGACGGGCGCGGTATGCGCCGACATTGTGGATGCTGCGAAGGGATACTGAACTGTGGATTCGTCGGACAGGTCGGAGGTACCCGATGAATGGCCCTGACGACCACGGCCGGCCAGGTTCGTTCTCCGCGGACGACTGGGAGCCTGCTGCGAATCCACAGCCAGGAGGCAGGGCACCGGACGCACCAAACAGCGTGCCAGGGTCATTCGGCGCCGAGCAGCAGGGCGCGGCAGAAGAGCCTACGTCGCGCTCCCTGCGGTTCTCGGTGCCCTCGGCAGCTGAGCTGCTGCTCGGTATTCCATGGGCGATTTGGAGCCTCGGCGTCGTTTCATCGGTGTCCTCGTGGATCTTCGACGGCTTCGCAGATACGTTGGTCGTTACGTTATGGGTCTTGTCGGGTCTGCTCATTCTGTTGCCTGCAACAGAGGATGCAGTCGCCAGGTTCCTCTGCCGGTTGCGTAAGCCGACGCTAATGGAGCAGCAGAAGCTCGACATCGCCTGGCGGGCGGTCTGCGCACACGCTGGTGTGGATCCCGGGTTCTACAAGCTGTGGGTCGAGGAGTCCGACAGCGTCAACGGCATATCAGTCGCCGGCCGGTCGGTGGCGGTGACAAGGTGGGCGCTGAACAATCTTCCGCCGCGCCAATTGCAAGCGGTTCTCGCCCATGAGCTGGGACATCACCGCGGTGGTCATCCTTGGGCGACCCTGCTCGTCTTCTGGTACGCGCAACCGGCGCGCTGGACGATGGCGGCGATCCAGGCGATGGCGCGGCTGCGTACTGCGATCGGATGCCTGATCACGATATTCTTCGTGCTCGCGCTCGCCGGCTTGGTGCTTCGCTCGATGATGTGGGGTGGCTGGGGGTGGGCCGTCTATGCCGTATTGCCGTTCCTCGTGCCGATACCGCTGGCCTGGTTCAGCCGGCGATCGGAGTTCATTGCTGATCGGGTTGCAGCAGATCTCGGCTATGCCCGTGACACAATCCGTTTCTTCTACGATGTGCAGTCGCAGGGCGAAGACGTCGCACGGCGGGCAGCTGGGTGGCGTGGTGCTGTCTACGCGACGCACCCAACGATCGCAGACCGGATCCGGAGCCTCGAAACCTATGTACAGGCGACAGGATGATGAACAAACGACGCGATCAGGGCCACTCGCTCAAGGAGAAGTTGGCCGCACTGGCTGGCGCTGTGACGGGGCAGACCACACCACCGCCCCGAGGCGAACCGAGGCCCAGTGTGGACCCGTGGGAACCTCTCCGCGAGACTCACGGTCAGCTCGCAAGGCAGTTGGACGACCTGGCCCGTTCAGCTGACTTCGGGGACGTGGACCGTGCGCGGATCGCCCATGTCATCGAGCGTTCCACAGCAAATCCGGCCGAGCTCGAGAAGTTGGCGCGAGCCGTTGAGCGCGACAACAGTGCCGCACTTGTGCATCCGTCGCAGCAGCGAAATCTACCCGGCGTGCGGTTTGCGCGGCACAATCTCTTGGCAGGGCAGGTAAGGCTTGGTGAGGTGGTCGCCGACCATCGAAGCGACTTCGACATCACGGGTGATTTCGGCATCGACTTGGATGTGCTGCGAACCTCCCTGTTGGTGATCGGACCGCCTGGCTCAGGGAAGACGCGAGGAATCGCGACTCCCATCGTCGAGCATTTGTCGCTCGCCGCTCTGACCGGTAAGGCGAGCATGGTGGTCGTCGACCCGAAATCGACGGACTTCGCCTACGACGGTTGGTTCGACGTCACGATCGATCCACTGAACCCGACCTGCGGTTTCAGCCTCTTCGGAGGCTCGCGATCTGCAGACGTTGCAGCAGATCGGCTCGCATCGGCTCTCTTGCCGCCGCGGGTGAGCGATGACAAGGCGTACTTCATCGACGCCTCGAAGAATGCCCTCTATGCCTGTCTGGCACCCTTCGAGGCCGCCTACGATCGATGGCCGACGGTGCCGGAGTTGCTGGGCCTGCTGCGGGCTGACCAAGCCTCGATGGACCGCGTCAAGGCACGGCTGAAGGGTGCTGGGGCCAAGGAGATGAAGGCCCTGCTAGACAGCCGCAAGGCGCAGACGCAGCGAACTGCGGATCCTGCGGCCAGCTTGGTCGAACGGTTCGCGCTGCTCGATCGCCCGTCTCTGCGAGCCTTGTTCGATCACCCTGGGCCGACTTTTCAGATGCGAGACCTGAACCGGCCGGTGCGTGTTCGGGTCGCACTGCCTGAAGCGGAGTACCCCGATGCTTCACGGATCCTGGCCCGGTTGGTGGTCTCGCAGTTCGTGCAGATCACCTCGTCCGCGGAGACTGACAGATCGATCTTCAAAGGGCTGGTCATCGACGAGGCGGGCAGGTTCGTCGACGACTACGTGGCCAGAGGCGTGCAAAAGCTGCGCTCCAACAACGCCGGCTTGGTCCTTCTGTCGCAGACCATGTCGGACTTTCCGCCAGAGATCCGAGCAACCGTCTTTGGCTCGACTGGTTGCAAGGCAGTGTTCGGTGGCATAGACCCGCAGGATGCAGACGTCTTTTCCCGCTGGTTCGGCGAGCAGTACATCACCGAGACCACGATCAACCGGAGCGCGACGACGGGGGTCCAGTACGACTCGTTCGGATCATTGGGCGGTCGGTCTGAGAGCAGAACGTCTGGATACAGCGCTCGCAGGGTCGAGCGCGCTCGCTGGACGGTCTCGGACATCATCACGGGAGTTCCAGCCGGTCACGCGCTTGTCTCCCTCGCCCGATCCAACGGTGTACGGGTCGGCCCGGTTCTGATCAACCTGCGAGCATGAGCAGACCGCGGCGCACGGAGTCGAGTCCATAGATGCGCCGCGGTCTCACCGGCATCAACGGTGTTAGCGCACCTCCGCCGACCAACCAACCATATCGGACATCTCGGATAGCTGGGAAACCAGTGCAGGCTGGCGGCCCCGGTCGAACGCTTGCTAGCCTTTTGTGAAAGACAGAAGTACCACATGGTGCTTTCGTTCACTTGTGATCGATCGCCATGTGGTTGTTAGCGCAACTCTTGGCGTTCGTCACCTGAGACCAGGAGTCGAGTCCATGGTTGCCGCTAACACCCGTAGTAAGCGCACTGCTTTCGAAAAGAAAGTTGAGCGTTGGAATGCCAACCTTGTTGCATTGACCTTGCTGATGGGGAGTCTGGTCGGTCTGCTTAGGCGGGCTGCTCAGGTTGTCCTGATCGTGGTCGCCGTGGTCGGAGTGTTCTGCCCGGGGCTTTTGCCGCTCGTGGCTACGGCGTCGGCTCTGCTGTTGCAGGTTCGGCGGCCGTAGGTGCGAGGTACGACGGCCCGACCCTTCTAGGGTCGGGCCGTCGTGCTTGGTTCACTTGCTTGAGCGGGTGGCGGAGGTGAGAGTGGGGCGTCGAAACTCTACGGAGGTCCAGGTGACATTCATTTGTCGCGTGGTCGGGGCGAGGGTGCTGCGCCTTCGGCGAACTGAGGCTCGGGTGACGTTCTTCTACGACCGGGTCGCCCGTTCGCGAGTGCCGTGCACGACTCTTTGTTCCCTGGGGTGTTGCGTGGCGGGGCTGGTGTGCAGGTGGTGGAGTCGGGTGAGGCCGTCTGGCAGGTGAGCAGGTGGTCTGCTTGCGCCGTTAGTGTGGGCGCATGACCTGGAGTACGGCGGACATTCCTGACCTTACGGGACGACGGGTGTTGGTGACGGGTGCGACCAGCGGGATCGGGTACGAGACTGCGCTGGAGTTGCTCAGGCACGGTGCCGACGTGATAGTTGCTGCGCGCAACCCGGAGAAGACGGCGCGGGCCGTGGAGCGGCTGAGCCAGGAGGGCGGCAAGGTGCCGGCGGTGCTCGAGCTGGATCTGGCTGATCTGGCGAGTGTGCAGCGTGCCGCGGACGAGGTGCTGACGCAGTACGACCGGTTGGATGTGCTGATCAACAACGCCGGGGTGATGGCGCCGCCGTACCGGCAGACTGTCGACGGGTTCGAGCTGCAGTTGGGGACCAATCATCTCGGTCACTTCGCGTTGACCGGCAGGCTGATGCCGTTGCTGCTCAAGGGCAGCAGGGTGGTCACGGTCAGCTCGTTCATGCACAAGAGCGTGCGTGGTGTCAGTCAGGAGGACCTGCGTCGGCCTGTGGGCAGCTATCGCAAGTGGGAGGCGTACGGCAGGTCCAAGCTCGCGAACCTGCTCTTCATGCTCGAGCTCGACCGTCGCGCGCGTGCGGCCGGGGCCGGACTGCTGAGCGTTGGTTCGCACCCCGGGTACGCGTCGACGCACCTGCAGGCGGCTGGGCCGGAGTTGGCCGGGCACGCGTTGCAGGCGCAGCTGTGGGGAGCCGCGACCCGGCTCGTCGCACAGCCTGCTGCTGCGGGTGCTTGGCCGAGTCTGTACGCCGCGACGTACGCCGACCTGCGGCCGGGGTCGTTCGTCGGACCGGGCTTCTTCGAGTACCGGGGTGCGCCGAAGGTCGTGCTGCCGACGCGTACCGCTCAGGACCCGGAGCTGGCGCAGCGGTTGTGGGCGTGGTCCGTCGAGGCGACTGGGGTCGATCCGGTACTCACCGTGCCGAAGTAGTGACACAGCGGTAGTTTCCTGGTTACCCTCCGGTAGTTCCCGATGCCGGAGGTCCCTCGTGCGCAGACTTGCCGCCGCTCTCGCTGTCGCCCTGACGTTGATCACGATCGGTCCACGCGCGGAGGCGAGTCAGACCGCCGCGGGTTTCAGTACGTCGTACCAGCGGATCCCGGGAGCGGGTGGGATCGGGATCGGTGCCGTCGTACTGACGCCGACCGGGCAGGGCGCTGGGCCGTTCCCGCTCGTGGTGATGCCGTCGAGCTGGGGCGTACCGAACGCGGAGTACGTCGGCCAGGGCGCGAAGCTCGCGACGGCCGGGTTCCAGGTGATCTCGTACTCGAGCCGCGGGTTCTGGGACACCGGCGGCGAGATCGACATCGCCGGGCCGCCGACCGTCGCGGATGTCAGCAAGGTGATCGACTGGGCCGGTCAGCACACGCCCGCCGACACGAGCCGGGTGGCGGCGGTGGGGATCTCGTACGGTGCCGGTACGTCGCTGCTCGCGGCGGCGCAGGATCCGCGGATCAAGGCGGTCGGGGCGCTCAGCGGCTGGGCGGACCTGATCCGCTCGCTGGACCCGAACGACACGGTCGCGCTGCAGGCCGTCGCCGGCCTGCTTGCTCTCGGCAACGTCACCGGCCGGCCCGGGCCGGAGATGGCGTCGTTGCAGTCGAAGTTCGCCACGGGTGACTTCGACGGCGCGATCGCGGAGGCCAAGCAGCTGTCGCCGGTCCGGTCGGCGGCGACGATGGTCGACAATCTGAATGCCGGCAAACCTGCGATCTTCCTGGCGAACGCGTTCGAGGACTCGATCTTCCCGCCCTCGCAGTACACGGACTTCTTCGCCAGGCTGACCGGGCCGAAGCGACTGTTGCTGGCGCACGGCGATCACGCCACGCCGGAGGTGACCGGAGCGGTCGGGTTGCCGAACGAGACCTGGGACGAGCTCGCCGGCTGGCTGCGGCACTACCTGACCGGTGCGGACAACGGCGCCGACCGGGAAGCGCCGGTGCAGTTGAAGTCGCAGCGCGGTGTCTGGCGCGGGTACTCGAGTTGGGCGGCCGTCGGGCAGGACCGTACGTCGTACCTGACGCAGGCGGGCGGGCTGCAGGGCGGGGCATCGACCGGGTGGAGCCGGGTGATCGGGGCCGGCGTGCCAACGGTCGCGGACAGCGGGGTCGCACTGGTTTCCGGTGCGATGCAAGGATTGTTGACAATCCCCACCGGTGTCGCGACGCCGCTGGTGGACCGGTCGTTCGCGGGCGTGTGGTCCGGTCCGGCGTTCGACCGTGCGGCGGTGGTGAACGGTACGCCGAAGGTGCATGTCACGGTGCGGCCGTCGGCGTCGAGTACGTCGTTGTTCGCGTACCTGTACGACGTGGACGCACTCGGTGTCGGATCGTTGATGTCGCACAAGCCGTACACGTTGCTTGGGGCAACACCGGGGAAGGCGGTCGCGATCGACGTACGGCTCGAGGCGACGAGCTGGGAAGTGCCGGCCGGGCATCACCTTGTACTCGTCGTGGACACGGTGGATCCGCGGTATCTCGGGCGGAGCGTGATCGGGTCGACGGTGACGTTCAGCTCGCCTGCCGGGGATCCGTCGTCGATCAGCGTCCCGGTGGCGGCATGACCGTCAGCCGCCGAGCGCTCCTCGGCCTCACCGCGGCCCTCGTCCCCGTCCGGCAGTCCGCGAGCCGCGAGCCGTCCGCCCGCGAGGACGCGACGGAGCCAGGCCCCACCGACCGGACATCGGTGCTGAGCGGTCGCCCGCGGCCGTCGAGCGGGCCGCGGGCCGCAGGCGGCACGATGTATCTCGGGACGTACGGCGACGGCATCGGCATCGCGACGTACGACAGCAAGGGCAGGATCACCGGGGCCGGGACGATCGCCGGCGTACCGGATCCGTCGTTCGTGATCCGCGACGGGAACTTCCTGTACGCCGTGAACGAGCAGGACGCCGGTGCCGTCACGGCCGTCGACATCTCCGCGACGCAGAAGGTGCTCAATCGTCAACCCAACAAGGGATCCGGCCCCTGCCACCTGGCCAAGATCGGCGACCACCTGCTCAGTGCGAACTACGGATCCGGCGACATCGCCGTCCACCCGATCAACCCGGACGGTAGCCTCGGGCAACAAACCGACCTGGTGAAGCACGACGGATCGGCACCGCACGCCCACCAGGTCGTGCAGGCCGGAAAGTACGTGCTTGGCGTCGATCTCGGCACCGACTCGGTCTACACGTACACTCTCGCGGCCGGGAAGCTGACCCTCCAGCGCCAGGCGAAGCTCAAGTCCGGTGCCGGTCCGCGACACCTCGTTGTGTCGGGCGCGTACGCGTATGTCGCCGACGAGCTCGACGGTACGGTGACAGTCTGTGGGTACGACGACGGCGTACTGTCCCCGCTGTCGACCCGGCCGACCGCGCCCGCAGGCCCGCAGAACTACCCGGGCGAGATCCTCACGTCCGCCGACGGCCGCTTCGTCTACGTGACCAACCGGGGCCACAACAGCATCGCGATCTTCCGCACCGACGGCGCCGATCTGGAGCTGATCGGTACACCGAGTTGTGGCGGGGACTGGCCGCGGCACGCCGCGCTCGACCCGAGCGGCAGCTTGCTATTCGTCGCGAACCAGAAGTCGAACAACGTCACGACCTTCGCGGTGGACCACGCAGCCGGCTCGTTGACCCAGACGGGTGACTTCAGTACGCCGACACCGGTCTGCGTCAATGTTTGATCATGCGCGAGCCCTTGCGTTTTTGTGGTGAGAGCGCTGTCATAAAGGTGCCCTTTCCCGCCCCGGAAGGACCCCGCCCATGCTCAAGATCCTCACCGCGGCAGCCCTCGTGGCATCCGCGATCCTCGTCCCGGCAACTCCGGACTCGACAGGCTGGGACTCGCCGGCCTCTGACTCGACAGCCTCGGATTGGCACGTCGGCACACCGCCGCTGACCACGCCGTGGACCGCCGACGTCTCGCCGACGAACGCGCTCCCGGAGTACCCCAGACCGCAGCTGACCCGGCCGGAGTGGCGCAACCTCAACGGCCTCTGGGAGTGGTCCGCGGCGGCGCCGAACGAGCCGCCGCCCGTCGGCCGGGCGCTGCCGGAGAAGGTCCTCGTCCCGTACCCGATCGAGTCCGCCCTTTCCGGGCTGCAGAAGCACGAGGACCGGATGTGGTACCGCCGTACCTTCGAGGTTCCCGCGAACTGGAAGGGCAAGCAGCTCCTGCTGCACTTCGGCGCCGTCGACTACGACGCCAAGGTGTGGGTGAACGGCGTCCAGGTCGCCGCCCACCGCGGCGGGTACGACGGGTTCGACGTCGACGTGACCAGCGCGCTGCACGCGAAAGGTCCGCAGGAGCTGATCGTCTGGGCCGAGGACCTCACCGACCAGACGTACCAGCCGATCGGCAAGCAGCGCCAGGTCAGCGACCACGGCATCTTCTACCAGGGCAGTTCCGGTATCTGGCGGACGGTCTGGATGGAGCCGGTCAACGCGGCCTCGATCAGCCGCTTGCAGACCACGCCCGACCTGCCGAATCAGACCCTCACGGTGAAGGCCGAGACGACCGGTCCCGCCGGGCTCGACGTCGAGGTGACGGCGTACGACAACAATCGGATTGTCGGCAATGTGACAGGCAAGGCGAACACCGAACTCCGGCTCAAGATCCCGAACCCGAAGACGTGGTCACCCGACCACCCGTTCCTGTACGACCTGAAGGTCCGGTTGACCGACCGCGGCAAGGTCGTCGACCAGGTCGGGTCGTACGCCGGGATGCGCCAGGTCGGCCTGCAGAAAGGGGCCGACGGCAAGCTCCGGATGGCGCTGAACGGGAAGATCCTGTTCAACCTGTCCACCCTCGACCAGGGCTTCTGGCCGGACGGGCTGAACACCGCTCCGACCGACGCGGCGCTGCGCTTCGACCTCGAGCAGCACAAGCGGCTCGGGTTCAACACCGTCCGCAAACACATCAAGGTCGAGCCGGACCGCTGGTACTACTGGGCCGACAAGCTCGGTCTGATGGTCTGGCAGGACATGCCGGCGTCGAAGACCGACGCGATGCCCGAGCCCTGGCGGACCCAGTGGAAGTCCGAGCTGCACCAGATGATCGAGGACCACAAGAGCTTCACGTCGATCACCGTCTGGGTGCCGTTCAACGAGGGCTGGGGCGAGTGGGACCGGACCGAGACCGGCCAGGTCGCGGACTCGGTGGCGGCGCAGGATCCGTCCCGGCTCGTCGACGTGCACAGCGGCGTGAACTGCTGCAACTCGCACGGTGACTCCGGGCGCGGCAACATCCTCGACTACCACGCGTACCTCGGACCGGCGAC
>NZ_DASRVN010000568.1:0-3375 GCF_035655035.1 Kribbella sp. | reverse complement strand
CTGCGACGTGTACGTACCGCGATGGGCCTCCATGTAGAGCTCACCGACCCACACCGGCGCGTCCGGGTACTCGGCCTCGGCGCGCTCGAAGAACGCCGTCGGTGTCAGGTGCTCGATCGGCGGCGCACCCTCCAGGTCCGCCTGCCGGCGCGCCCGCTCCATCATCACCGCGGTCGGCCCGCCACCGCCGTCGCCGTGACCGAACGGGACCAGCGACGTGGTCGCACCGGCGTGGTCGCGGAAGTTCTGCGTCGCGTGGTTCAGCTCGGCCGGGGTCAGCTCGGCCAGGTACGTGTCGACCGGCGGCAGGTGCGCGAACAGCCGGGTGCCGTCGATCCCCTCCCACCAGAACGTGTGATGCGGGAACGGGTTCGTCGGGTGCCAGGCCAGCTTCTGGGTCAGGAACCAGCGGAACCCGGCCAGTACGGCGATCTGCGGCAGCGCGGCGGAGTACCCGAACGAGTCCGGCAGCCACACCTCCCGCGGCTCGACGCCGAACCGGTCGGCGAAGTACCGCTTGCCGTGCACGAACTGCCGGACGAGCGCCTCCCCGCCCGGCATGTTGGTGTCGGACTCGACCCACATCCCGCCGGCCGGCACGAACCGGCCGGCCGCGACCGCGTCGCTGATCCGGGCGAACAGCTTCGGCTGGTGCTCCTCGATCCACGCGTACTGCTGCGCCTGCGAACAGGCGAACCGCAGCTCCGGATAGTCGTCCATCAACGCCAGCACGTTCGCGAACGTCCGCGTGCACTTGCGCACGGTCTCCCGCATCGGCCACAGCCAGGCGGAGTCGATGTGCGCGTGCCCCACCGCCGCGACCCGATGCGTACTCGCCGCGGCCGGCTGCGCGAGTACCGGCGCGAGCTCGGCCCGCGCGGCCTCGACGCACTCGTGGATCCGGTCCGGGTCGATCACGTCGCAGGCCCGGTCCAGCGCCCGGAGGATCTTCGACCGGCGCGGGTCGTCGGCGGCCAGCTCGACCGCCCAGCCGATCAGTACGTCGAGATCGACCGCCAGGGCGTCGACCTCGGCGTCCAGCGCCACCACCGCGGCGCGGCGGAAGCGGTACTGCGGTTCGCCCTCCACGTCGAGCCCGTCGCCGAGCCCGGTCGGGCGGAACGCCTTCGCGGCGATGTCCGGGTTCGCGGCGGCCTCGACGTACAGGTCGACCGTCGTCGTCCCCGGGTCGAGCCGGACGTACCGGCTGCGCGGGTGCACGCCCTTCACGATGCTGCCGTCCGCCCGGTACACGAGGCCCTCGCACTGGAAGCCGGGACCGCCGTCGAAGCCGAGGTCGACGACCACGGCCGCGTCCCAGCCGGCCGGTACGTCGCCCTGCAGATGGAACCAGGCGGTCGTCCACGCCGGACCCCAGGTGGATCCGGCGGTGAACGGCTCGAACGGTCCGGCGGTCGCGCGCTCGAACGGTTCCGGCTCGCCCGGCAACCGGCGTACGGCCACCTGCAGCGGCGCCGTCCGGCGCTCGACGGCGGGCTGCAGGTGGCCGTCGAGCATCCGGCGGGCCCGGTCGATCGTGCGTTGTGGATGCTGATGCATCACGACCCCTTCGCGAAGCGGACCTTGACGAGCATCTGGGCGCCGGTCGACGAGGTGTAGTACGTGTAGTACTTCGTCAGGCCGTCCGCGCTGGTGTACTCGGGGTGCGCGAACGCGGCGTACTCGATGCCGCTGGTCTTCGCGGCGGTGAAGAGCTTGGTCGGCGTACTCCACGGGCCCCACGGATTGGGCGCCGTCTGGTACTGGACGTCCTGGGACTGGAACTGCATGAACGTGTTGACGTACGCGCCGAACGCGCTGTCCCAGTACACCGTGGAGCCGGCGGCGCCGTTCGCCTTCACCTGGACGGCCTTGCCCGGGTCCGTCGACCACTGCGGATTACCGTTGCCGTCGGCACCGATGTAGAAGCGCCACTGGGAGATGTCGGTGACCTGCGCGACCGGGACCTTCGCGACCGCGCAGCCGTCGAGGGTGCACTTGCCGTAGCCGTAGAGCGTGCTGCCGACGAGCACCATCGCCTGGCCGCCCCAGTCCTGGCCGGGCGGGAAGAACAGCGTGTTGTCGGTGCCCTCCGGGCTCGGGATATCGGCCGGGCGGTTGGTCGCGGTGAGCCGGGTGATCGTCTTGCTGTCCATGTCGACCGAGAGCAGGCCGGTGCCCTGCGCCTGGCCGACGAAGCCCGACTCGCACGGCGTACCGACCCGGCCGCCGCGGCAGAGCTTGCCGTACGACACCAGGATCCGGTGCCGCGCCTGGTCCACGACGGCCGGCCCGGGCCAGTGCGCGAACACGGTCCCGCAGTACTCGTCGGTGGAGTTCGTACAGTCGGACGACGCGTGCTGCTGCTGGAACGCGGTCTCGGCGGCCGAGAACGGGACGAACTCGGGCGGTACGCCGGTGGAGTGCTCGTCGAGCGGGTTCGCCGAGGTCAGCGTGATGTTGTCGCTCGCGTCCAGGTCGCTGGTGGTCGCGGCGGTACTGGTCAGGAAGCCGTCCGGGTTCTTCAGGATCGTGTCGTCGAAGAACCAGACCGACTGGTTGCCGTAGCGGACGCTCTGCCCGTTGTCGCGGGCGGCGTTGTGCGGGTTCTGGGTGATCGGGCCGAGCTCGGTCGCACTCTCGACCACCAGGTCCGAGACACGATGCCGGGCCGGCGCAGCCTGCGCCGGAACCGAGAGGGCGGTCGCGGCAAGCAGGGCCGCGAGGACGAGGGGGATGCGGGATTGACGCACGGTTGGTACTCCCTCACTGAGTGACAGCAACAAGTGCGAAGCGATTTGATGATGTCAACGTTGACATAGCCTTGTCAACGTTGACATTTCTACCTAGGGTGCCTGCGGTGAGCACCGTTTCCCGCCGTACCTTCCTGCGCACCAACGCCGCTCTGGCCTCCGGCCTGAGCGTCTCCGCCGCGCTGCCGGCGCCGTCCTGGTCCTCCCCCACCACTTCCTCCTCCGGCCGGCCGCTGCGTGCCACCCGTGCCGACGAGTGGACCCAGTTGTTCGACCGCCGCTCAGGCTGGATCGGCGCGGACGGGATCTACTCCGTCCCGCTCGACGGCCGCGACGGGATCGGGTCCGCGACCTCCGGCTCGCGGACCGCGTTCATCTTCAGCGACACCCGGATCGGCACCGTGGATCCGGACTCGCTGACCTATCGGCAGACCGGGTTCGTCAACAACTCGTCCGCCGTCCTCGTCGGCAACCGGCCCGATCCGGCGCGCACGACGTTCGTCACCCCGGAGAACGGCGCCTTCGGCAGCGGGTTCTGGATGAACGACGGGATCGCGATCGGCGACACGCTGTACGCCACCGGGTTCGCGCCGGACGCCGACTGGAACGCGGCGCGGGTCGA
>NZ_DASRVN010000567.1:0-2968 GCF_035655035.1 Kribbella sp. | reverse complement strand
CCGTCGTCGCCGTGGAACACGAGCGCGTCGATCCCGCGCCGCGCGAGCACCCCGGCCATCAGCCCGGCGACCCGCCCGTCAGCAACCCCGACGGCCTGCGCCGACGGGTCGCCCGGGTTGGCCAGCGGGCCGAGCAGGTTGAACGTCGTCGGTACGCCGAGCTCGCGGCGCGGGACCGCCGCGTTCCGCAGGGCCGGGTGGAAGGCGGCCGCGAAGCAGAACGTGATCCCGGCGCGCTCCCCCACCTCGGCCACCTGCGGGCCGCTGAGGTCGAGCGGGATGCCGAGCTCCTCGAGGACGTCGGCGGCGCCGCACGCGGACGAGGCCGCCCGGTTGCCGTGCTTGACCACCTTCGCGCCGGCGCCCGCGGCGACGATCGCGGACATCGTGCTGATGTTCACCGTGTGGGCCTGGTCGCCGCCGGTCCCGACCACGTCCAAGGTCCGCCCGGGGACACTGATCGGGGTGGCGAACTCGCGCATCGTCTGCACGAGTCCCTCGACCTCGGTGACCGTCTCGCCCTTGGACCGCAGCGCGATCACGAACCCGGCGAGCTGGGCCGGGGTCGCGGCCCCGGACAGGATCTGCTCCATCGCCCACGCGGTGGCGGCGGCCTCCAGGTCCTCGTGCCGCAGCAGCGGACCGATGACGTGGGACCAGGTGTAGGCGGCCATCGGGGTCAGGACGTGATGGCGGGCAGCTCGGCGACCCGCTGCCGGAGCAGGTCCGCGGTGACCTCGGCGAGCTTGATCGGGTCGATCGGGTGCGAGACCACGCCCTCCGCCCGCGACCAGGTCGCCAGCCACGCGTCCTGCGGGCGGCCGGTGAGCACCAGCACCGGCGGGCACTGGAAGATCTCGTCCTTCAGCTGCCGGGCTATCCCCAGGCCGCCGGCCGGCACCGCCTCGCCGTCCAGGATGGCCAGGTCGATCCGGCCCTTGTCCATGGTCTTGATGACGGCCGGCTCGGTCGCGCACTCGACGTACTCGAGCTCGGGCAGATCGGCCGCCGGCCGCTTGCCGAGGGCCATCCGGACGGACTCCCGCGTCGTGCGGTCGTCGCTGTAGACCAGGACCCTCAGCGGACGCTCTGAACTCATCGATCCATCCCAAGCTGTGTTCTAAAGAAGACTGGACAACCGAATGCTACCGGGGCACCTGGCTCGCCCTGCGAGCCTGTTCCTCCAACCGGTCCAGACGCCGGTCCTCGCGGCGCGCCTCGCGCTGCGACTGGCGGACCCACTGGACGAACAGTACGGCGAAGAAGACCACACCGACGAGGTCGCCCGAGCCCCACAACAGCCCGCCGGCGATGTACTGGTCGTGCAGCGGCGACGGCGGCCAGGACCGGGCGAAGCTCGTGTACCAGTCCTCCGCGATCAGCTTGTTCGCGGACATGATCGTGATCCCGAGGAACGCGTGGAACGGCAACGTGAGGAACGTCATCATCAGCCGGAACGGGTAGATCACCCGCCCTGGCACCGGGTCCAGCCCGAGCAGCGGCCAGAAGAACAGCGATCCGACCAGGATGAAGTGCAGGTGCAGCAGATCGTGGAGCACGGTCGACCGGAGCGTCGCGTCGTACCAGCCGCTGAAGTACAGCGCCCAGGGGCTCAGGACGAACAGCGTGAACCCGATCAGCGGGAAGCAGACCACCTTCGCGAACCGCGAGTGCAACACGGAGAGCAACCACTTCCGCGGCTGTTGCGGGAGCGTCCGGAGCGCCAGCGTGACCGGGGCGCCGAGCGCCAGCGCGAGCGGCGTCAGCATCGACAGGATCATGTGCTGGACCATGTGCACGCTGATCAGCACCGTGTCGTACGTGCCGAGCGCCGACTGGGTCGCGATCACCGCGCTGCCCAGACCGACCCCGGCGAACGCGAACGTCCGGCCGCGGGACCACTTGTCGCCACGCTCCCGGAGCCGGTGGACGCCGTACAGATAAAGGGCCCCGAGCGCCACGATCACGCCGAGTAACACCGGTTCGAAGGTCCATGCCGTCAGCAACCGGAGCGTTGTCAGCGGCTCGATCACGTCGCCCGGGGTGGCGTGAAGGGGAAGCACCGTCCCACAGTAGGAACAGCTGGTTGACGACATGCACGGGGGTGGTCGTAGCGCTGAACGCGAGGACCGACATAATGACCGCGTGGCCACTGCAACCGCGCTCCCAGCGTCTCGTGAACACGGTCATGCCGACCGTCCCAGCATGGTCAGTGTCGGCACGATCGTCTGGCTCTCGAGCGAACTGATGTTCTTCGCCGCCCTGTTCGCGGCGTACTTCACGATCCGGTCGGTGACGACCGCTGCCGCCGCTCCGGGGACGGAGACGCTCTGGCAGCTGATGACGCACCATCTGGACGTCCCGTTCGCCGCGGTGAACACGACGATCCTGGTGCTGTCCTCGTTCACCTGCCAGTTCGGCGTCTTCGCCGCCGAGCACGGCCGGGTCGGCCGGACCGGCTCGGTGCTGGACGTCCGCGCCTGGGGCATGCGTGAGTGGTTCATCCTCACGTACCTGATGGGCTCGGTGTTCGTCGCCGGCCAGGTGACGGAGTACACCGGGCTGGTGCAGGAGGGCCTGACCATCTCGTCCAACGCGTACGGGTCGGTGTTCTACCTGGCCACCGGGTTCCACGCCCTGCACGTGACCGGCGGCCTCATCGCTTTCGTGTTCGTCCTGGCCAGGACGTACATGGCTCGTAAGTTCACCCACGAACAGGCCGTCTCGGCGATCGTCGTGTCGTACTACTGGCACTTCGTCGACGTGGTCTGGATCGCCCTGTTCGCGACCATCTACCTGCTCAAATGAGTGAGAAGAGAAATCCCTTGTCACCGGCGCGCTTTCTCTCCGCGCGACGACGGCACCGGTCCGCCGGCCTCGTCGTGCTCCTGTTCGGCCTCCTGGCAGTGGGTTCGGCGTACGCCGCCTTCGCCCCTGACAACGCGGTGGCGGACAACTCGGCCCAGTC
>NZ_DASRVN010000566.1:0-1790 GCF_035655035.1 Kribbella sp. | reverse complement strand
CACGACGTCCTGCCCGGTGTTCTGGTCCGACGGCCAGTACTTCGGCCCGCAGGCGATCGTCGGCGCGCACCGGTTCATCTTCGACAGCCGCGACGAGGGCACCGAGCAGCGGCTGGAGATCCTGAACGACAAGGAAGGCGTGTGGCGCTGCCGGACCACCTTCAACTGCACCGAGGCCTGTCCGCGCGGCATCGAGGTCACCAAGGCGATCCAGGAAGTGAAGCGAGCGCTCATCTTCCGCCGGGTCTGAGCGGGCTTCGCAGACGCCGTCCGAGCTTGCGCTCTCCGCACGGTAAGATTCTGCCGCCGACCTGACCCTGCCTCGCGGGGGAGATCTCTGCCTTGGGGGGTGACAGTGGAGCCGCGCCTGCGTGAGCTGTCCGACCGCTTCTACCGTCGCTCGGTGGAGCTGTTGGAGCGCTGCGGCCTGCCCCGGAGCATGCCTCCGTTCCTGGTCGTCGGGGTGCTCGCCGCGGTCACGTCGATCGTGGTCGCCGTACTGCACCTGTCCACGCCGGAGGCGGCGGCCGACAAGCCGCCGGCGCTCGTCCCGGCGCTCGCCGGGCCGCCCGGCACTACGGTGGTGACCTCGCCGCGGGCGCAGGTGCTGTCGATGGCGATGGCCACCCGGGACCGGTGGGCGGCCGGCTGGTCGGACTGCACCACCGGCCCGAACTGCACGTACGCCGCCGTGATCGACCGGGACGGCATCCGCGCCACCGCCCCCGCCTGGCCGGTGCCGTACGTGACGCTACGGACCGGTACCGAGGCGATCGCGGTCGCGCCGCCGCTCGAGGGCACGCTGGACGGCAGCGCCTCGAGGCTGTTCCGGCTGACGTACGACGGGCCGCAGCTCACCAGGCTCCGGTACCGGGTGCCGACCACGACGTTCCAGCAGGGCGAGGTGCTGTCCGACCAGATCGTGCCGGGCCGGATCGTGGTGGTGAACCCGCAGGACTCGACGGTCCGGATGCTCCAGGGCGGCGGTACCCGCTCGCCGATCTGCGACGGTAGCGGGCGCTGCTGGATGCTCAGCGGGATCGGCCGCACCGACATCGTCTGGACCGACGACGGCGGCAAGACCTGGGGCTCGCAGTCGCTGGACACCCACAACCAGCTCGGCCGGCTCGCGGTCAGCCCCGACGGGCAGACGCTGGTCAGCACCACGGTGGTCGTCACCGACAGCGGGCAGCAGGTCGCGAAGATGGCGATCTCCACGGACCGCGGCAACCACTGGACCGCCGTACAGAACCCGCCACCCAGCCTGAGCACCTCGCCGGTCGCGTTCGACGACGGTACGGCGATGATGATCGGCGGGCCGCCCGGGGCGCGGCCGCGGGTGTACCGGATCAGCGAGGGCGCCGCGAAAGTCAACGGCGGCTACCCCGGCGACCTGGCCGACCTCTCCGGCGACCAGCATCTGCTGTACGGCCCCGAGGTCCCGAAACGGCGTACGACCGGGGTGGTCCTGAGCACCGACAACGGCACCACCTGGACGAGATTCGCGCCCCGCTAGCGTGGCTCAGGGGTGCTTGGTGGCGCCCTTGAGGGTCTTGTCTACGGCGTTCTTCGGGCCATAGAAGGCGATGCCGACCAGATCGAGCTCCGCTGTCGGGACCGCCTTCACCGCCGCCCGGTTGTCGTGGTCATTGCCGGTGGCAAACAAATCCTGGGTGAACACCGAGTGCTCGATCCCCCGCCCCAGCGCCCGCTCGTGCGCGGCCGCCATGAACTCCTTCGGCCCCTCGAACACCATCACCGGCTGCCGGAACATCGGCAGGTACCGGACG
>NZ_DASRVN010000565.1:0-5938 GCF_035655035.1 Kribbella sp. | reverse complement strand
GGTTGGAGATGATGCCGCCGATCGTCACGACCGCGCCGTCCGGCTGGTCGGAGAGCTGGGCGATGCCCACGTCCGCCCGGGACGCGAGGACGGACTCCAGGCCGAAGAGCGGATGGTCGGAGACGTACAGCCCGAGCATCTCCCGCTCCCGGGCCAGCAGTACCGGCTTGTCCCACTCGTCGTCGGGGAAGCTCTCGTCGAGCGCGAACACCGGCGACTCCGCCGTACCGAAGAGGTCGAACTGCCCCTCGGCCTCCTTCCGCTTGACCGCGAGCGCGTTCTCGACCAGCTCCTCGTGCCGGGACAGCAGGCCCTTGCGCGTGTGACCGAGCGTGTCGAACGCGCCCGCCTGGATCAGCGACTCGGTCGCACGTTTGCTACAGGCAACGGCCTCCACCTTCGCGAGGAAGTCCGGGAACGACGCGTACCGGCCGCCCGCCCGGCTGCGGACGATCGCGTCCACCACGCCGTCGCCGACGTTCCGTACCGCGGACAGCCCGAACAGCACCACGTCGTCGCCGTACGCCCCGAAGTTCGCGAGCGACTCGTTCACGTCCGGCGGCAGCACCTTGATCCCCATCCGGCGGCACTCGTTCAGGTACACCGCGGACTTGTCCTTGTCGTCCTTCACCGAGGTCAGCAGCGCGGCCATGTACTCGGCCGGATGGTTCGCCTTCAGGTACGCCGTCCAGTACGACACCAGTGCGTACGCCGCCGCGTGCGCCTTGTTGTATGCGTACCCGGCGAACGGCACCAGCACGTCCCACACCGCCTGCGTCGCGGCGTCGGAGATCCCGTGCCGTCGGCAACCGTCCCGGAACGGCACGAACTCCTGGTCCAGCACCTCCTTCTTCTTCTTGCCCATCGCCCGCCGCAGCAGGTCCGCCTGCCCGAGGCTGTACCCGGCGAGGATCTGCGCCGCCTTCTGCACCTGCTCCTGGTAGACGACCAGCCCGTACGTGATCCCGAGCACCTCGCGCAGCGGCTCTTCCAGCTCCGGGTGGATCGGCGTGATCTCCTGCTGGCCGTTCTTCCGCAGCGCGTAGTTGGTGTGCGAGTTCATCGCCATCGGCCCGGCCGGTACAGCGCGGTGACCGCGGTGATGTCCTCGAACTGGTCCGGCCGCATCAACCTGAGCAGCGCGCGCATCGCCGTACCGTCGAACTGGAAGACGCCGAGCGTCTCACCACGACTGAGCAGCTCGAAGGTCCGGGCGTCGTCGAGCGGCAGCGCGAGGAGCTCGATCTCGAGGCCCTTCGTCGACCGGACCATCTTCACCGCGTCGTCGATGATCGTCAGGTTGCGCAGCCCGAGGAAGTCCATCTTCAGCAGGCCGAGCGACTCGCAGCTCGGGTAGTCCCACTGCGTGATCGTGACGCCGTCGGAGTGCCGGACCCAGACCGGTACGTGGTCGACGATCGACTCGCTGGACATGATCACGCCGGCCGCGTGCACCCCCATCTGCCGGACGAGTCCCTCCACGCCCTTCGCGGTGTCCACCACGGTCCGGACGTCGGGCTCGTTCTCGTACATCGCCCGGACCTCGGCTGCCTCGTCGTACCGCGGGTGCTTCGGGTCGGTGATCCCGGTCAGGTCGATGCCCGCGCCGCCGACGTCGGCCGGCATCGCCTTGGTGATCCGGTCGCCGGTCGCGTACGGGAAGCCGAGCACCCGGGCCGAGTCCTTGATCGCGTTCTTCGCCTTGATCGTGCCGTAGGTGCCGATCATCGCGACCTTGCCGGCGCCGTACTTCTCGGTGACGTACCGGATCACCTCGACCCGCCGGCGTTCGTCGAAGTCGATGTCGACGTCCGGCATCGAGACCCGTTCCGGGTTCAGGAACCGCTCGAAGATCAGGCCGTGCTCGATCGGGTCCAGGTCGGTGATGCCGAGCGCGTACGACACCAGCGACCCGGCGGCCGAGCCGCGCCCGGGGCCAACCGCGTTGCCGTTGGTCTTCGCCCACATGATGAAGTCCGCGACCACCAGGAAGTACCCGGGGAACCCCATCTGGACGATCACGTCGATCTCGTACTCGACCAGCCGCTGGTACCGCTCGTCCCAGCCGTCCGGGTACCGCCGCCGCATCCCGCGCAGCACCTCGTCCTGGAACCAGGTCACCTCGGTGAACCCGTCCGGTACGTCGAACCGCGGCATCAGGTCGCGCTTGGTGAACATCCCGGCCGTGTCGATGCGCTCGGCAACCATCATGGTGTTCCGGCAGCCGTCCTGCCAGGCGTCGGAGGAGTCGATCGCGTACATCTCAGCGGCCGGCTTCAGGTAGTAGCCGGTGCCGTCGAACCGGAAGCGGTCCGGGTCCGCGAGCGTCTTGCCGGTCTGGATGCAGAGCAGCGCGTCGTGCGCGGTGGCCTCGGCGGCGTGCGTGTAGTGCGAGTCGTTGGTGACCAGCGGCGGGATGTTCAGCGTCCGCCCGAGGTCGAGCAGGCCGTCGCGAACGCGGCGTTCGATCTCGATGCCGTGGTCCATCAGCTCCAGGAAGTAGTTCTCCTTGCCGAAGATGTCCTGGTACTGCGCGGCCGCCGCGACCGCCTCGTCGTACTGTCCGAGCCGGAGCCGCGTCTGCACCTCCCCCGACGGGCAGCCGGTCGACGCGATCAGCCCGGCGGACCATTGCGCGAGGCTCTCCTTGTCCATCCGCGGCCACTTCTGCAGCCAGCCCTCCTGGTACGCGTCGGACGACAGCCGGAAGAGGTTGTGCAGCCCGGTCGCGTCCCGCGCCCAGATCGTCTTGTGCGTGTAGCCGCCGGATCCGGACACGTCATCACGCTTCTGCTGCGGCTGTCCCCAGAAGACGCGTTCCTTGGTGCGGCGGGACGCGGGCGCGACGTACGCCTCGATGCCGATGATCGGGGTGATCCCGGCCTTCCGCGCCTGATGGAAGAAGTCGTACGCGCCGTGCAGGTTCCCGTGGTCCGAGATCGCGAGATGGGTCATGCCGTACTCGGCACAGGCCGCGAACAGGTCCTTCAGCCGCGCAGCGCCGTCGAGCAGCGAGTACTGGGTATGGACATGCAGATGTGTGAACGAAGGCACCCGGGCTCCACAACCGTCAGTTGTCTGGGGCCCTCATCCAAAGCCGCCCGTGCACCCGGGATCAAACAACCCTTCGGCGGTCTCGACAACCGCGGGTTGTACTGTCTGGTCACGTGAACCTCGACAGCCTGCGTGCGTTCGTCGCCGTCGCCGAGGAGGGCCAGTTCCGGTACGCCGCCGACCGTCTCCGGCTCAGTCAGCAGGCGGTGTCGAAGCGCGTCGCCGCGTTGGAGTCCTCGCTGGGCGTCACGCTCTTCGAACGCGTCCCCACCGGCGCGCTCCTGACCGCGGACGGGCGGACCTTCCTGCCGCACGCCCACGCCGTACTGATCGCCGCCCGGCATGCGGTCGAGTCCGTCCAGCGCGCGGCGCGGCCGTTGCGCGTCGACATCCTCGGCGCGCGGCTGCTGCCGGGCGTACTGATGCTGGACTTCCACCAGGCGCATCCGGAGCTCCCGCTCAAGACGCTCGTACTGCGCGGACTCGGCGCCGCACTGCCGGCGCTGCTGTCGGGCGAGATCGACGCGACGTTCGCGTACCACCCCGACCCGCTGCCGGCCGGGGTGGAGAGCATGGTCGCGTACCTCGAACCGCACGAGATCGTCGTCGGCGCCGGGCATCCGCTCGCGAACCGGACCTCGGTGGCGGTGGACGAACTGCGCCGGTACACCTTCTGGATCCCGGGGATCATCGAGGGCAGCGAGTGGGGTGCGTTCTACCAGGAACTGTCCGCCGAGTTCGGCCTGACGATCGACTCGACCGGGCCGAACTTCGGGTTCGAGGACCTGATCGGGACGATCGCCGAGTCCCGGTCGCTCGTCACGTTCTGGGGTGAGCGCACGCGAGAGCTCGGGCCGTGGCCGCGCGGACTCCGCAGGCTGCGGGTCGTGGACCCGACTCCCGTCTACCCGTGGTCGCTCATCTGGCTCAGTGCGAACAAGCATCCCGATCTGGACACGCTGATCGAGCATGTACGTCGGCACCCACAGCCCGCGGTGGACCAACTGTGGTTACCCGAACGGCTCCGGCGCGGGTCGGAGCACGACGAGCGGCCGGAGGCGCTCTAGGATTTCGCGGTGACTGATCTCGACCTGTTCGGCGACCTCGACACCGGCGCGCTGCCGGAACGGCAGCAGCGGATCCTGGTGGTGATCCGGGACTGGGTGACGCGGCACGGGTACCCGCCGAGCAGCCGGCAGATCGGTGACGCGGTCGGGCTGCGGTCCTCCTCGTCGGTGTCGAAGCACCTGGCCTCCCTGGAGGACAAGGGTTTCCTGCGCCGCGGCCCGTCGGTGTCGCGGGCGATCGACGTCCGGATGTTCCTGCAGGAGACGAACACCCGGTCGACCAGTGACGAGAACGTGCCGGTCCCGGTGGTCGGTGACATCGCCGCCGGTACGCCGATCTCGGCCGTCGAGCACGTGGACGACGTACTGCAACTCCCCCGCGGGCTGACCGGCCGCGGCACCGTGTTCGGGCTCCGGGTGCGCGGTGAGTCGATGATCGACGCGGCGATCTGCGACGGCGACATCGTCGTGGTCCGGCAGCAGGCCGAGGCGCACTCCGGCCAGATCGTCGCCGCGATGATCGACGAGGAGGCGACCGTCAAGGTGTACCGGCGCCGCAACGGCCACGTGTACCTCGAGCCGCGGAACCCGGCGTACGAGGTGATCGACGGCGACAACGCCACCGTCCTCGGCGTCGTGGTGTCGGTACTGCGCAGCGTCTAGCGCTCCAGGTTCGACTTCAGTCGCGCGAGGTTGGCCGGCATCTCCTTGCGGGACTGTGGCACCACGATCAGCGGGACCAGGACCTTGCCGATCCCGTGACCCTCGAAGTCCAGGTCGATGGTCAGCGTGCTGGCGTCGCGGCCGGCGATCGGTACGACGGTCACGTTGACGGTCGCGCGGATCGGGCCGTCCTCGCCGCGGACCGCCCAGGCGCGCGGCGGGTCGAAGACCGTCAGCCGCGACGTGACGTCCCGTTCGCGGCCGCCGATCTTGCGCGTGGTCAGGCATTTTCGCGCCGACGACCGGCTCGCCGCCTTCGAGGTGGCCGCCGGTGACGCCGGCCTGCCATTCGGGGAAGTGGTTCGGGTCGGTGACGTACGCGAACACTTCGTCGGCGGTCCGCTCGACCTCGACCTTGGTCACGATCGTTGTCATCTCGGTTCTCCTTGCAGTTTCTCTGGGCGCAGTTGCGCGAGGCGCTCGTGGAGCAGGTCCAGCTGCGCCGGGTTCGTGGTGAGTGCGGCGGCGCGCTCGTCGGCCGCGCGGGCCTCGGCCGGGCGACCGAGTTCGCGGAGGAACTGCGCGCGGGTCGCGTGGAAGAGTGGATACGTGGACAACGCGCCGGCCAGGGCGTCGAGCTCGGTCAGCGCGGCGGCCGCGTCTCGTACGTACGAGAGCGCGATCGTGCGGTGCAGGCAGGTCACCGGGCTCGGCTGCAGGGTCATCAGCATGTCGTAGAGCACGAGGATCTGCGGCCAGTCGGTCTCGTCCCAGCTCGCTGCCTCGCTGTGGCAGGCGGCGATCGCGGCCTGCAGCTGGTACGGACCGGGCGCGCGGTGCCGCCGGGCGGTCCGGATGAGCAGCGCCGTCGCTTCGGTGATCGCGGCGTGGTCCCACAGCGTCCGGTCCTGGTCCGCGAGCAGCACCAGGTTCGGGGCGAAGCGGGCCGCCGTACGGGCACGGTGCAGGCGGATCAGGGCGAGCAGGCCGGCGACCTCGGGCTCGTTCGGGAGCAGGCCGTGGAGCAGGGCGGTCAGCCATTCCGCGTCGTCGACGAGGTCGCGCGAGTGCGTACGTTCCGCCGTACTCGACAGGTAGCCCTCGTTGAAGAGCAGGTAGATGACCGTCAGTACTTCGGTCAGCCGCTCGGGCAG
>NZ_DASRVN010000564.1:0-10511 GCF_035655035.1 Kribbella sp. | reverse complement strand
CACAGGCAGCCCAACGCCACCCTTCACCCCCACCACGAACAACCCCACCCCAATCCGACACCTCACCCTACGACCGGGCCGAATTAGTGCGCCCGTGTGGAGGCAGGAGGCCCCTGCGGGCCACCATGCAGTGTCCTCCGTTGGGTGATGCGCGACAGAGGAGTGCACGGATCGCGGCAGATCCGTACGTCTAGCTGGCGTCGGAGTAGGCCAGGTGGGTGCCGCAGTGGAGGCATCGGAACAGGTAGCCTGTCAGCTCGCCGTCACGATCCATTGCGGCGATTTGCTCGTCGGCCGCGGCTGTGTCCACACTCAATTGGGCGAGGTCAGCGCGCAAGGAGGCGAGTGCATCCGGCAGGTGTCTGACGTCATCCCAGCTGACGCGCCCCAGGAACGCCGCGGCGTCTGCGCAGTGGTAGAGCCAGTGTTCCTGCTGCCAGCCGATGAAGCCGGGTGTCCGCTGCGAAATCTCCTCAAGGACAGCCTGTGGCACATCGTCAGGAACGCCCCAGCCGACGTCGGTGAACTCAGCTCGGCTGCCGTCCGGCGACCCGAGACTGACGGCGGCCGCACCGTCCGCAATGCACCGCAGACAAAGGACCTCCGGCTGACGCCCAAAGATCAGCCTCGGTCCCGCGTACCTGAGGCCCGCTGGCCGACCGCAGACGTCACACACCTCGTCTGATCGCACGGCGGATTCTGTCCCCACTGGGTCGGGGTGATAGCGAAACGTCGGGGCATCGGCCACGGCTGAAGAATCTCAGGAGACAACGCGGACGTCGACCACTCAGCGGCAGTTGAGGACGTTTCGATCAGGCATCCTGAACCCGTGACGCGACTCTTTGAGCGTTGGCGAGAACGACGACAACACGCACGGCGCCTCGCCGCCCTCGGCGACTGTGGCGCTTGCGGCCATCCCTGGGCGGAGCATCCCGGCTCGGGTAACGAATGCGACGGCATGTGTGGCGAGTGCTTCTACGAGTTCGAGCACGAGCAACGCGAGTCTCCAGCGCCTGGATGCCGACTGCTCTGCCCGCCGCTCATCTGACGCGCCGCCCTCCTCGCGCATGATCCGACCAACGTCCGACGCGCGGCATGTCCGTGCGTTGCATCCGACGTACGCGAGGAGCCCATGCCAGACTCCTGACGTGAGTTGCGAACTCCTCTTCTGGCAGCAGAACGCTTCCCAGACCATGGACCCGGAATCGATCTATCAGGACCTGATGAACGAGCGAGGATCGGTCCCGGGTCTCAACGACATACCGGTGGATGCTTTCCTGGACGCACTGGTGGCTTCCTTTCCCGGGGCTTTGCGGGAGGCCAACGGCCCCGGTGAGTGGCTCACGTGGGTCAGCCCGAGTCAACGAGCAGGACTCGAAGTCACGTGGTCCCGGCAACACCTTAGAGCCGACTGTCGTGGCATGTCTGGTGACGACATGAACCGCATCGTGAATGTAGCGATCGGGCTGGGCTGTCCGCTCTATG
This sequence comes from Kribbella sp., assembly GCF_035655035.1. GTDB lineage: Bacteria > Actinomycetota > Actinomycetes > Propionibacteriales > Kribbellaceae > Kribbella. The sequence continues at coordinate 9,026 of NZ_DASRVN010000564.1, read as the reverse complement.
ACCCGCAGGCGGGTGAGCGCTTCGCGTTCGACGGACACTGACCCGCACGACCTCGGCACTCGCTCATCGGCACGAGCGGAAGGCCTGTCAAGTAGCGGAGGCCATATACGCGGCGAGGATGTAGTTGGGATGGCGGTCGAGGTTGTTGCGGGCGCGGTCGTAGCGGATCGTGGTTCGCGGGTCGGCGTGGCGGGCCGCGATCTGTACATCGTGCATGTCGACGCCGGCGTCGAGCATGGTGGTGACGAAGGTGCGCCTGAGCATGTGCGGGTGCATCCGCGGCAGTCTGACCCCGGCCAGGTCGGCGAGGCGTCGCAGCCGACATGTGGCGCAGTGCCGGTCCATTCGGGTGCCGCGCGAGGTCAGCAGAATCGGTCCGGCGGTCCGGTCGTCGACGGCGCGCTCGATGGCCGTGCTACGGCTGGCGGAAGCGGTACCAGCACGACCTTGTCGCCCTTGCCATGCACGCGCAGAACCCGGTGGCGGTACTCCTCTCCGAGGTCGTCGATGTCGCTGCCGGTGGCCTCGAAGATCCGAAGCCCGAGTAGACCCAACATCGTGACCAAGGCGAAGTCACAGCGGTTGGGCGAGTGCCGTGCGGCGCTCAGCACGGCCTCGAACTGCAGGTGCGTCAACCCCAGGGTCGGGGATTCGGCCGGCACATGCGGGCGGCGTACGTACTCGGCCGGGGAGTGTTCGAGGATGCCGTCGATCACGCACGTCCGGTAGAAGCCGGTGACGACCGATATGCGTCGCGACACCGTCGATGGCCGGTGTCGGCGCACTTCTTGTAGCCAGCGGATGTAGAGCTCGACGTGTGGTCGGCCCGCCGTGAGGGGGTCCAGGCCGCGCTGCTAGCACCACACGAGGTACCCCCGCAGGTCCGACTCGGGTGGACGCGGGACTGGCCTTTGAACCGAGCCAAGTATGCGGGGACGGCTAACCGCAGCACGCCTGATGTTGCGACGACGACGCCGGAGACGACCGGTCCCGGTTGAGAGATGCGGACGTCACGCGGCGGGCTCAGCTTGGAGACGCAGGCTCGCGAGTGGTTCCCACAGCACTGGCACCCTTCGCATGATCAGGGCGTCGTCGAGTTCGGCGGTTCCTCCCGGGAAGATCCGGGCGTCGTCGAAGAACGACGAATGCGCATGAGTTACCGACGTGGGTTCAACCTTCCAGGCGGAGGTCTTCAATCCCAGCCCGTCGAACCGGTTTGGCCGGCGTGTGGCGGAGTATCCGACCGAGCCCGTCTCGAAGAAGGCTGAGGCCTCCTCAAGGCCGGCAAAGAGGCGACTGTCGCCGAGCTCGTCGGTGATGTGCACCGAGACATCGACCCAGGCGGAGCCGTCCAGAGACGTGTGAGCCACCCGAACATCTTCGTCGGTCTCGTCCGCTCGGAACCGCGCCCGGTGGTGCTCGCCGGGATAGACGCGGCCGCCGAGCACGACGTTGACCCACGAGTCGCTGTCGCGCCTAGGTATGTAGACGCCTGCCTGCGGGCTGTTCGGCGTGTCCCACTCGACCGCCACGCGATGGGCAGCGTTCTCGCTGCGCAGCCCGACCCATCGCGGCGTGTGCCCCGGACGCATCTGGCCCAGGCGAATGAGGCAGATGCCTGCAACCGCGGCGCCACCGACCAGCCGCGGTCGGAACGGATGGGGAAGCACTCGAGCAATCACCTCGGCGTCTACCCGGTAGTTCACCAGTAGCCGACGCTCGATTTGACCGCGGATCCCTGGAAGCACGTGTCTCCTCCGATCGGTGGCCTGCATTGCCCCCTCGGAATACCGACCGCCCGAGGCGCGAACCGGTCTGACAGAGATTCTCGCACTCGCGCGGACAGCGGCAGACCAGTGCGTTGAACCGCTAGCCGTTCTGCCGACCTGGTAGCGGTGCGCCGGCGAGGAAGGCCTCGTACGCTTCTCGCGCGTCATCGTCGACGAGCGGCTGTTGGTTGGAGTAGCGGCTGTCTGTGCGGTCACGCTTCGGGCCCGACATCCAGAACTCTTCTCCGGTGTCGACGTCGTAGAAGTTCGAGTCGAAGTTGGCCTTTGGGTTTCCCGTGACTCGTCGCAGGGTTCTCCCATGGACGTAGGCAGTCCGCCAGGTCCGCGTGAACCGGACGCAAGCGATCCAAGCCGGCCCACGATCGGTGGTGTACCCGGTCTTGAGCTGGAGGTACATGATCCGCTCTGGCACTCCCGAAGGGTAAGCACAAGCAGGCGGGCGCGGCTATGTTCTCGATTGGCCGCCTGCCCCTGCGACATGCAACGTTCGCACTGAGCACGGCATGTGCGGGCGTTCGCCCTAGCCGTTCGACGGCGCGACGAGGTCGAGCATGGTGTCGTCGTTATTGGCTGGCGCGATTGCCTTCACGAACCAGTCGGCCCGCGATTCACGGAGCGCGAATGCGTCCCACTCGTACTCGCCGACCACCGCTAGGCGTCCAGCCACCGTCATCCGAGACCCGGCCGGCAGGTCACGTGCCCGGCCGTCGGTTTGCACTTGGTAACGGTCAGACCCGACTGTTAGGACGAACTCTGCGCCCGCGTGCCGCCCGCCCAGTCCGGTGTCCGTGTCAAAGTCCCTCGGCTCACCCGCTCGGCCCGTCAGCCGGTACATGACCTCATGTGGGTGCCCGCCCTGGGTCTCGACGATTCCATCTAGTGAGTCGGGTGAAGCGGCCGTCACATCGCCACGCACCCGTAGACCAACACCGGTGAGCAGGGAGCCGACATGTGGCAACGGAGGCTCCCCGTCGGCGATCATCCAGTCCATTAGCCGAACCCACATAAGCCCATCATCGTGCGTATTGCGGGTCGCCCGCACATCGGCAAATCCGTACGTTGGCCGGCGCCCGAGGCGGTCGCCAGGCTTCCAGCCCGTTGCACATCAGTTGACGGATCACACCCACACCATGCAGCGAGCGCCCGACCGCTTGGCGGTCGGGCGCTCATCTCCGTTACAGCTTGTCCGTGGGGAACGGGACGCCGGTGTTGCTGTGGCAGCGGTAGCCGTTGGGGTTTTTGTGGAGGTACTGCTGGTGGTAGGCCTCGGCGTAGTAGAAGGTTGTCGCGGGGGCTATTTCGGTGGTGATGTCGTCGTAGCCGAGGGGCTTGATGACGGGGGCGTAGAGGTCGCGGGTGCGTTCGGCTTCGGCGCGCTGGGCGTCGGTGGTGTAGTAGACGGCCGAGCGGTACTGCGAGCCGAGGTCGTTCCCCTGGCGCATGCCCTGGGTCGGGTCGTGGGTTTCCCAGAAGACCTTCAGGAGGTCGGTGAAGGTGGTCTTGGTGGGGTCGTAGACGACCCGGACGGCCTCCGCGTGGCCGGTGCGGCCGGAGCAGACCTCTTCGTACGTCGGGTTCGGGGTGTAGCCCCCGGCGTACCCGACAGCAGTGGTGTAGACGCCCGGCTGCTGCCAGAAGATCTCCTCGGTGCCCCAGAAGCATCCGGTACCGAACCAGACCTCCTCGAACCCCTCGGGCGCGGCGGCGGTCTGCGGCGTGTGCAGGACGATGTTCTCGTCCGGTACGGCGAAGCCCGGCGTCGGGCGGCCCGGCAGGGCGGCCGCGGGCTCGACCATGGCGGTGTTGCGGGTGAAGAACGACATTCTCACGCCTCTCGCAGTGTGACTCTCATAGTCTCCCAACGCCCCCGGCAGGGCGAACCTTCCCCGCACCCCTTACGGCGTGATGACATCGGAAACCTTCGCGGGATGGCGTATAGCCGTTCAAAAGGTGTTCAACTTGCGCACTTCCGAGCAAGATTAGGTCCGGACCACTGCCCTCTGCCCGTCCGAGGAGGACCCCTCATGGAACCCACCCGTCGCCAGCTCCTGGCCGGTGCCGCCGCGGCCGTCGGCGCGATGGCGCTGCCCGGTGCGATCGAGCGCGCGTACGCCGTCGAGCCGAACGTGCGCACCGGCACGATCAAGGACGTCGAGCACGTCGTGATCCTGATGCAGGAGAACCGCTCGTTCGACCACTACTTCGGCACCTACCGCGGCGCCCGCGGGTTCGGCGACCCGCGCCCGTGGCTGCTCCCGAACGGCCGCACCGTCTGGCACCAGCCGCCGGCCGCCGTCAAGACCTCGCACTACCAGAACCGGGGCCTGCCCGCCGACGCCGAGTACGTGCTGCCGTGGTACCTCGACTCCACCCGCACCAGCGAGTACATCGCCGGCACCAACCACGGCTGGAGCAGCGGCCACCTGGCCTGGAACGACGGCCGGTACGACGAATGGGTCAACCAGAAGCAGGACGTGCTGACCATGACGTACCTGCACGGCCAGGACCTCAAGTACCACTGGGCCCTGGCAGGAGCGTTCACCCTCTGCGACGCGTACTTCTGCTCGGTTCACGCCGACACCGCCCCGAACCGGATCTACCTGTGGTCCGGCACCATCGACGCCACGAACACGATGGGCACCAAGCCCAATGGCCCGGGCCTCGGCGAGCGCAACGGCACCAACGGCTACACCTGGACGACGTACGCCGAACGCCTGCAGGACAAGGGCATTTCCTGGAAGGTGTACCAGGGCGGCACCGGCGTACCGGGGCAGCCGACCGACAACTACACCGACAACTCGCTCGAGTTCTTCCACAACTTCCAGCGCGCCGAGGGTGCCACTGGGCCGCTGCCGGACCAGGGCGCCAGTACGCACACGCTTTCCGAGCTGAAGCAGGAAGTCCTGACGGGCAAGCTGCCGGCCGTCAGCTGGGTGGTGCCGCCGTACAAGTACAGCGAGCACGCCTCCGCGACGCCGACCGACGGCGCGTACTACATCGACACCGTGCTCGACGCGCTGACCGCCGACCCGGAGGTGTGGGCGAAGACGGTGCTGATCATCAACTACGACGAGAACGACGGCCTGTTCGACCACGTCGTACCGCCGATGGCGCCGGTCCGGAACGCGCCTGGCACCGACGGTCTGGTGTCGGCGTCGCTGGCCGCCTCGCTCCCGCAGGAGATCCTGGACCTGGACCAGCACCCGAGCGAGGCCGGTCCGCTGGTCCCGGGCGCGGATCCGCTCGGCAAGCAGCCGATCGGCCTCGGTCCGCGGGTGCCGATGATCGTCGTCTCGCCGTGGACCAAGGGCGGCTGGGTGAACTCGGAGGTGTTCGACCACACGTCCGTACTGCGGTTCCTGGAGAAGCGGTTCGAGCTGCCCGAGCCGAACATCAGCGCCTGGCGCCGGTCCCTGTGCGGTGACCTGACGTCGGCCTTCGACTTCTCCCAGCGTGACGCGGCCGTTGTCGACGTACCGGTTCCGGCGCCGATCAACGGTGCGGGTGCGCCGTTCGCCGTGCAGACGCCGCAGAGCATGCCGCGGCAGGAGGCCGGGCAGCGCCGGGCCCGCGCGTTGCCGTACCGGTTCGACGCGACCTTGGCTGATGCCTCGGGCAACGACGTGACGCTTGCCCTGCGCAACAAGGGGAAGGCCGGGTGTTACTTCTACGTGCGGGATGCGAAACAGCCGTCGGCGGCGCCGCGCCGGTACCAGATCGCCGCAGGGGAGCAGGTCCGCGATCAGTGGAACGCGGCCGGCGGGTACGACCTCGGCGTCTGGGGAGCGAACGGGTATCTGGCCGAGTTCGCCGGTGACCACCCGGACTCGGACCTGCTGGTCGAGGTCGCCGACAACGGTTCCGGCAGCGTGACGCTGCAGCTGACCAGCCGGAACTCGCGCCGGCAGGTGCTGGTTGCCAACGGCTACGCGGGCGGCAAGCCGAAGCGGGTCACGGTACCCGCGGGCCGGACGGCCTCCGTGGAGATCGACGCCGATCGCAGCCAGGGCTGGTTCGACCTGGTCGTCACCGAGCCGGACAACCCGGCCTTCCGCCGTCGCTTCGCGGGACACCGGGAAACGGCAAGCCGAGTTACACCGATCCGCTGCTCGGACGCTGAGTCCGCGGCCGGGTGCGCCGCCCCGCGCACCCGGCCGTCAGGCGATCATCGCGCCGCGCGGAGCCGGTGTTCCGGTGGTGAGCGACGCGTACGACGCGGCCAGTCGTCGTACGCCGTCCCGCAAGGCCTCCGGCGGCACCGTGTACGGCACCCGGACGAACGACTCGAGCCCGCCGTCCGGCGAGAACCGCGAGCCCGCCACCAGCAGTACACCGTTGCGCTGGGCAACTCCGACCAGGCTCGAGCCCATCGGCTCGGGAAGCTCGCACCACAACGACAATCCGCCACCTGGCAGCCGGAACCGCCACGACGGCAACAGCTCCGAAACCGTTTCCGCAAGCGTGTTCCGCTGCCGGGCGATCGTCAGCCGGCGCTCCGGCAGCAGGTCCGCCCGCTCCCGGAGCAACTGCGCGACCACCAGTTGTTCCAGCACCGGCGCCCCGAGGTCCAGCGACGCCCGCGCGTCCAGTATCCGGGCGACCAGCGCCTCCGGCACCCGCATCCACCCGATCCGCAGCCCGCCCCAGAACGACTTGCTCACCGACCCCACCGTGATCACCCCGTCCGGGTCGTACGACGCGAACGGCGGCGGCATCTCCTGCCCGTCCAGCGCCAGCTCGAAGAGGGTCTCGTCCACAATCGCCGTCGTCCGCGACCGAGCGAACGCCCGCGCCAGCCGCTGCCGGTCCGCCGCCGGCATCAGGAAACCGGTTGGGTTCTGGAAGTCCACCACCAGCCACGCGGCCCGCGGCGCCGTCTGCCGGATGGTTGCCTCCAGCAACGGCAGGTCCCAGCCGCCGGGCGACATCGGTACCGCGACCACCCGGCAGCCGCTGCGACGGATCGCGTCCACCGAGTTCGGGTGGGTGGGGCTCTCGGTAAGGACCCGGTCGCCGATCTGCGTCATGGCCCGGACCGCGATCGACGTCGCCGCGAGCGCCCCGGCGGTGACGACGATCTGGTCGGCGGTCGTCGGCAGGCCGCGTTCGCAGTACGCCGCCGCGATCTCGGCCCGCAGTACCGGCAGGCCCTGCGGGTGGTACCCGGGCGTGGCCAGGTGCGGCGGTAGTCCCTCGGCGGCAGCCGCCACCGCCGTGAGGATTCCGGGTATGGCGGACGGGGCCGCGGCGGTGAAGTCGTACAGGCCCTCGGTGTCGATGCCCGGTGCGTGGTGCCGCGCGAGCTCGGGCTCGACCTTCGACGGCAAGGCGGTCACGCTCCCGGAGCCGCGCCGGCTGGTCAGGTACCCGCTGTCCCGCAACGAGCGGTACGCCGACGCGACCGTCGTACGGCTGACACCGAGCGCCTCGGTCAGTTCGCGCTCGCTCGGCAGCCGCGAGCCGGGCATGATCCGGCCGTCCGCGATCAGCAGCCGGAGGCGCTCGGCCAGCACACGGTACGCCGGACCGGGGCTGCCGGCCCACTCGCCGAGCAGGCCGGTCAACGTACTTGCGGGGAGATAACGGGCTTGCATGCAGTCCACTATTGCGCAAGTGGCTATCGAAGACCAGGCCACTTCCGCCGGATACTCGACGATGTGACCGCCACCTCCGCCGACGCGTCGCCGCGCCGGCTTGCCCCGATCAACCCGATCCAGCAGCTGAAAGCAGGCCACTTGCCGCGCCGGCTGGTCCAGCTGTACGTCGGCCTGGCGCTGTACGGCGCCTCGATGGGGCTGATGATCCAGGGCAACCTGGGCCTGGATCCGTGGGACGTGTTCCACTCCGGCATCACCAAGCACATCCCGCTCAGCTTCGGGACGGTGGTGATCGCGGTCAGCTTCGTCGTACTGCTCGCCTGGATCCCGCTGCGGCAATGGCCCGGGCTCGGCACGATCAGCAACGCGATCGTGATCGGCCTGGTCGCGGACCTGACCCTGGCCACGATCGACCGGCCGCACGCGCTCTGGCTGCGGATCGCGTTCATGCTGTCCGGCGTCGTACTGAACGCGCTGGCCGGCGCGCTCTACATCGGCGCGCAGTTCGGGCCCGGTGCGCGCGACGGCCTGATGACGGGTCTGGTACGCCGTACCGGCCTGAGCGTGCGGCTGGTGCGGACGACCCTCGAGCTGACAGTCCTCGCCACCGGCTTCCTCCTCGGCGGCTCGGTCGGCGTCGGTACGGTCGTCTACGCCCTCTCGATCGGCCCACTCGTGCACGTCCTGCTCCCGATCTTCACCGTCCGCCTCAAGACGCCCGGTATCTCAGCCGCCCAGTAGGCGACTGCAGGTGAGAAGGTGGTGAGGTGCAGCACGCGACCATTTCCCGCGACACCAAGACCGAGATCCGCCGCGCGACGGCGCAACTGTTCTCCGCGCAGAGGTACGACCAGACCAGCCCGCGGGAGATCGCCGAGCAGACCGGCATCACCAAGGCGTCGCCGTACCACTACTCGTCCAAAGAGGAACCGCCGCACGCGATCCTCCTGGACGCCGCGTCCGCCGTACTCAGCCAGCGGGGGACGGTACAGGCCGAGGACACCGGCGGCACGCGGTGGTTCGCCGCGGGCCGCGCGGTCAGCTCGTGAGCACGTACCGGTTCACGGCGCCGCTCTGGGTGTACCCGGGCGAGGCGGCCTGGCATTTCATCACGGTGCCGGAGGACATCAGCGACGAGATCACCGACCTGACCGAAGGCCACCGAAAGGGCTTCGGCTCAGTCCGAGTCGCGGTCACGATCGGCAACAGCACCTGGCGAACCTCAGTCTTCCCCACCAAGGACGGCACCTACGTCCTACCCGTCAAAAAGCCAATCCGCCACACAGAATCCCTGGCCGAAGGCACCCCAGTACAAACCCACCTCGAACTAGTCGACTTCTAACCCACACCCACCACACCGCCCAACGAACCGGGGGGTTTGCGCGTTTCACGCGTGTGAGGCCTGGGTCAGCGGCCGTCTTTTCCGTTCGGGGTTTTGGTCTGGGTTTGGGCATTCTGCTGAGTTCGCCGGGTGGCGTCGTCGACGCCTGCTTGGACCGCACCTGCGGTGCGCTTGTTGGACACGCTGGTGAGCGGTTGCTGACCGCTGAGCGCGTGCTGCTGCGCCATCTCCGTGTCGAGCGCCGCGGGAGAGCGATCCTTGTCCCCTCCCTGCTGCTGACCAGGCCCACCCTGCGAC
>NZ_DASRVN010000563.1:0-7506 GCF_035655035.1 Kribbella sp. | reverse complement strand
CGGTCGAACTGGTCCTGGTAAGCGGTGACGAAGCCCTGCATGGGGACGTGGCGGCCGTCCTTCGAGACCCAGTCGCCGGTGTAGGTGAGCGCGTAGCAGGCCTTGATGTTCGGGTTCGCGGGCTTGCACTCGGCGCCCTTGCCGATCCGGACGCCCTGCATCCCGTTCGACTCCACGTCGACCAGGTGCTGGGCGAAGCCCTTCGCCTCGTACAGCGTGGTCTGCCGGACCCAGTAGTACCCGTCGATCAGCCCGCGGGCGTTGAACTGCTGCAGGATGTAGTTCTTCCCGGCCTTGGTCTTGTCCCAGTCCGGCAGCCAGCCCTTGGACGGCGTGAACCAGACGCCGTACCCGACCTCGACGCCGACGTCGTTCGGCCCCTTGGAGTCGTTCGGGGTCGGCGTCGGCGACGGCGTGTACATGGTGCCGAGCGGCTCCGGCGACTTCTCCGCCGCGGACTTGCCGTCACCCTTGCCGGTCACCAGCAGTACGACGCCGAGCGCCACCAGCAGCACCGCGACGATCGCGCCGGCCATGATGATCCACGGCAGCTTGCTCGGCTTGTGCGGGTGGTTCGGGCGCGACGGCCCGGGGCCCCAGCCGCCGGGAGCCGGGGCGCCGGGAGTCGGCATGGGGGCCGGCGGCGGGCCCGGCGGTGGACCGTACTGCTGACTCATAGTTGTTCCTCGCGGTAGTTCTGGGCACCGATCACGAGCCGGTCACAGGCTGTCGATCACGGACTTCTTCATGGTCGCGGCGTCCGCCTCGGCCTTCGGGGCGAAGTCGGCGTTGGTCCGGAAGTCCAGCGCGGTGACCACGCCGTCCTTGCGCCGGTACGCCTCGACCGAGCCCTTGACCTTCGTCTCGGCACCGTTCCTGGTGAAGGTGGAGGTGTAGTCGATCGCGACGCACTCCACCAAGACGTCCTTGGGGCACGGCAGGTTCCGTACGGTGCCGAGCTGGGCGACCTCCTGGTCGGTCTCGCCCTCGACGATGCCGAGCAGGTAAGCGTTCGCGGTGACGTCGCGCTTCTGCCGGACCCAGAAGAACGCCCGCGCGTTCGCGGTGTCGTTCGGCGGGTAGATCGCGAGCTCCTTGCCCGCCTTCTCCTTGGTGTAGAGCGTCCAGCCCTGGGCCGGTACCACCGACACCCCGAAGCCCACCGGCAACGCGTTCGGCGGCGGCTGGTACGACGACTTCGGCGCGGCCGGCGTACTCACCGGCGTGCTCGGCGGGTTGGCCGGGCCGGCCTTGTCGCCGCCGCCGGACAGCGCGACCAGGACGATCGCGACGATCACCACCACGAGCAGCCCGGCGCCGATCGGGATCAGCAGCGGCGGGACGTTCGGCAGCGCGAAACGCTTCTTCTCCGGCGGCGGGCGGCGCAGCGACGGCGGTCCCACCTTGTCGCCCCAGGACGACGACGTCTGGGTCGCCGGCCCAGAACCAGGCCCGGAGCCAGGCCCAGCACCAGACCCGGAGCCAGGCCCTGGGCCAGGTTCGCCGGGGCCGCCCGGGCCGTTGGGTCCGGGCGTGCCGGAGCCGCCCCACGGTGACGGGGGCGGCTGCACCTCGAGGTTCCAGGGCGACGGCGGCAGCTGCTCCTCCGGCTCGTCGCCCTGGGCCTCGTCGGGTCCTGGCTGGTTGACCCAAGGGTTACCGGCAGGACCCTTGTCGCGCTTTCCGCTCACTGACTCTCGACCACCGACTTCAGCATCGCCGACGAGTCCGGGTCGAGGGTGGCGAGCTTGTCCTTGCGCCCGTACACCTGGGCGACCGTGATCACGCCGTCGTTCCGCTCGACCACGGCGACGAACCCGACCGCCGCGTAGCTGCCGCTCTGCGACGTGCTGACGCCGGAGTACGCCTGCGACATCAGCACCTTCACCGGGGTCTTGTCCTGCGGACCCGGTGTCACGGTCTTGACCTGCTTGGTCTGCGCCGACGTCAGCGTCTTGGTGTTGGCCTTGACCACGTCGGCCAGGATCGACTCGGCCGGCTCGGAGCTCTTGGCGGCCGCGACCATGAACAGGCCCTCGCCCTGCTTGACCAGCACCACGCCCTTGTAGCCGTCGAGGCTCTTGCGGACGTAGCCCGGCTGGGGCTTCACGTAGATGCCCTCGGCAACCGCGATGCCTTCGTCGGTGCCAGTGCTCGGCTGGTTCGTCGGCTGCGCGGTGGGCTCGGCCGTGGGCTCACCGGTCGGCTGACCGGATGGCTGTGCCGTCGGCTCGCCGGTCGGGTTGCCGGTGGGCTGCGTGGACGACTGGGTCGTCGGCGTCGGGTCGGCCTGGTCGTTGCCGCCCTTGAAGATCAGGGCGAGCACGACACCGATGATCGCGACCAGGGCGAACGCACCGCCGGCGATCAGCAGGGTCTTGCTGTTGCCACCACGGCGCGGCGGCTGCTGGCCGCCCCACTGCTGGCCGCCGTACTGCTGCTGGCCCGGGAATCCCTGCTGCTGGTACTGCTGCTGGCCGGGGTAACCCTGCTGCGGCTGCCCGGGCTGCTGGCCGTAGCCAGGCTGCTGCTGCCCAGGCTGTCCCTGCTGACCAGGCTGCCCAGGCTGACCCGGGAACGACTGCTGGCCCGGCTGCTGCGGGTACTGCTGGCCGTACCCCGGCTGCTGGTACTGCCCAGGCTGCTGCTGCCCGGGCTGCTGCTGCCCGGGCTGCTGCTGCCCGGGCTGCTGACCCGGCTGACCGGACTGCCCAGGCTGCTGCTGGCCCGGCTGCTGCTGGCCGTACCCAGGCTGTTGGCCCGCTTGCTGTTGCCCAGGCTGCTGCTGAGGTTGTCCGTAACCAGGCTGCTGTCCCGGCTGGCCGCCGTACGGCGGCTGTCCGCCCTGGCCACCGTACGGCGGCTGCTGCTGGTTGCTCATGCCTGCGTCTCTCCACTCGTCGCAGCGGTCGGTGCGGTCACCCCACGGGCGGACTTCGGTACCGAACGCACCGAGTTGCCACAGGCGGAGCAGAAGTCGGACTGCGGGAGCAGCGGCATCTCGCAGCGCGAGCAGAACGCCAGCTCACCGGACGCGTGGTTCGAACCGCCGCGCGCGGCGGACTCCAGCGCCGCCTCCAGGAGGCCCTTGTGGAGCACGGTCCGGACCCGGATGATCAGCGCGCCGAGCAGCAACAGGCCCCAGACGACGCCGAGGACCGCGCCGATCGTCGAGCCGCGGCCGCCGACGAAGCCGAGCAGGTAGATCCCACCCTGGAACAGCGCGTTCACCACCATCGCCTGCAGCAGGCCGCCGACCCAGCGCGGCGTGAAGCCGTCGTACCCCTCGCCGAGGCCGGAGAACTCCGCGCCCGCGAGACCGGTCGCCGAGCCGTACACCAGCGGCTTGATGAAGCCGTGCAGCAGCACGATCGAGATCCAGGTCCCGGCGCTGCTGCCCGGGCCGGCGAAGCCGCCGTTGATCCAGCCCCAGTGCAGTACCAGCGTCTCGAAGCACGCGTACCCGACACCGGCGACGACGCCGAACGTGAACCCGTCCATCAGGTCGTCGTACCGCGGCCGCGAGGCCAGGTAGAGCGGGCCGATCTGCCGGATCAGCTCGGACACCACCGGTACCAGCAGGAGCAGGATCAGCAGGTCCCGCAGCGACGGCCCGGTGCTGTTGCCGCCGATCGAGTCGAGCGACAGCCCGATCTTGTCCGACCAGATCCAGGTGAACAGCCAGGCCAGCAGTCCGGTCAGCACGAAGGCCGCCGCGACCACCGGGATCGGCTCGTCCTCCCAGAGGTTCACGTCGTACAAGTAGATGATGTAGACGATCGGGATGGCGAAGGCCGCGATCATGATCGCCACCGGCAGCGCACCCAGTGCGGCGGTCACCACGGTCAGCAGCAGGGCGATGCCGAGCGCGACCTTGTAGGTGTACGGCTGTTTGCCGGATCCCTGCGGCATGATCGTCGAGACCAGTTTGAAGGACGCCACCGGCTCATCCGGCCTGGCGGCGTACGCGTTCTTCCGCTTCGAGTCCCCGGTGCGCAGGTCGTTGCCACAGTGGTGGCAGAACTGCGAAACCTCGGGGACGTCAGAGCTGCAGCGCGGGCAGACCACGCCATCCTCCCAACCTCGGACGTCCGGACCGGAGCGGGGCGCGCCGGCCGTGCCGGCCCCGAACGGTGCGGGCCGGACCGGGACAGATTCTCGTACAGGGGGTCCCGGATGCATCATTTCCCGCGCAGGGGTCACCTTTTCGTGTCCGGACCGTGCCTTAGACGCTGCTCGAATGTTGCCCAGACCTCGGCGACCCGGCGATCCAGGTCGTCCAGGCTGCCGGAGTTGTCCAGTACGACGTCCGCGGCCGCCAGCCGGTCCGCGCGGGACACCTGGCTGGCGATCCGCTGCTCGGCCTCCGCGGCGGTCATCCCGCGCTGCGTGGTGAGCCGTTCGACCTGGACCTCGACCGGTACGTCGACCACCAGCACCAGGTCGAACCTGCGATGGCCGGCAGCAGCCTGACCTGTCTCGACGAGCAGCGGGATGTCGTGCACGACGATCGCGGTGGACGACCTGGCCGCGGCGGCCTCCTCGAGCTCCGCGGAACGGAGCCGGACCCGCGGATGGATGATCGACTCCAGCGAGCGCCGCGCGGTCTCGTCGCCGAAGACCAGCTTCCCGAGCACCGGCCGGTCCAGCTCGCCCTCGGCCGTCAGTACCCGCGGCCCGAACGCGGCGACCACCTCGGCGAGGCCCTCGGTACCGCGCGCGACGACCTCTCGCGCCAGTACGTCGGAGTCGATCACGACGGCCCCACGCTCGGCCAGCCGCGCCGACACCGCGCTCTTCCCGGATCCGATCCCGCCGGTCAGTCCCACTCTCAGCACCCCAGCACCCTACAGAGCGCCGGACGCACGGAACCCCCGCACCCTGGTGGATGCGGGGGTCCCGAAGGCTACTGCTGCGGATCAGCCCTGGCCGGTCAGCTTCTCGCGGAGCGCCTGCAGCGCCTCGTCGGAAGCGAGCGCACCCTCGACGGGAGCGTCGTCCTTCGGGGCAGCGGCCGAGGAGTACGTCGAGGCCTCGCCGGCCTCCACGTCCGCCGTCTTGGCGTCCTCGATCTGCTTCTTGTGGGCCTCCCAGCGCGTGTGGGCCTCGGCGTACTGCCGCTCCCACTCCTCACGCTGCGCGTCGAAGCCCTCGAGCCACTCGCCCGTCTCCGGGTCGAAGCCCTCCGGGTAGATGTAGTTGCCCTGGTCGTCGTACGTCGCCGTCATGCCGTAGAGCGTCGGGTCGAAGTCGTCCGAGACCGGGTCCACACCCTCGTTGGCCTGCTTGAGCGACAGCGAGATCCGGCGCCGCTCCAGGTCGATGTCGATGATCTTGACCATGACGTCGTCGTTGACCTGGACGACCTGCTCCGGGATCTCGACGTGCCGCTCGGCCAGCTCGGAGATGTGCACCAGACCCTCGATGCCCTCCTCCACGCGGACGAACGCACCGAACGGAACCAGCTTGGTGACCTTGCCGGGCACGATCTGGCCCATCTGGTGGGTCCGGGCGAACTGCTGCCACGGGTCTTCCTGGGTCGCCTTCAGCGACAGCGAGACGCGCTCGCGGTCCATGTCGACGTCCAGCACCTCGACGGTGACCTCCTGGCCGACCTCGACGACCTCGGTCGGGTGGTCGATGTGCTTCCAGGACAGCTCCGAGACGTGCACCAGGCCGTCCACGCCGCCGAGGTCCACGAACGCACCGAAGTTGACGATCGAGGACACGACGCCCTTGCGGATCTGGCCCTTCTGCAGCTGGGTGAGGAAGTTCATCCGCACCTCGGACTGGGTCTGCTCCAGCCAGGCGCGGCGGGACAGGACCACGTTGTTGCGGTTCTTGTCCAGCTCGATGATCTTCGCCTCGATCTCCTGGCCGACGTACGGCTGGAGGTCGCGGACCCGGCGCATCTCGACGAGCGAGGCCGGGAGGAAGCCGCGGAGGCCGATGTCCAGGATGAGTCCACCCTTGACGACCTCGATGACGGTACCGGTGACGACGCCGTCCTCTTCCTTGATCTTCTCGATCGTGCCCCAGGCCTTCTCGTACTGGGCGCGCTTCTTCGAGAGGATCAGACGGCCTTCCTTGTCCTCCTTCTGGAGAACCAGGGCCTCGACGTGGTCGCCGACGTTGACGACCTCGTTCGGGTCGACGTCGTGCTTGATCGACAGCTCGCGGGACGGGATCACGCCTTCGGTCTTGTAACCGATGTCGAGCAGGACCTCGTCCCGGTCGACCTTGACGATGGTGCCCTCGACGATGTCGCCGTCGTTGAAGTACTTGATGGTCTGATCGATCGCCGCGAGGAAGTCTTCCTCCGACCCGATGTCATTGACCGCTACCTGCGGGGTGGTGCGCACTGCTGGGTCGAGGGGAGCCTCGATGCTGGCCGTCATGTGGTGGGTTGCTCCGTGGACTGGTGGTGTCGTGCGGTCGCGCCATGTTCCTTTGGATCGCACCAAACCGCGGGATTGCCAGAAGACGACAGATTCACCACCGAGCTGCTGCGAGTCACGAGCCTGCTCCGTCCGAGGTCGCGCGGGCCCATAGCGCATCTCACAGAATACCGGGCTTGACTCGGACAGCACAACCTGGGGCACCCGGTATCACCGGCCGCCCGCCGAGGTCTCCCGACGTGCCCGACAAGTACGACTGATCTCAATGTACGACGTCCAGGTCCGGGCGGCCGCCCGCCAGCGTGCCCGTGTCCGCCATCCGGGAGACCAGCCGGTGCGCGCGCGCCGCGATCTCGTGCTCGGCGGCCCGCGCCGCGAGGTCCAGCAGCGCCCACAGGTCGGCTGCCCGGCCCAGGTCCACGAGCGGTCCGCCGAGCCACCGGAGCTCGTTCAGTACGGCGCCCGCCAGCACCGTGTCCTCGCAGAACCGCAGCAGGTTGCCGAGGTCGGCGTACGGCGAACCGACGTGCGCGAACTCCCAGTCGATCAGGCCGGTGATCCGCGCGCTGTCCGGGTCGACCAGCAGGTTCTTCGGGTTGAAGTCGCTGTGCACCAGGCAGAACCGATCCACGCCGCCGGCCAGCAGCTCCTCCGCCTCGTCGATCACGGCGGCGAACCCGTCGTCGAGGCCCAGCTCCAGCCCCGCGACGTACTCGCTCAGGTCACCCAGCCCGAACGGCTCGACCGCCAGCTCGTCGTCGCGGAACATCCCCGGTCGCAGAAACGGCATCCCGCTCAGCCGCGTCAGCAGCTCCCCCAGCTGCGTCCCGGCCGTACGGCGCTGCTGGTCCGTCGCCGTCTCCAGGAACACCTGCAGGTTGACGCCCGGCAGGCGCTCGGTCAGCAGGTACGGCGGTTCCTCGTACGAGCCGTCGCGCTTGAGGTCCAGTACCCGCGGCACCGGCAGCAGCCCGTGGACCAGTTGCAGCAGCGCGGCGTCCACGGCGGCCCGTCCCGGGTCCTTCACGTAGAACTTGATGACCGCGTCCTCACCGCCGGCGCTGACCGCGAACGTCTGCCCGCCGTACCCGCCCGCGAGCGGGACCGC
>NZ_DASRVN010000562.1:0-4288 GCF_035655035.1 Kribbella sp. | reverse complement strand
GTGCCGAAGAGGTCGCGGACGGCTGACGGGGAAACGGTGCGGGTCCACAGCTTGGCCTGTACGACGAACTTGCCGCCGGTGATCGGGCGTGGGTCGTACGCGACGCAGTCGATGCCGCCGTCGGTGCCGCGGCGGAACAGTCTGGTTTCCAGGCCCATCCGGGTCAGCAGGTTGTGCACCAGGTGCTCGAACGACTCGGGGCTGAGGTCCAGCAGGTTCGGGCGGGCGTCGATCTCGCTGATCACGTCGACCGCCTCGACGATGCGCGGGTCGGTCAGGTCGAACTCCAGCACGGGTTCCACTGGCTGCAGTTCCTCCGGGTGCCGAGACACCTCAGCCGCGAAATAGTGCCGTACGCAGGCCACCGGGTCGAGTTGGTCGAGCACCAGCGCCTGGTACTGCTCCCGGGTCGCCCGCAGCGTGATGAGGCACGGCCGTACGGTCTGACCGGTCGTGAGGTCCACCGACTCCACCATCCCGTTGAACACGACCGTTTCGACCACGCCGTACCTGTCGCTGCCGAAAACGAGGTGTAGCGCTCGTAGCGCTAGTTGGGCGACCAGTTGTTGGTAGAGCCGACGCAGCTCGGCAGGGTCTCGCGGCACGGCCAGTACGGCGTCCAGAGAGCGGTCATAGCGGTACGACGCTTCAGCAGGTACGACGCTGATGTCGGGTAGGTCCCACTCGACCGCGAGCAGTGTCGACTCCGGTACGTACCCGACCTTGCGTCGCCGGGGGAAGTCCAGTGGCTCTGGGTGGCGGTCCAGTGCCTTGGTGAAGTACCGGGTCACGGCTGCGCGGTCACGGGCCTCCACGGCTCGTTCGTACGCGTCGATCCGTGCATGCTGTTCCGCGGTCGCCTCGTCGAGGCGGCGTTGGCGCTCGACCTGGTCGCGCAGGGCCTTGGCCACCCGCTCGCGGCGGGTCTCCTCGGCGGCCCGGTGCCGCTCGATCGCCTCCGCGAACCGGTCCTCCGCGTCGGCGAGTCGACGCGCGAACCTGCGCTCGGCGCCCCACCACCGGAACGGTCCCGGCGGGTGGGGCACGAACGCATCCCAGACAGGTCCGGGATGCGCCTCGAGATCGGCCGGGGACACGGTCGGCGGTGCCCGCCGCGGAGCGCGTTTCAGAGTCTGCAGATCGGTGCCGTCGACATCGACGGCGAGTGCATCGGCCAGGATGTTCTCCAGGACCTGGACGTGTTCCTGTACCGCAGCGGTCCGTTGAGCCGCCTCGGCTGTGCGTCCGGGCGGACGGTCGCTGCGGGCATGAACTTCGGCAGATCGGCCCATCGCCTCACACCTCTCTGATCCAATGTAACGGTCCAACCACGCTCCGCGACCGAATGTGACGGAGAGTTGGTAAGGACATTGCTTGCCGTCCACCCCCCGTTTCCTGCCGCACGTGCAGGTTCCCTTTCACACCAGTTAAGGGAAGGAAAGCGGAGGGAGTGGGGAGCCCCCGTTTCCTGCTGTGCAAGCTCCCTTTGACGTCAGTTGAGGGCAGGAAGGAGGAGGTGTGGGGAGCCCCCCGTTTCGAACGTGCACGTGCAGGTTCGCTTTCACAGCAGTTGAGGGAAGGAAGACGGCTCTTGTTTCTGGTGCGGGTGGGGTTGGGGACGTGTGCGTGTGGGGTTGCCGGGGTTGGTGGGTCGGGGTGACGATGCTGGGATGAGCCTTCCGTCGTACGCGTCTGGGGTGTCCGAGGTTTCGTTGCTGGGGGAGACGATCGGGGCGAACCTGAGACGGACGATCGGTGCGTACGGCGATCGCGAGGCGCTGGTGGAGGTACAGACCGGAAGGCGCTGGACGTACGACGAGTTCGGCGCGGAGGTCGAACTTGTTGCCCGCGGCCTGATGGCGCGCGGGATCGCGAAGGGCGACCGGGTCGGCATCTGGGCGCCGAACCAGGCCGAGTGGACGATCACGCAGTACGCCACCGCGCTGATGGGCGCGATCCTGGTGAACATCAACCCGGCGTACCGCACCCACGAACTCGCGTACGCGCTGAACCAGTCCGGCGTCCGGCTGCTCGTCTCCGCGACCGAGTTCAAGACCAGCGACTACCGCGCGATGGTCGACGAGGTACGCCCGAACTGCCCGTCGCTCGAGGAGACGGTCTACCTCGGCACCGGCGACTGGGACCAGCTCCGCGACGACGCGTCCCGGATCACCGTCGACGAGCTGGCCGCCCGCGAGGCCGAGCTGTCCTTCGACGACCCGATCAACATCCAGTACACCAGCGGTACGACGGGCTTCCCGAAGGGCGCGACGCTCAGCCACCACAACATCCTGAACAACGGCTTCTTCGTCACCGAGACGATCGCGTTCACCGCCGAGGACCGGCTCTGCATCCCGGTGCCGTTCTACCACTGCTTCGGCATGGTGATGGGCAACCTCGGCTGCACCACGCACGGCGCCTGCATGGTGATCCCGGGGCCGGCGTTCGACCCGGCGGCGACGCTGCAGGCCGTGCAGGACGAGCGGTGCACCGGGCTGTACGGCGTACCGACGATGTTCATCGCCGAGCTCGGCCTGCCGGACTTCGCGTCGTACGACCTCAGCAGCCTCCGGCCCGGGGTGATGGCCGGTTCGCCGTGCCCGGTCGAGGTGATGAAGCGCTGCGTCGCGGACATGCACATGGCCGAGGTCGCGATCTGCTACGGGATGACCGAGACGTCGCCGGTGTCCACGCAGACCCGGCGCGACGACGACCTGGACCGCCGTACGTCGACCGTCGGCCGGGTGATGCCGCACGTCGAGGTGAAGCTCGTCGACCCGGCGACCGGCCTCGTCGTCGAGCGGGGTGAGACCGGCGAGCTGTGCACCCGCGGGTACTCCGTGATGCTCGGCTACTGGGACGAGCCGGAGAAGACCGCGGAGGCGATCGACCAGGCGCGCTGGATGCACACCGGCGACCTGGCGACGATGCGCGACGACGGGTACGTGAACATCGTCGGCCGGATCAAGGACATGGTGATCCGCGGCGGCGAGAACGTGTACCCGCGGGAGATCGAGGAGTTCCTCTACACGCACCCGTCGATCGCCGACGTCCAGGTCATTGGCGTCCCCGACGAGAAGTACGGCGAGGAGCTGTGCGCCTGGATCAAGCTGAAGCCCGGGGTGGAGCCGCTGGACGTGGAGGCGGTCCGGGCGTTCGCTACCGGGAAGCTGGCGCACTTCAAGATCCCTCGGTACGTCGTACTCGTGGACGAGTTCCCGATGACGGTCACGGGCAAGATTCGCAAGGTCGAGATGCGGGAGAAGTCCGTCGAGCTGCTCGGACTGAGCTGACCAGCGCGCCGAGGGCGAAGGTGGCGCCGAGGACGCAGACGGCGTTCCAGCCGGCGCGTTCGTACAACGCCGTCGAGGCGATCGCGCCGGTGGCGCTGCCTAGCGAGTAGAACACCATGTACGCACCGATCAGCCGGCTGCCGGAGTCCGGCCGGTAGATCATGCTCTGGTTGGTGACGTGGATCGCCTGTACGGCGAGGTCGAGCAGGACGGCGCCGATCGCCAGCCCCACCAGGGAATGCGCCGTCACCAGCCAACTGGTTGCCAACAGCACCGAAGCCGCGGCGGTCACGACCGGTCCCCACCCCCGATCCGCCAACCGCCCGGCGGGCCCGGCCGCCAGTGCGCCCGCCGCCCCGATCAACCCGAACGCCCCGATCTCCGTGTGTGACAGCCCACGCTCGCTCAACGGCAACGCGATGGAGGTCCACAAGGTGCTGAACGACGCGAAGATGAAGAACGCCCGAGCCGCACTCTCCCGAAACACCCGCTCCCGCAAGAGCCCAGCAGTAGAACGCAACAACCCCAAATAACGCAACCGATCCCTGGATGAGGCGGCGGCTGCTGGGCGCGTGAAGAGGGTGGTGATCGTCAGGCAAGCGACGGAGGCGGTTAGGTAGGTGGCTCGCCAGCTGGAGAGGTCGGTGAGGAGGCCGGAGGTGGTTCGGGCGAGGAGGATGCCCAGGACTATGCCGGTGGTGATGGTGCCTACCGTGCGGCCGCGTTCGGTGGGGGTGGTGAGGGCTGCGCCGTACGCGACCAGCGACTGGGTGACGACCGCGAGGGCGCCGACGGCGGCCAGGCCTGCGAAGAGCATCAGGGCGTTCTGGGCGAGGGCGGTGAGAAGCAGGGCGGCGGCCAGCAGCGCGAAGTGCAGACGGATCAGGCGGCGACGGTCGAGGAGGTCGCCCAGGGGGACCAGGAAGAACAGGCCGAGGGCGTACCCCGCCTGGGTGACGGTGACGAACAGGCCGACCGTACCGGCGGCGATCCCG
>NZ_DASRVN010000561.1:0-7785 GCF_035655035.1 Kribbella sp. | reverse complement strand
TGCGCGACGGCCGCATCGACGGTCAGACGGATGCCCTGCCGGACGCAGACGTGTTGCTGGAGGCTCCGCAGTGAAACTCCTCAACGACTGGGTCCTGGCCTTGCGCTTGGCCCGCCGTACGGCGCGGCGCACCCTGGGACGGACACTGCTCATCGCTGCCCTCGTCGGGCTGCCTGTGCTCGCCGGCAGCTGGTTCAGCGTCGTGCACCGCGGTACGCATCCCACGGGCGAGCTGCTTGCGCGCACGGTACTCGGATCGGCCGACGCACAGCTGACAGTGCCGTCTGCGCGGACCGACCTACGCGGTGTGCTGCCCAGCGGGTCGCAGTACGCCCGGGCGAAGTCGATGCCCGGTGACATCGAGCTGCGTGGCAGCGGGGCCGCCCTGAACGTCGGGCTCGTCATCGGTGACTTCACGAACGCCCTGCTCGCGGGAACGTTCCGCCTGGACACGGGGCGGATGCCTGCGAAGCCAAGTGAGGTCGCGGTGTCACCTGCACTGGCAGACCATCTCGGGTTGCACTCAGGCAGTGCGATGACGGCTGCGAACGGTACGAGGTACCAGGTTGTGGGCGTTGCCCGCACGCTCGACTTCCCCAAGGCGCGACAGGTGTTCGCCACACCGGCAGTGGGCGACCCGGACGCACAAGCGGAGTATCTGGTCGACCTGCCGAGCGCGGTAGACACAGGGGTGCTGGCTGACAAGCTCAGCAAGCAGGGGATGACTCTTGAGATCAGGGCTTCCGTTATTGACCCACCTGTGACGCCACGCGGTCCTGTGGGCGGTGCTGCGGCACGGGTACTCATCGTCGGCTTCGGCGTCCTGGAGCTCGTGCTGCTGGCCGGTACGGCGTTCGCTGTCGTCGCGCGCCGGCAGACCCGTGAGCTCGGTCTGGTCACCGCGGTCGGCGGTACGTCGGCCGACGTACGACGGGTCGTGCTGGCGCAGGGGCTGTACGCCGGACTGCTCGGTGCGGGCTTCGGGCTCGGGATCGGCGTACTGACGGCGTTGATCGGCAAGTCCTGGTGGGAGGACGCGACCTCGACGCTGATCACCGGCTGGCAGATCCCTTGGCTGCAGCTGCTCGGAGTGGTTGCCGTCGGCCTGGTGGCAGGGCTCGCGTCCGCGCTGGTGCCGGCGATCGGGGCGGCGCGGCGTCCACCGTTGGCCGCCTTGGCTGGCCGGTTCGCCGCGGTCGTCGGGGCCGTACGCCTGCGCCGCCTCGCGCTCGTACTGGTTGTCGCCGGGCTGGTGCTGTCCGTCATCGGCAACATCCAACTGGCTGCCGCCCTCGACACCGCACGCGAGCAGCGCGCCGCCGCCGATCCCGCCCAGATCTCCAGGGTCGCCTCGGCCTCGCCGACGCTGCCGGTCGCGGTGGTCGTCGCCGGGATCACGCTCGTCATCGCCGGGCTGGTCTGGATGCTGCCCGCCCTGGTCGGCAAGGTCGCCGGGAGTCTCCGCAACCTGCCGCTGAGCCTGCGGCTGGCGCTCCGGGACGCGTCCAGGCACCGCCACCGCACCGGCCCGGTCACCGCCGCGATCATGATCGCGGTCGCTGGTACGACGGCACTCGCGTTCGCCGTGGTGAACCAGGCCGCCGCGAAGGCCCAGAACTACGAGCCGGCCGGGCGGATCGGGGACGCGGTCCTGCAGTTCGACGGCGACATCCCGTACTCGGCGCAACTCGTCGACCGCGTGCAGCGCCTGCTGCCGGTGGAGCACCGGTACGAGCTCGGCACCGTCGTACTGAACGGCACGAAGGAGACCGACGGCTACGTGGCGAACGGCAGCGTGTACTCGAGCGGCTACTCGCTCACGGCGGTCGACCCGGCGTACGTCGCGCGGTTCCTGGACTGGGGGCGTCGGGCTGCGGCCGCACTGCGGCAAGGGAAGGTCGTCGTACCGCTGGCGACGATGGCGCACGATGGCAAGGTCAGGCTTGCACGCGGGGATGATCTTGACGGCAAGAGCACGTTCCCGTATCCGGCTGCGGTCGTGACGTCGCCGCCGAGGGTCGGTGTGCTTCCACGGTCGGCCCTGATCAGTGCTGATGCTGCCAAGAGCCTAGGGACCGCGTCGGTCGACGAGGTTCACTTCAGCCTGCGAGAGCAACCGAGTGCGGCCCAGTTGGCTGCTGTGGCGAGGCTTCTGGGTCACGAGGACGCGTTGAAGGTCGAGCACGGCTATCAGAGCCCGGTACGCAAAGCCTCGATCGGTCTGCTGCTCGCGGGGCTGGCCGCCACCCTGCTCGGCGTTGCGATGTCTGTCGCGCTGTCGATGTCGGAGGGGCGTGCGGACTTCGCGACGCTCGCCGCGGTCGGTGCACCGCCTCGGCTGCGGCGCGGGCTCGCGGCTGCGCAGGGCTGGTTCCTCGGGCAGCTCGGTTGTCTGCTCGGCGTTGCAGTCGGCGCCTTGTACGGGTTCACCGCGCACACGGTCGTCGGGTCGCCGACGGTCGCCGTGCCGTGGGCCGTGATCGCGGGTGTCGCCGTACTGGTGCCCCTGTTCGCTGCTGGGGTGCCGTACGTGCTGACCCGTTCCCGGTTGGAGCTGGTACGCCGTGCCGACTGAGCAGAAGCTAGGGCCTCGCGGCCGGACCGTACGGGAGGCCGCTGCGGTCGTCGGGATCGTGCTGCTGGTCAACGGATCAGTGCGGGGCAGCGACGACCTGTGGCCGTTCGGGCCGATGTCGCAGTACGCGATGGTGGTCGCCGACGACGAGTCGATCATCCTCACCCGGATCAGCGCGGTCACGGACGCCGGTACGACGGTCGACGTGCCGCTGGACGTCGAAGGCGCGGGGATCGCCCGCGCCGAGATCGAGGCGCGTGTCGGGGAGATCGTGAAGAACCCGGCGCTGCTCCAGCAGGTCGCCGACGGGTGGGCGAGCAAGCACCCGGACAAGCCGAAGTACGTGAGTCTCCAGCTCGTCCAGGACACGACCCAGTTGGTGCACGGACGTGTCGCAGGGCCGCCGACGCCGCGAGTACTGACGACTTGGAAGGTGGGTTGATGAAGTGGTTCACACCGTCGATCGCGTCGGGGCGGATCGCCTGGCTGCGGACGGTGCTGTACCTGTTCGTGATCCTGGACATGCACGCGTTCGTCAACGACACGTTGCTGAAGGGTGAGCGCCCGGGGCTGTACCAGCCGCTGTTCCTCGCCCGGCTGCTCGACCTCCCGAAGCCGACCGTCGCGAACACCACCACGCTGTACGTCGTACTGATCGCGGCCTGTCTCGTCGGTGCGACCAACTACTTCCCGCGGATCGCCGGCTGGATCGTCGCGCCGGCGTTCACCTGGTGGGTCATGATCGGGATGAGCGACGGGAAGGTCGACCACGACCACCTGGCGCTGGTGATCGCCTTGTGGGTGCTACCAACGGTCGGCAGGACGTCGTACGGCGATCGGACGAAGTCGGAGGCGGCCGGCTGGGTGGTCCGGTGCATCCAGCTCTGCGTGATCGCGACGTACTTCCTGTCCGCGATCGCCAAGCTCCGCAGCGGGCACTGGACGCTCGCGTGGCCGAGCAGCGCCGTACTGACCTGGGCGATCGTCCGGCGGCCGAACCCGGTGGGGGAGTTCCTGCTGCAGTACCCGTGGATGCTGCACGTGATGCAGTGGGTCGGGATCGTCGCGGAGGTGTGCTCGCCGGCGGTCCTGTGGCTGAAGGGGCGGTGGCAGCTGTTCGGGGCCCTGTTCTTCCTCGGGTTCCACGCGGCGAACACGGCGATCCTGGGGATCCACTTCCTGCCGACGGTGGTCTGCTGGCTCGCGTTCGCGCCACTGGAGAGGATCCGGGTCCCGCGGCTGCGGAAGTCCTACTTGGCGCCGGCCGGGTAGACGGCGCCGGTGTACTTCTCGCCGGGACCCTGACCCGGCTCGTCCTGGATCGAGCTGGCCTCCCGGAAGGCCAGCTGGAGCGAGCGCAGCCCGTCCCGCAGCGGCGCGGCGTGGTGGTGCCCGAGGGACGGGGCGGCCGCGTCCAGCAGACCGGCCAGCGAGTCGATCAGCGACCGCGCCTCGTCGAGGTCCTTGTGCTCCGGCAGGTCGGCGGCCAGGCCCAGGTTGACGGCGGCCGCGCTCATCAGGTGGAGTGCGGCGGTGGAGATGATCTCCACGGCGGGCACCTCGGCGATGTCGCGGGAGGCGGTCGCGAGGGGGTCGGGCTGCGGAGTGGCATCTGCGTCGGTCATGCTGCTACTCTTACATGGCGACCGACCTGGTCCGATGGTGCCCCCTGAGCGGAATACTTCGGGGACGCCAGTGGTTCAGGTCCAAGCGGAGGGCCACCTCCCACCCAGTCGATGAAGAGTCGGCGGGTCCCGGTCAACAGTACGGCGTACCACCCGTTGGGTTGGGGCGTCGTGCATCTGGGAATTGGGCCTTCGTGTGATCGCACGAGGGCCTTCGTCTTTCCAGGGGGACTTCGGGTGATCACGAGGTGGCATCCAGTACGAGTTCAACCCAGGAGGACCCATCACCACTGATTTGCGCGTCAATGAGCGCATCCGCGTTCCCGAAGTGCGGCTGGTCGGACCGAACGGTGAGCAGGTAGGCATCGTCCGGATCGAGGACGCACTGCGGCTGGCCCAGGAGGCCGACCTCGACCTGGTCGAGGTCGCGGCGACCGCCCGGCCTCCGGTCTGCAAGTTGATGGATTTCGGCAAGTACAAGTACGAGACCGCGCAGAAGGCGCGCGAGTCCCGCCGGAACCAGACCAACACCATCATCAAAGAGATGAAGCTGCGGCCGAAGATCGACCCGCACGACTACGAGACCAAGAAGGGTCACGTGGTGCGGTTCCTGAGGGCCGGGGACAAGGTCAAGATCACCATCATGTTCCGCGGACGTGAGCAGTCCCGGCCCGAGCTCGGGTTCCGGTTGCTGCAGCGGCTGGCCGAGGACGTCAGCGAGCTCGGCTTCGTCGAGTCCTCGCCGCGCCAGGACGGCCGGAACATGATCATGGTGCTCGGACCGCACAAGAAGAAGTCCGAAGCGCGCGTGGACGTGGAAGCCGAGAAGGCGCAGCGGAAGGCCGAGCGGGAGGCCGAGGAGCAGGCGGAGCGCCAGGAGCGCGCCGAGCAGGCTCAGGCCCACGAGGCCGAGCGCGCCGCCGGTGTCACCAAGAAGCCGAAGGGTCCGGCCGACAACCTCGACCCGGAGTGACCGATCGCTCCGGCCGCCAGGTGAACCACAGCGGCCGGAGCCGGCACACCGATGATCGAGTCAACGAAGAAACTCAGGAGCACAACAGCCATGCCGAAGATGAAGACCCACTCGGGGATGAAGAAGCGGGTCCGGGTCACCGGGTCGGGCAAGATCCGTCGTGAGCAGACCGGTGTCCGGCACCTCGCCGAGGCGAAGTCGTCGAAGCGCAAGCGTCGCCTGTCGGGCACCGTCGAGGTGGCCCCGGCGTACGTCAAGAAGGCCAAGAAGCTGCTCGGCATCTGACGCACTTCCCCTCCCGAACCATCCCCCGTCGTCGGCAGTCCGTCCACGGCGCAGAAATACAAGGAGTAACACCTCATGGCACGCGTGAAGCGGGCAGTCAACGCCCACAAGAAGCGCCGGGTCGTACTCGAGCAGGCCAGCGGTTACCGCGGCCAGCGCTCGCGGCTGTACCGCAAGGCCAAGGAGCAGGTCACCCACTCGCTCGTCTACGCCTACCGCGACCGCAAGGCGCGCAAGGGCGACTTCCGCAAGCTGTGGATCCAGCGCATCAACGCCGCGGTCCGCGCCGAGGACCTGACCTACAACCGCTTCATCCAGGGCCTGCGGCTGGCCGAGGTCGAGGTGGACCGGAAGATCCTCGCCGACCTCGCCGTCAACGACCCGGCCGCGTTCTCCGCGCTCGTGCAGGTGGCCAAGGCCGCCCTGCCGGCGGACGTGAACGCGCCGAAGTCCGACGCCGCGGCCTGAGCAACACCCCTACACCACAAGTGGCGAGCCCTGGTCTGTTGACCGCGCAGTCCGCGCGGATCAAGCAGGCCCGGCGGCTCGCCACTCGTGCGTTCCGGCGCAAGGCCGGCCGGTTCCTGGTCGAGGGCCCGCAGGCCGTCCGGGAGGCGCTGGAGCATCGCGAACTGGTTCTCGAGGTGTACGCCGAACCCGCCGTCGCGGCCCGTCATCGTGATCTGTACGACCTCGCCGCGGCCGCAGGTGTCCCGTGGTTCGAGGTCGATCGAGCCGCTATCGAGACGCTGAGCGAGACGGTTACGTCGCAGGGCGTGGTCGCGGTCTGCTCGCTGGTCACCGTTCCGCTGCCGACCGGTCCGTTGAAGCTGGTCGCCGTCGGCGTCCAGGTCCGCGATCCCGGCAACGTCGGCACGTTGATCCGTACGGCGGACGCGGCCGGCGCGGACGCCGTCGTACTGTCGCCGGAATCCGTCGACCCGCACAACCCGAAGGCGGTCCGGGCCAGCGTCGGCAGCATCTTCCACGTACCGATCAGCACCGACGTGGAGATCGTGGACGCGGTCCGGGCGTGGCGCGAGCAAGGGCTGCAGGTGCTCGCCGCCGATGGGTACGGCGCGACCGACCTCGACACCTGCATCGACGACGGCACGCTCGCGAAGCCGACCGTGTGGCTGTTCGGCAACGAGGCGCACGGCCTGCCGGACGGCATCAACGCGGTCGTGAACCACTCGGTGAAGGTGCCGATCTACGGCCGCGCCGAGTCGCTCAACCTGGCCACCGCCGCCGCCATCTGCCTGTACGCCTCCGCCCGCGAGCAACGCCGATGATCTTCGACCTGCCGGGCCGGTTCTGGCGTGGAAACCTGCACACGCACTCGAACCTGTCCGACGGGTATCTGTCGCCCGGCGAGACCGCCGCGGTGTACCACGAGGCCGGCTACGACTTCGTCGCGATCACCGACCACTTCCGGCCGGAGTACGGCTACCCCGTGACCGACACCCGGGACCTGCGAACGGCCGACTTCACCACGCTCATCGGCGCCGAACTCCACGCCCCCCGCACCGAAGCCGGCCAGCAATGGCACATCGTCGCAGCCGGCCTCCCGCTCGACTTCGCCCCTCCGTCACCTTCCGAAGACGGCCCCGCGCTGGCCCGCCGAGCCCGTTCCGTGGGTGCCTTCGTCGGCATGGCGCACCCATCGGCCTCGCTGCTGACGGCGAAGGACGCCGAGAGCCTGGACGCCGCCCACTCGATCGAGGTCTACAACGCCCTGGCAGACCGCGAGCACCGCGGCGACAGCTGGCACCTCACCGACGTCCTGCTGAACCGCGGCCACCGCCTCACCACCTACGCCGCCGACGACGCCCACCTGCAACCCCAGGACCCACCCCCGTGCCAAGCCTGGGTCCAGGTCCGCGCCGAGTCCCTCGACCCCGACGCCCTCCTCACTGCCCTCAAGGCGGGCCACTTCTACTCCACCACGGGCCCCGAGCTGTACGACGTACACCTCGAAACCGACGAGCTCGTCGTACGTTGCTCACCCGCCACCAAGATCCTCCTGACCGGCGGCCACCCCGGTGCCGAGGTCGCCCAAGGCACCAACCTCACCGAACACACCTTCCCCCTCACCCTCTTCCAAGCCACCCACTGCCGCATCACCGTCGAAGCAGCCGACGGCACCCGCGCCTGGACCAACCCGATCCACCTGGATGGATAGCTGAGCTACTTCTTGACGCGGGTTTGGAGGCCGTCGAGGAGGGCGTCGAGGCCGAACACGAAGTTGTTGGTCAGGCCGGTGTCCAGGTCCGTGACGATCCGGCGGCGGACCGACTGCTGCATCGCCGGGTAGTCGGTGGACCTGG
>NZ_DASRVN010000560.1:0-2482 GCF_035655035.1 Kribbella sp. | reverse complement strand
ACCGTGTCCCGGGCCCTGAACGGCAAGCCGACGGTCGATCCGGACCTCGCCGAGCGGGTCCGGGTGGCGGCGGCCGAGCTCGGGTACCAGCCGAACGGCCCGGCGCGGAACCTGCGCCGCCAGGAGGCCGCGGTGGTCGCGCTGATCATCTCCGACGTGGAGAACCCGTTCTTCACCGCGATCGCGCGCGGCGTCGAGGACGTGGCGCACGAGGTCGGGTACTCGGTCGTGCTGTGCAACTCCGACGAGAGCGCGGCCAAGGAACGCCGGTACCTCGACGTCGCGCTGCAGGAGCGGGTGGCCGGGGTGATCCTGTCGCCGAGCGGACCGGAGTCGTCGGTGGCGAAACTGGCGTTCCGGGGTACGGCGTACGTCGCGGTCGACCGGCCGCTGCCCGCGGCGGACAGCGACGTCGTCCTGGTCGACACCCGCGCGGCCGCCCGGGAGGCGACCGCGCATTTGGTTGCCCAGGGCTACGAACGGATCGGCTGCGTCACCGGGCCGTCCGGCGTACGGACCGCGGACGACCGGCTGGCCGGGTACCGGGACGCGTTGAAGGCGGCCGGGCGGCGCAGTACGACCAAGCTGGTACGCCGTACCGAGTTCAAGGCGGCCGGTGCGCACAAGGCGGCGGTCGAACTGCTCGCGCAGCCGGAGCCGCCGGACGCGTTGCTGGTGGCGAACAACGCGATGGCCGTCGGCGTACTGCAAGCCCTGCAGGAGCGCGGCGCCCGGGCCGGGCGCGACGTCGGTCTGGTCACCTTCGACGACGCGCCCTGGGCCGCCCTCGTCGACCCACCACTCACGGTCGTCGCCCAGCCGGCGTACGAGATCGGCACCGCCGCGGCCCGCCTGCTGCTCGCGCGGATCGCCGACAACACCCGCCCCGCCACCACGACCACCCTCGCCGCCCGCCTCATCCCCCGGGCCAGCTCCCACCGCTGACCCGGGGTGGAGCGGTCAGCCGTTGGGGTTTTCCTCGGCGTAGATCTTGGCGGCGTTGGACGGGTCGATCAGGCGGGTGGGGAGCGTCTGGGTCTTCGGGATGGTGCCGCAGTTGATCAGGATCTTCTTCGCGGCGGCGATCGCTTCCTTGCCGTTCGTCGGGTACGTGAAGGTCGCGGACAGCCGGCCCTGCTCGACCGCCTTGATCCCGCCGGACGGGATCGGCAGCGCGTCGATGCCGGTGAACTTCATCTCCTTCTCCCGGCCGACCGCCTTCGCGGCCAGGTACGCGCCTTCGGCCATCGGGTCGTTGTGCGAGAACACCACGTCGATCTTCGGGTTCGCCTTCAGCAGCGCGTCCATCTGCGACTGGCCCTTCTCCCGCAGCCAGTCACCGCTCGCGCTCGCGATCACCTTGACCTTCGGATTGCCCTTGATGCCCTCGACGAAGCCCTCGTGCCGCTCGGCCTGCGGCGTCGCGCCGGCCAGACCCTTCAGCTCGACCACGTTGCCGCCGTTCGGTAGCAGCTTCTCCGCGATGTACTTGCCGGCCTCGCGCCCGATCTGCACGTTGTCCCCGCCGATGAACCCGGTGTACGCGTCGCCCTCGACCTTCCGGTCCAGCACGATCACCGGGATGCCCTTGTCGTACGCCTTCTTCACCACAGCGGTCAGCGGCTTCGCCTCGTTCGGGCTGATGATCAGCAGGTCGATCTGCTGGGTGATGTAGTTCTCCACGTCCGCGACCTGCTTGGCGTTGTCCTGCGCCGCGTCCGCGAACTTCACGTCGAACTGCGGCACGTCCTTGGCCGCGTTCTTGATGTCGTCGTCCATCCGCTGCCGGTACGGCTCGGCGACGTTCGCCTGGCTCATCCCGATCGTGTACTTCCCGTCGGCCCCCTTGCAGGACTTGGACGCGCCGGGCGACCCACCGGCGGTTCGCTCGTTGGTGGTCCCACAGCCGGCCAGCACGAGGGCGGCAACAGCTGCTGCAGCCAACGGGATTCTCACAGAACGCATGACGGAACCTTCCTTACGAGGTGGGGCGGA
This sequence comes from Kribbella sp., assembly GCF_035655035.1. GTDB lineage: Bacteria > Actinomycetota > Actinomycetes > Propionibacteriales > Kribbellaceae > Kribbella. The sequence goes on along the minus strand of NZ_DASRVN010000560.1, from coordinate 487 downwards.
GCCGTTGCAGCGCGGCGGCGGCAACGATCACCAGTCCCTTGATCAGGAGCTGGATGTTGGAGTCGATGTTGTTCAGGGCAAGGATGTTGTTCAGTACGCCGAGCAGCAGCGCGCCGGCCACCGTCCCGGCCACCGAACCGCGACCGCCCGCGAGACTGGTACCGCCGATCACCACCGCGGCGATCGCGTCCAGCTCGTAGCCGATACCGTCGTTCGGGCTGCCCTGGTTGAGCTGGACGGCGTGCACGATGCCGGCCAGCGACGCGAGCAACCCGCAGATCGCGAACACCGCGACCTTCACCCGGACCACCGGTACGCCGGACAGCCGCGCGGCCTTCTCGTTGCCGCCGACCGCGTACAGGTGCCGGGAGAACGCGCTGACCCGGAGGAACACCACCGCGGCGGCCGCGACCACCGCGAAGATGATCACCGGGATCGGCACCAGGCCGCCGAAGGTGCGTTCGCCGAGCAGCGCGAACGATGCGGG
>NZ_DASRVN010000559.1:0-2311 GCF_035655035.1 Kribbella sp. | reverse complement strand
GTGGTGGGGTTAGGGCGGGGTGGTGGGGGGTTGGAGGGTGGTGAAGAGGTTGTCTAGGGGTGGGCCTGGGGGGCGGTTGTGTTCCACGTACCATTCGTGGCCGAGCATGGTGCGGAAGAGCCAGTGGGGGAGTTTGAGGAGCAGGCCCAGGGTGCGGGCGCCTTCGTCGGCGCTTGCTTGGCTGGCGTGGGCCTCGAAGGAGGCTCGTTTCTGGCGGGTGTAGCGGCGTACGTCGACGCGGTGGGTGATGGCCTCGCTGGGGGCGTAGGCGTGGTCGTAGGACGCCAGGGAGACGGCGGGTAGCACGCCGGGGATCGCGGTCACGATGCGGATCAGGCGGCGGATGAGGCGGCGGTCGATGGTGGCCTCGAGGACCAGCGGGGTGCCGGCCTGTTCGGCGGCGTACTTGCCGGCGGTGTAGACCTGCCGGTGGTCGGGATGCCCGTAGCCGCCGGCTGGGTCGTAGATGGTCAGCGCGTCGGCCTGTTCCTCGCGGAGCAGTTCGATCAGCGGCTGGGCGGCTTCCGCGGTCGGGAGGGTACTGAAGCCGCCGTCCGCGGGCGGTCCCGACGAGCCGGAGTCCTTGAAGCCGAATCGGACGACGCGCGCACAGCCGAGTGCGGTCGCGGACCGGTCCAGTTCGTCGCGCCGGTGCGCTGCCAGCGCGCCCCCGGCACGGTACGACGAAGCGGCCGCCCCGGCCTCGCCGTCCGTTGCTACCGCGAGTACGATACGGTGCCCTTCCGCGGCAAGTCGGGCAAGGGTGCCGCCCATGAGCAGGGCCTCGTCGTCCGGGTGCGCGTGAAATGCCACCAGGGTGTAGGGCCCGGCCATATGATGAGAATGACACGCCTGCCGCCCGCGGGCCAGTTGCTCTCAGCACCCTCTCAGCATCTGAGCGACAGGCTATTACTGATGAACGAACGAGAACGGCATAAGGGATGGCAGCGCCGGCTGCTGACGTCTGTCCTGAGTGCGTTGGTAACGGGGGCCCTCGTGGTGTTCCTGCCACGAGCGGTCGGGTCGACCTGGCACGAGGTCGGCGACGTGCTTGCACGGTTGTCGGTCGGCTCGCTGATTCTGCTCGCTGTGGTGTGGCTCGCGGGGTTGTGGGCACATTCGTTCGCCCTGGCTGCGTCCCTGCCCGGGCTGACGAAGCGCCGGGCGCTCACGCTGAGCCTGACCGGCAGCGCGGTGGCAAACGTTCTCCCACTCGGTGGCGCGGTCGGCACCGCGCTCAACTTCACGATGGTGCGCCGCTGGGGTTTCACCCGGCGCGCGTTCGGCGGCTTCATCACCGTGACGACACTGCTGAACGTGGTGTCCAAGCTCGGCGTGATCGCGATCGCGCTCGGCCTGGTACCGGTCCTGCACAGCGCGGCCGCGTTCAGCCCGACCAGCCTGCTGTTCCTGCCGGTGCCGGTGGCCGTCCTGGTGGGCGTCTGGATCCTCGTCGACGAGCGGGTCGCCAAGACCATCGGCCGCCAGCTGGACAAGGTGTTCCGGCGTTCGCGTCTCGAGGAACGGCTTCCCCGGTTCCGGCGGACGACCCTGCACCTGATGCGCACCGGCTGGCGGCCGATGACCGGCGGGATGGTCGCCTACCTGGCGCTCCAGCTGGCGCTGCTGTGGCTGTGCTTCCAGGTCCTGCACGTACCCCTCGGTCTGGCCGTGCTGTTCACGGCGCTGGCGGTGGAGCGGCTGCTGACGCTGGTGCCGATTACGCCGGGCAGCGCGGGTGTCGTGGAGATCGGTACGACGGCTGCGCTGGTCGCGCTCGGCGGTGACCCCGCAGGCGTTGCTGCGGGGTTGCTGCTGTTCCGCGGCTTCACGTTCCTGATGGAGATCCCGGTCGGTGGTGTGATGCTCGCGATCTGGACCTCCCTGCAGCGCCGGACGCGGGTGGCGGTGGCATGAGGATCGCGCTGGTCAGCGACGTGTACCTGCCGCGCCTCGGTGGCATCGAGCTGCAGGTCCACGACCTCGCCCTGAACCTGATCCGGGCCGGTCACGACGTCACGGTCTACACGCTCAACCAGGGGCAGGCCTCCGACGTACCGGTGGTCCGGCTGCCGTCGGTGGCCGGCATGCCGTCGCCGTCGTCGGTGGATCGGCTGCGGTCCGAGCTGCGGGACTTCGACATCGTGCACGCGCACTCGTCGATCGTGTCGCCGCTCGCCTGGCGGGCCGCCCGGCTGGCGCGGTCCGCGATCATCACCGTGCACTCGCTGCCCGGTCCGACGATGCCGTGGCCGCTGGCGCAGCTCGACCGGTACGTCGGGAACGTCGCCTGGACCGCGGTCAGCGCAGC
>NZ_DASRVN010000558.1:0-2383 GCF_035655035.1 Kribbella sp. | reverse complement strand
CCCCCACCTACGCCCGACCATCGCGATCTGACTGGAAGGTGTAGAACACAGCGTTCTACACTTCATTCATGGACAGCATTCCGGTACGCGAGCTCAACCAGCACACCAGCGCCGTCCTGGCACGGGTCGCCAACGGCGAGTCCCTTGAGATCACGGTCAGTGGGCATCCAGCCGCACGGCTCGTCCCGATCGACGACAACACGAGCATCCGAGCCGACCTGATTCGGCGCGGGCGGCTGATCCCAGCCAGCAATCCCGGCCCGCTCGTCCTGCCCGCGGGTGAGCCAGACCTGTCGGTCGACTCGACGGACATCGTATCCGATCTCCGTGAGGAGCGTTTGTGATCTTCCTCGACTCAGCGGCGATCGTGAAGATGATCCGCCGGGAAGTGGAGAGTGCCGCGCTCGAGGCGTGGCTCGCGCAGCAGGCGGACAAAGGACTCGTCGCCTCGGCGTTGGTGCTCACCGAGGTGCCTCGCGCCTTACGGCGATCCGATCCAGGTCGACTCGCAGCGGTGCCGACCGTCCTGGCCAGGCTCGACAGGGTTCAAGTGGACGAGACCGTCCTGGCGACTGCCGCGGCGTACGCGGATCCGATGCTCCGGACGCTCGACGCCATCCATCTCGCGACTGCCCAGTCGCTGGTCCTCGAAGGCATCCAGCTCACGGCTCTGGTCACCTACGACAAGCGCCTGCTGACCGCGGCCGCCGACATAGGTCTGCCGACGGCCGCGCCCGGCGCCAAGTGAACTGATGTACTCCGCCGCACCGGCCCGACGGGCGACGCGGCGGGGCGCCGATCAGCTGGTGAAGCGGAGGGTGAGAGTGGTGGGGGCGGTTTTCAGTTTGTCGCGGTCGGGGAGGGCGGGGCCGCAGGCGGCGGTGCCGACGCCGGTTTGGGCGATGTCGAGGGTGACGTGGGTGGTGTCACCGGGGACCAGTTCCGCCGCGTGGTGGGCGGATTCCAGGTCGTGGGTGGTCCAGTCGCGGACCGTGAGGCCGAAGAGGTCGCCGATCGCCTCGATGCGCAGGCCGTCGATCGTGGCCCAGCGGGTGTCGATGCGCTGACCGTTCTCCTGCGGGCGGACGTACGGCGTCTGCAGTTCGGCGACCGTGGCGGAGTACCTGCCGACCGCGGCGGCCGCGCGGGTGTCGACGTACGCCTCGTTCGGGCCGGTGCCGAACCACTCGACCCGCTCGGCCTTCGGCAGGTCGAACGTGATGCCGAGCCGCGGCAGCACCTCGGGGAACGGGCCCTCCGGTTCGACGCTCAGCTCGAGCACGACCGCACCGTCGACGGCGGTCCAGCGCCAGGTACTGCGCAGACCCCACTGCAGCTGCGGCGGCGCCGTCCGGGTGACGACCTCCCAGGCACCGTCGCGCTCGCCCTGCGACACGATCCGGTGCTGCACCCGGTGCAGCCCTTCCTCGCGCCACTTGGCCGCGACACCCGGGTTGGTGTCGTTGTCGATCGGCGCCCGCCAGACGTCGAGCCGCACGTTCCGCAGCCCACCGACGGAGATCCCGCCGACCCCAGCAACACCTTCAGCCGGCGCACCACCGGCCCCGACCCCGGCCGCACCCGCAGCTGCTTCGCCGTCCGCACCCACCCCGGCTGGGCGAGCCGGCCGGAGAGCCGGCTCGTCCAGCCGGATCTGTCCCCAGGCGATCCGATGACCGGCGTCCGCCCACGAGGCGGCCTCGGTGAGCGACGCAGTGACGGTCACCCACGTCTCGGGCTTCGACGCGTCAACGTCCGGCAGGTCGACCGTCACGGTCTCACCAGCGGCGATCACCGGAACCTGCAGACTCCCGGCGTCCACCCGCACACCTTCGACCTCGACCACGTAGCTGAACGTCAGGTGGCTCGTGTCCAGCACCTCGTACAGGTTCGTGATCGCCACGCGGTTGCCATCAGCAACGATCCGCAGTGGCTCGATCACCTTCACGTACTCGTGCATGCCCGGCGACGGCGTCCGGTCCGGGAACAGCAGCCCGTCGCAGACGAAGTTCCCGTCGTGGATCGTCTCGCCGAAGTCGCCGCCGTACGCGTAGACCTCGCGCCCGTCGATCGTCGTCCGGAGGCCGTGGTCGATGAACTCCCAGATGAACCCGCCCTGGCAGCGCGGGTACTTCTCGAACACCTCGCGGTAGTCGAGCAGCCCGCCCGGCCCGTTGCCCATCGCGTGGCCGTACTCGCAGAGGATGAACGGCAGCCCCCGGTACGACGTGGGGTCCTCGCCGATCTTCGCGACGTCCTCGGGCGAGGTGTACATCTGCGAGTAGATGTCGACGAACTCCGCGTGCGTGTCGCGCTCGTAGTGCACCGGCCGCGACGGGTCGAGCTCCTTGGCGGCGGCGTACATCGACTTCAGGTTGTCGCC
>NZ_DASRVN010000557.1:0-28152 GCF_035655035.1 Kribbella sp. | reverse complement strand
GCGGTGGACGTGGAGGTTGGCAGCGGGAGGTGGTGGAGGGTGTGAACGTGGTGCCGCGTGGAGGTGGTGGCCCCAGCGTGCTTCGCAGGTGTTCCTCGGCGCGGAGCACGGCGACGAAGGAGCCGCGCGTAGCACCGCGGGGGGGGAAGCGCAGTCCCTCTACCGCCGTTTCGGTACGCGGGCGGTGAGGGCGCCCGGTTCGATCTCGGTGGATAGGTAGCGGCCGGGGCCGATGGGGTCGCCGTCTAGTTGGCGTTGGACGTCGACGGCGGCGTGGATCTCTACCTTGCGGCCGGTGTAGCGCTCCAGGTACATGTCGCTGCGGTTCGTCCGCGTGAGGAGCCGCCAGAGCACGATCGGCCATTGGGTGACCCGGCGTGGTGCGAGCACCACGACGTCGAGGAGGCCGTCGTCGGGGCGGGCGTCGGGGAGCAGCGGGATGTTTGCCTGGAGCATGCCGACGTTGCCGATGACCACGGTGCGGACCCGGCGCTCGATCGGTTCGGCGTCGTCGATGGTGATCTGCACGCGGACCGAGGGGTGGTTCACGTTCTTCGCGGCCGACACGAGGTACGCCGTCCAGCCGATCTGCTTCTTCAGGTGCGGCGGCGCGTCGGACATGATCGCCGCGTCCAGCCCGAGCCCGGCCATCACGGCGTACCGGTCGTTCTCCAGTTCGTCGCCGTGCACCGCGACCAGGTCGATGCGGCGGTCGCGGCCCTCGAGGATCCGTTCCAGCGCGTCGTCGAGGTCGAGCGGGATGTGCAGGTTGCGGGCGAGCAGGTTCCCGGTGCCGGCCGGGATCACGCCGACCGGGATGCCGGTGTGCGCGAGCGCCGAGCAGACCACCCGGACCGTACCGTCGCCGCCGGCCACCAGGACCAGGTCCGACTCGTACTCGATCGCCTGCTTCGCCATCGCGCTGCCGGCGTCGTCCTCGCGGGTCTCCAGCCACAGCGGGTCCTCGTACCCGCGGACCGCGAGCGCGCGCGTCACCTTCCGGCGGAACGCGACGCCGTCGCCGACCTTGATCGGGTTCACGATGACGGCCGCCCGCGGCGGGGCCGTCGTACCGTCGCCGTCGGAGGCCGTACGCCGCCTGCGCCGTCGCAGACCGGGCCGCAGTCCGAAGCCGATCGACGTCGCGGTCAGGATCGCCAGCCCGAGCGCCCAGGCGCCGAGTACGTCGGACACGTAGTGCACGTCCAGCGCGATCCGGTCCGCGGACACGATCCAGACCACCGCGATCACCGGCAGCAGCACCAGCAGCCGGAACCGCCGCCGCCAGCCGCGTACCGACGGCAGCACGACGCCCAGCGCGCCGGCCATCACGAACGCGGCCGTCGCGTGTCCTGAGACGTACGAGAACCCCGTCGTCTCGACCAGCATCCCGGCGGGGCGTGCCCGCTCGAAGACCGTCTTCACGACCTGGACCAGTACCAGCTCCGCCACCGCGTTCGTGAGCAGCCAGATGGTCAGGAACCGGGCCCGCCGCTGCCAGAGGTACGCCGCGACCACTGCGATCACGATCCGCATGGTCCAGGGCACGGCGACCGTGCTGATCAGCTGCCAGAAGTCGAGCAGCCCCTCGTGCGCGGCGCCGTACGCCGAGGCACGCGCCGCGACCGACTGGTCCCAGCGCGCGAGCGGCGGCCACTGCCCGAACACCAGCAGCGTGATCACCGTGAACGGCAGGGCACCCAGCACGACCGTGAGCGCGCGGCCGACCGCGGTACTGGGTGGGTGGTGGTTCATCGGCCGCTCGGTTCCCCCTCGATGATGGCTGTTGCCAGCCCATCATCCCGAATACACTTCGCCGGTTCAGACACGCCCCGATACCCTCAGGGTGTGATTGACGCGAAACTGCTCCGTGAGAACCCTGATGTCGTGCGCGCCGCCCTCACCAAGCGCGGCGAGAGTACGGACGTGGTCGACCAGATCCTGGTCGCCGACAGTGAGCGTCGATCGTCCATCTCCGCCTTCGAGGCGCTCCGGGCCGAGCAGAAGGCGCTCGGCAAGCAGGTCGCCCAGGCCAAGGGCGACGAGCGGGCCGCGCTGCTGGAGCGCACCAAGACGCTGGCCGCCGAGGTGAAGGCCCATGAGGCCGCCGCGAACGAGGCCGGCAGCCGGTACGACGAGCTCGCCGCCGCGCTGCCGAACCTGGTCTCCGACGAGGCCCCCGTCGGCGGCGAGGACGACTTCGTCGTGGTCGAGGAGGTCGGCAAGCCGCGGGACTTCGCCGCCGAGGGCTTCGAGCCTCGCGACCACCTCGAGCTGGGCGAGCTGCTCGGCGCGATCGACATGGAGCGCGGCGCCAAGATCTCGGGCAGCAGGTTCTACTTCCTCAAGGGCGCCGGGATGCTGCTCCAGCTCGGCATGCTGCAGCTGGCCATCCAGCAAGCGGTCGAGAACGGCTTCACCCCGATGATCACGCCGACGCTGGTCAAGCCCGAGGTGATGGGCGGGACCGGCTACCTGTCGGCGCACGACGACGTCTACCGGCTGGAGGACCCCGAGCTGTACCTCACCGGTACGTCGGAGGTCGCGCTCGCCGGGTACCACATGGACGAGATCCTGGACCTGGCCGACGGCCCGATCCGGTACGCCGGATGGTCGTCCTGCTACCGCAAGGAAGCCGGCTCGCACGGGAAGGACACCCGCGGGATCATCCGTGTCCACCAGTTCGACAAGGTCGAGATGTTCTCCTACTGCACGCTCGAGGACGCGGCCGCCGAGCACCTGCGGCTGCTGGCCTGGGAGCGGGAGATGCTCGACAAGATGGAGCTGAGCTACCGGGTGATCGACACCGCCACCGGTGACCTCGGCGTCTCGGCGTACCGGAAGTTCGACTGCGAGGCGTGGGTGCCGACGCAGGGCCGGTACCGCGAGCTGACCTCGACGTCGAACTGCACGGACTTCCAGGCCCGCCGGCTGAACATCCGGCACCGCGACGCCGACGGCAAGACGCAGCCGGTCGCCACGCTGAACGGCACGCTCGCCACCACCCGCTGGATCGTCGCGATCCTGGAGACGCACCAGCTGGCCGACGGGTCGGTCCGGGTCCCGACCGCGCTGCAGCCGTACGTCGGCGGTCGTGAGGTCCTCGAGCCGGTCGCTAAATGACCGAACGACCCACAGTAGTTGCCCTGGACATCGATGGCACGCTGATCGACCACGACAACGCGTTGTCGCCCGCGGTTCTGGACGCGGTACGACGGGCCGCCGCGCAGGTGCCCGTCGTACTGGCGACCGGTCGCGCGTGGTCGACGACCAGGCCGATCGCGGAACGCCTGGGACTGCCGGCCGGCGGATTCGTTGTCTGTAGCAACGGTGCGCGGACCATGCGGTACCCGGACGGCGTGGTCGTCGACGAGCGGACCTTCGACCCGGCGACGGTGATCGCGTCGGTGCGCAGGTACGCGCCGAACGCGCGGATGGCGGTCGAGGACAGCGACGGCAGCTACCTGGTCACCGCACCGTTCCCGGACGGCGACCTCGGCGTGGGTGCGCGGTTCCGGGTGGTGCGCGACGACGAGCTCGCGCCGCAGCCGGTGACCAGGTTGATCATCCGCGACCCGGAGCAGTCCGAGAACGACTTCGTCCAGCTGGCGGAACGGCTCGGCCTGCACGGGGTCAGCTACTTCGTCGGCTGGACCGCGTGGCTCGACATCGCACCGGAGGGTGTGGACAAGTCCACGGGTCTCAAGGTCGCGCTCGCACAGCTGGACCTTGAGCCGTCCGGCCTGCTGGCGATCGGTGACGGGCGCAACGACATCGAGATGCTCACGTACGCCGGTCTCGGCGTCGCGATGGGGTCCGCCCCCGAAGAGGTCAAGCTGGCCGCCGACGAGGTCACCAAGTCGGTCCAGGACGACGGCGTCGCCGCCGTACTCAACCGCTGGTTCTGAGTCAAGTCCTTTCGGTCCCAACCGAAATCTTGACAGTTGGCAAGATAAAGGCCCGGAAACCCTGTAATTACAGGATTTCCGGGCCTCAAGCCTCAACCTCTCTTCTTCTTTCCTTGTCTTTGAACCCAAGAAGAAAGAAGAGGTAGGAGGTTTCCTGATAGTCAGCTGGCGGGTCGGCTATCAGGTTCAGGCGACTCGCGTGCTGCCCGTCCGGCGCGGCTGGTGCTGCTCGACGACCGTGTCGAACGCGTCCAGCACCGCGCTGACCTGCGGCCGGGGCCGCGGGGTCTTGGCGGCCGGGCTCTGACCGCGACGCGCGCGCCGCAGGTGCCGCTTCACCGTCGACAGCGAGCAACCGAGCCGCATCGCCAGCGACTCGAGGCTGTCGTTCGGGTACTGGGTGCGCAGCCGCAGGACTTCTTCGTGGCTCACCGGCCGGCGCGTCCCCCGCGCGCCGGCAAGCTGGTCGAAGTCGTCGGCCTGCACCTCGACGTCGAGCAGGTTCCGGATCGAACGCCGTTGTGCAGCAGTGGTTCCGGCGACGAAACCGCTCACGTCGTGCTCCGCGACCGCGCTGTACAGGCAGTCGGTGAAGAGCGGGCAGGAGGCGCACAGCGCCTTCGCTTCGCGGACGAGCTGTTCGTACCGCTCGCGGGTACGGCGGGTTGCGGATGCAGGCGGCGGCTCTTCCATCAGGCGGTGCTGAAAGACATCGGAACGGGCGATACAGCCGGTCATTGCCCCTTCCCTGTTGGAAGATGTGTCGACAGCCGCTCGAGAGCTACTGCCCCCCGGCCCCGCTAGGTTGGCGCTGTTGACGGTCATCAAGGCTCCCCAAGTATCAAGACCCGAATGAACGAACGGTGAACGACGTTCGCTCGCACGGCTCCACTAGCTGGTGGACCCGCACTTTGTTGCCGGCCCACCGTGTCGTCCCGGGCGTGGGACGCACCGATCCATAACTCTTGACGTCACTGCCGCGGTTTTGGTTGCAGCCAATTCCGCAACAGTTGTTCGACGTTTGTGTGTGCTTCCGGAGGTGGGGCGGCATCAGTCGCGCTGATCCAGAACACGCATACGACGCGGCCGAACAGCCCCCGGTTCCCCACCAGACCTCCGCATGAAATCACGCGCCCACCGTGCGATGCAGGGGAACTTGCTGCCTTTGCAGCATCCTGCCGTAACGGTCTGATGACGTTGTCAAAAGCTCAATCAGAAAAGTCAAAAAGGTCTCAATCCGGGCCTCGACCGCTTGCGCCCGGCGTACTGAGAAGGGTAATGCGGGACCGGGTCGCCCGGCGCTACGGTGACCCTGTGACGGCTTCGCACCAACCCCGCCTGATAGCCACCGATCTCGACGGAACGCTTGTCCGCAGTGACGGAACGGTGTCCGAACGCACCCGCGCCGCGGTGCTCGCGGCACAGGCCGCCGGAAGTGTTTTCGTGATGGTCACCGCCCGGCCACCTCGCTGGCTGCACGACCTGTCGTACCTGGTCGGTGAGCACGGCGTCGCGATTGTTGCCAACGGCGCCATTCTGTACGACGTCCCGCAGCGTAAGGCGATCCGTACCCGGCTGATCGACCCGGCGGTCGGACTGGAGGTCGCGCAGGCGATCCGGGCCGCGATCCCGGACGTACAGTTCGCCATCGAGCGACCGAACCGCTACGGACAGGAACCGGTCTACCTGAACCGCTGGCCGCAACCCGACGACACGTTGGTCGCGAGCGTCGAGGTACTGCTCGCCGAGCCGGCCGCGAAACTGTTGGTGCGGCATCCGAGTCTGCACTCCGACGACCTGCTCGCACTGGTGAATCCGTTGGTCGGCCAACGAGTGACCGCCAGTCACAGTGGAGGTCACGGTTTGGTGGAGATTTCCGCCACCGGGGTCAGTAAGGCCGCGATGCTGGCCGATTTCGCCGCCACACAAGGGATCTCGGCTGCTGAGACGATCGCCTTCGGTGACTCGGTCAACGACCTGCCGATGCTCGCGTGGGCCGGTACGTCGTACGGCGTCGCGAACGCGCACCCCGACGTACTCGCGGTGGTGGACCGGATCGCCCCGGCAAACGACGAGGACGGCGTCGCCGCCGTCCTCGAGGAGTTCTTCCAGCCGTCGAACTAAGAGGGTTACAGGTACATCCCGCCGCTGCCCGGGCCGTTGGTGTTGCCGGCCTGCGGTGAGTCCGGGAACTGTCCGTCGGGGGGCAGCTGCTGCCCGCCGGGAAGGGCCCGGCGCATCTGCTCCAGCTGCTGCCGCGCGGCCATCTGCTGCGCGAACAACGCGGTCTGGATGCCATGGAACAGGCCCTCGAGCCAGCCCACCAGCTGCGCCTGCGCGATCCGCAGCTCGGCGTCGGTGGGCGTGCTGTCGTCGGTGAAGTCGAGGCTGAGCCGCTCCAGTTCCTCGACCAGCTCCGGCGCCAGGCCGCTCTCCAGCTCCTTGATCGACGCCTCGTGGATCGACCGCAGCCGCGCCCGGGAGGCCTCGTCGAGCGGCGCCGACTTCACCTCTTCCAGCAACTGCCGGATCATGTTGGCGACCCGCATCACCTTGGCCGGCTGTTCGACCAGCTCGGTCACCGAACGCGGCTCGTCGTCGTGCTCGTCGTTGTCCTTGTCGGAGCGCGGCGGACCCTCGACGGCCATGCCGTCCGGCCCGACGATCAGCACCTTGCCGTCTTCGGTCCGCGCCCCGGCCATCGGAACTCCCTGGCCTTCGCTGCTGCTCTCGCTCATTACCCCATCCTAGGCGCCGGTCGAACGGGCGCGATGGCGGCGTACGGCGCCCCGATTCGCGCAGGCGGGGCTGCAGTAGCGCTGGCGGCCGGTGCGGGACAGGTCGGCGTACACGTTGTCGCAGCCCTCGGTTGCGCACCGGCCGAGGCGGGTGATGCCGCGGCCGGCCAGATGCAGCGCCGTACCGGTGCTGATCAGGGTCGCGACCAGTCGCCCGACCGGGACGTGGTCGGGCCGGTAGTGCATGTGCCAGCCGTCGCCGGCATGGTTCGTGAGCCGCGGGTGCTCGGTGTACTTCGCCAGCATCGCGTTCACCAGGTCGACCCGGGTCTGCTCGTCCGCGGCGTCCACCACGTGCAGCCACTCGTCGAGCGCCGTGCGTACGGCGGCCAGGTCCGCGGCGGTCACTTGTCGCTCGCGCACCAGCCGGCTCTCGACGCCACTCTCCTCGCAGCGCTCGGCCAACTCCTCGGGCGTATGTGCCGGCCGGGTGGCCAGGTTCACCGCGAGCAGGACCGCGTCCGCGCCGTAAGGGTTGAGATGCATAATGCCATTACATCACGATGGATCCATGACAGACATCCACCGGCACCGCTGGAGCGTGGTCTCCAGCCATCAGGTCAGCGAAGGGCTGGTGGTGTACCAGCGGTGCGCCTGTGGCCAATGGCGCATCACCAGCACACCGCCGTACCCCGTCGCCTACCCCGAGGTCGCCCTGTTCGACGCGGCCGACCATCGGTAGCTGGGATCGGGTCAGCAACCATCGAGCAGCAGGCTGACCGCGGCGAGCTACTCCTCTGGGCGTCATAGTTGTGCACGGCAACCATCTGCCCGACCTCCTGCAGCGCGCGCGTGGCCCAGGTCGTTGCCGTCGACAAGTACTTCGTCGAGGATCATGAGCGTGCCTCGTGCTCGTCCGGCGCATACGTCTGCGGCTTGTTCTGCTGCACGGCCCGCGGTGTGCCGCGGTGGCGTAACAGCATCCCCTCGCAGTGGTCGAGCCAGCGGATCTCGGCCTCGGCGCCGAAGATCATCGACTCGATCACGAGCTGCCAGGAGATCTCGCCCTCGGTGCTGTTCCGCTTCAGCCGGGTCAGCTCCTGCAGCGACTGCATGGTCGACATCCGCTGCCCCTGGACCACGGCGCTGACGTCCACGCCCGGCACCGCGAGGGCGAGCGCGAGCTTGATCGCCAGTTCGTCGCGGGGTCGTGACTCCCGGGTCACCGGCGTCGCGAACCACTTCGCCAGCTCGGAGCGGCCGGCGTCGGTGATCTCGTACGTCGACCGTCCGTCGCCGTCGCTGGACGCGGCCCGGACCAGTCCGTCGCGCTCGAGGCGGGTGAGCGTGGTGTAGACCTGCCCGATGTTCAGCGGCCAGGTCGCCCCGGTGGCGGCCTCGAACTCGCCGCGCAGCTGGTACCCGTACTTCGGCTCGTCCTGGAGCAGCGCCAGCAATCCGTGCTTGATCGACATGGATACCGAGTATGCATACCGGGTATGCGAGTCGTCAATCCTGCCGGTTCAGGCGGCGGACCAGGTGCTCGGTGATCGCGTGTACGTCGTACGGCCGGCCGGTGCCCGGGGTCAGCAGGTCGAGCATCAGGCCGTCGATCGCGAAATGCAGCAGCCGGATCTCCTCGGCGCCGCCCGGCAGACCGGCGTGCGCGTTGAACGCGACGTCTGCGTCGAACCCCTGCCGCAGCGTGCGGGCCAGGATCTCGCGCAGCCCGGGCCGCCGGGCCGCCTCCAGGCGGAGCTCGAACAGCGCGAGCGTGAGCTCCGGGCGCGCGAGCAGCCGCTCGACGATGTAGTGCACGTAGTCGACTGCGAGCTCGATCCCCGGCTCGCGTTGCGCCAGCGGCTCGAGGACGGCCTCGTCGGGGGTGAGGCGCTCGAAGATCCGCTCGCCGAGCGCGCCGAGCAGGGCGTCACGGGACTTGAAGTAGTTGGACGCCGTACCGGCCGGGAGTCCGGCGGCGGCGTCGACGGCGCGATGGGTGAGGCCGCGGGCGCCTTGGGCGGCGAGTACGTCGAGGCCGGCGTCGGCCAGCTGGGTGCGGCGTTCCGGGTTCCGGGGCATGTTGACAGGCTAGCAGGATTTCCACTACAACTGTTGTGCATAACAGCAACAGCTGTAGTACTTAGGAGAACGTATGCAACCCGCAGCATTCGGCGCGGCCGTGGTCACCGACCGGCCCGCGGACGTCGCCGCCTTCTACACGCAGTACCTCGACCTGCAGGTCGGGATCGATCTCGGCTGGTTCGTCACGGTGCGCCGCGGGACGGCGGACTGGGAGCTCGCGATCATGGAGCGCGGGCATCCGACGATCCCGGCGGCCGTGTCGGCGCTGCCCGAGACCGGCAATGTGTTCGGCTTCGTCGTCGACGACGCGGACAAGGTCGCCGACGCCCTCCGCGAAGGCGGCGTACGGCTGGAAGGCGAACCGGTGACCGAGCCCTTCGGTCAACGGCACTTCTTCGTCCGCGACCCGGCCGGCACGTGGATCGACGTCATCCAGCTCGTCGAACCCGACCCGGAATGGGTCAAGGCCAACCTGCCTACAGGGTGAGCAGGACCTTGCCGAGGTGGTTGGAATCCTCGAGGGCCTGGTGGGCCTTGGCGACCTCGGCGAGCGGGAAGGTGGAGTGCACGATCGGGCGGACCTTCTTCTCCACGATCAGCGGCCAGACGTGGCCGACCACCTCGGCGATGATCCGGCCCTTGTCCGCGACCGAGCGGAACCGCAGCCCGGTCGCGATCACCGAACCGCGGCGGCTCAGCAGCCGGCCGAGGTCCAGCTCGCCCTTGACGCCGCCCTGCATACCGATCACCACCAGCCGTCCGTCGAACGCGAGCGCCTTGACGTTGTCGGTCAGGTACTTCGCGCCGATGATGTCGAGGATCACGTCCGCCCCGGCGCCCTTGGTGGCCTCGTCGACCACCGAGGCCCACTCGGCTTCCTTGTAGTTGATCGCGACGTCCGCCCCGAGCCGGGTGCAGAACTCCATCTTCTCGGCGCTGCCGACCGTGGTCAGCACCCGGGCGCCGTGCGCGACGCCGAGCTGGATCGCCATCGTCCCGATCCCCGACGAGCCGCCGTGCACGAGCAGCGTCTCGCCGGCCTTCAGGTGCGCGGTCATGAAGACGTTGGACCAGACCGTCGCCACGACCTCGGGCAGCGCGGCCGCGCTCACCAGGTCGAGACCGTCCGGCACCGGCATCACCTGCGGCGCGGGGACGGCGACCTTCTCGGCGTACCCGCCGCCGGCCAGCAGCGCGCAGCACTCGTCACCGACCGACCAGCCCTCGACCTCGGCGCCGACCGCGGCGATCCGGCCGGACACCTCGAGCCCGATCGTGCCCGGCGCGCCGGGCGGCGGTGGGTAGAAGCCCTGGCGCTGCATGAGGTCGGCCCGGTTCACGCCGGCCGCGACGACGTCGATCACGACCTCGTCGGCAGCCGGTTCCGGGTCCGGGATCTCGCCGATCCCGAGAACGTCGATTCCGCCGACCCCATCACACACGACAGCTCGCATGCGGCCCAACCTACCTCCCGACCAACGTCTCCATGTCCTGGGCGATGCTGTCGAGATAGGTGGTCTCGCCGATCGACTTGAACCAGTCCCAGAGCTCGAGGGAGTGGTAGAGCCGGTAGAGGTCGACGCGGTCCTGCGGTACGTCGCCGTACCCGTCCGCGAGCCCGGCGAGCTTGTCCGGGTTGTCGTGCGCGGAGTACTGGATCGTCTTCGCGAGGTCGACGAGCGGGTCGGCGGCGATCGCGTTCTCGACGTCGATGAAACCGTTGATCCGCCAGGTCGCCGGGTCCACGAGGATGTTGCCTTCGTGAAAGTCGTTGTGGCACAGGACGGCAGCCGTGTTCGCCGCGAACAGGTGCTGGTGGCGCTCTACGTGGTCCGCGATCTTCCCGTGCAGCTCCGGGTCGCCTTTCAGCTCTTCGAACTCGTGCAGCTTCTTCGCGAACTGGCCGCGCATGTACCGGTCGTTGTCCGGCAGCGGGTCGAGGATCCGATCGGTCAGGTAGCCGTACTCCGGTTGCCCGATGCGGTGGATCTTCCGGAGCAGCTCACCCAGCTGTGCGTACGTCGTACGCCAGTCGGCCGGTTCTGTCTGCGAGAGCGGTACGCCGTCGAGCTTGCTGAGGATCGTGACGCCGTCGCCGACGTGCAGCACCTTCGGCACCTGCCCGCCGACCTCGGGCTCGAGCATTCCGTAGACGTGGACTTCCTTGGCTTGTTTCCAGCGCCATTCCGGCGCGTAGACCTTCACGATCACCGGGGCGTCCGCGGTCTGCACCTCGTACACGGTGCTCAGCTGACCGCCGGTACGTTCGGTGATCGTGCCGGCCTTGACGTGGAGTGCGTCCTCGACCAGTCGTGCGACGTCCATGCAGTTGAACCTACGGACGCCGTCCAGCGGTTTTCAGTCGTCCAGGTCGGCCCAGGTGTCGACGTCGTCGCCGGCGCGGGTCGGCTCGGTCCAGGCCAGGTCGAGGCCGGCTAGGGTACGCCGTACCGACTTGTCCCGCGGATCGCCTACTGCAGCGATCTTGGCGGCCAAGGCGGTACGGCGGTACGCCGCGGCGAGCTGCTGCTCCTGGCCGGAGGTGTCACGCAGGCCGAACCCGTCGCGCAGGCCGAACCCGTCGTGCTCGTTGAGCCCGTCGACCAGCTTCTGTACGTCGGCCGCGGTGATCCACGGCAGGTCGCAGCTGACCACGACGACGACCGGGGCCACGCCGTACGCCAGTCCGGCGGCCAACCCCGCCACCGGCCCCCCGGAGGGCGGGTCCTCCAGGGTCCAGCTCACCTCCCGGCACGCAGTACGCACCGGCCCGACCACCACGGTCGACGCAGCGGCCGCCGTCGCCGTCAGCACCCGGTCCAGCAACGACACCCCGTCCAGCACGAGCATTGCCTTGTCCACGCCCCCGAACCGCGTGGACCCACCCCCGGCCAACACCAACGCGTCGAACTCCACCCCCGCAGTCTCCCACCTACCCGTCGGCCGGGAGCAGGCTCTCGCGGGCTTGGCGCATGCGTTCGCGTTCCTCGGGCGTCAGGGCTTCCATCGCCTGCTGACGGCGGGCGGACAGTGCTTCGAGTTCCTCCGGGGAGAGGTTCTCGGTGAGTCGGCGGCGAGTCTCCGCCATCGCCTGGAATTCCTCGTGAGTCAGTGTGCGGTTCATAGCTGTCGTCACCTCGATGAGTTCGATGAGTGTTTGTGCGGACGGCTCGTGAGCGCTCTCGAGCCCGTCCAGTACGCCGAGCAACTTGTCCCGGACCTGCGTCGCCGCCACGAGCTGCTCCTCGACCACCTCGAGCTGGGCACGGATCAGCGCGCGCGGATCCGTCAGCTCGCCGTCGAGGACCTGCCCGATCTCCGCCAGCGACAACCCGAACCCCCGCAACGCCACGATCCGGTGCAGCCGCCGTACGTCGGCCGCGTCGTACTGCCGATGCCCGGACGTAGTCCGCCATCCCGGCCGCAGCAGTCCGATCTCGTCGTAGTGGTGCAGGGTCCGGACGCTGAGGCCCGTCGCCTCGGCCAGCGCGCCGACCCGCCAGGTCCTGTTCTCGGTGTCCATGTGTTCGACCGTAGGTCCTCCCGCTACGGGAGGTTCAAGTTCTGTCGCTTCGGGTTCTGCGGCACCATGGAGAGATGAGGATCGCCGTGGTGCAGACCGCCAGCAGCTACGACAAGGCCGCCAACCGGGACCTGGTCACGCGCCTGGTCGCGGAGGCGGCGCAGGGCCGCCCGGACCTCGTCGTACTGCCGGAAGCGATGATGTCCGACTTCGCCGTCGAAGGAGAGTCGGTCGCGGAGGCCGCCGAGTCCCTGGACGGCGAGTTCGTCGCAACCCTCCGCAAGGCTGCCGTGGAGCACGACGTGGCGATCGTGGCCGGCATGTTCGAGCTCAGCTGCGACCAGCACCGCCCGTACAACACGCTGCTCGCGGTGGGCGCCGACGGCGTACTGCTCGGCGCTTATCGCAAGATCCACCTGTACGACGCCTTTGGGTACAAGGAGTCCGACCAGCTCACCGCAGGCGACGTAGCGCCTGTAGTGATCCAGATCGGCGACCACCAGCTCGGGTTGATGACCTGCTACGACCTGCGCTTCCCTGAGCTGTCCCGTGCGCTCGTAGACGCCGGCGCCGAGGTGCTGGTCGTGCCAGCCGCGTGGGTCCGTGGACCGCTCAAGGAACACCACTGGACGACACTGCTCACCGCACGCGCCGTGGAGAACACCTGCTACGTCGCGGCGGCCGCACAGAACGGGAAGAAGTACTGCGGTCTTAGCCAGGTCGTGGACCCGCAAGGCATCGCGCTGGCATCGGTGGGTGAGTCGGATGGGCACGCGTACGCCGAGATCACAGCTGAGCGGTTGGCCGACGTACGCAAGCGCAACCCGTCACTGCAGAACCGCCGGTACTCGGTCACGCCCCGGTGACCAGTTCGCGGACCGCCTGGTCCGGAAAAACCCCTGACGCGTTAGCCTCCTGAGCGTGCTCGATGGGTTTGATCTGGTACCGGCGCGCCCGGTCAGCGCGCTGACCAGGTCAAACGTCTCCGGGCCGCCCCGCTCGTGCGCCCGGACGGAACGAAAGCGGAACGAGCGGGCCGCCTCCGGCCGGGTCACGGTCCGGTCACGGTTCGGCCGCGCGCTGGTAACACGGTAGAGCGCTCTCACGCTCAGCCGGGCGTCTCCAACGTTGCAGACGGAACAAAATAGCGACGTGCGTTCGGACGCTGGTTCGTGAGCGGCAACTGTTGCCGCCACGGATCGCAAGGAGCAACAAGCGATGAGCAACAAGAGGAAGCTGAAGCGCCACGATCACCCCCAGGACCTGATGCCGACGCCGGACCACCCACTAGGCGCAGAGATCGGGCTCCGGGTGGTCACCAACAATTCGGCCCTGCGGCCGGGCGTCACACAAGAGGACGTAGGGGAGTTCATCAAGGCTCGGATCGAACCGGCCCTGACGCCGCTGTTCGAGGAGGCGGAGGACCTCTTCTTCGTGGTGCCGGACACCGGGGAGGTGACGTCGTGATCCGGCAGGGCAGGCGCATCACGCCCGAGGGGCGCGAAACCATCGCGTACCACGACCGCCGCGGGACCTGCACGTTCTGCGGTGCGCCCTGGCGGCTCGCCGGGGTGGGTGACTTCGTGTCACCAATCGACCGGGGCATCGAGCGCGTCTTCCTGATGGCCGAGGACGTCGCTGAGCCCCCGGTCGGCTACGTCGTCGCGCACGCCTGCTGCTAGGCGGCAGTCGTCCCCAGCCCCTGACCTTCGGGTCAGGGGGCTTCGTCGTGCCACTTCCGGTCACGATGCGTCACAACTCGGTGCCCGGAGCTATGTCATTACCAGCATTTTCGCGCGATATTCGTCTCAGGGCGGTGACGCAGCGTCACCGCCGACCAGACGAACGGACGAGACGATGACCACCACCGCAGCCACTGCCGCACCCGCCAAGAAGGCCCCGGCCCGCAAGACGACCACGACCAAGCCCGCCGCGGCCAAGCCCGCGCCGAAGACGCCGGCCAAGAAGGTTGCCCAGAGCAACGAGCCCGCGCCGAAGCCCGTCGCGGTTGATCTCGCCCGCCTCCTGACGGCCGCCCGCGCCGCCGGGTTCACGTGCCGGGCGCTCGCCAAGCTGGCGAACCCGGACGTGCCCCTGGAGCCCGGCACGGACACCTGGAAGCTGGCCGGCCGCGTCGACCGGCTGAGCCGCGGCGGCGCCGCGACGCCCGATGAGCTGCGGCTTCTGCTTCCCGTCCTCGACGGCATCGAGTCCGGCGCGATCACCCCGCCCGAGCGGACCACGGCAACGCGCAAGCCGTCGAAGCGGGCCGAGGTGATCCACGTCCTGGAGACCGCGGCGCAGCAGACCACGGTCACGAACGCCCGCCAGCTGATCGCCGAGGCGCTGCGCCTGCTCGGCGCCGACACCAAGTAACTCAAAGCGGCCCCGGCGAGCGTTCGCACCGCTCGGCCGGGGCCTCGATCGCCTTGTAGGAGGCAACCGTGAACATCAACGTACCGAACTCCGGCAGCCGCGTGCGGCTGCTGAAACTGGCCGCGGACGCCGCGTCGTTACGGCAGCCGGGCGACACCGGCTCCGTGACTTTCGTTGACGACCTCGGCACCGTCCACGTCAAGTGGGACGACGACGGCGGGATGCTCGGCCTGATCCCCGGGCTCGACGCCTGGGAGGTCATCAACGCCGAGGGATCCGAGCGATGAGCACGCCGGCGGACGACCGCAACGACGAGCTGCTGCACCGGCTGCGGGCCGTGCTCGTCGACCTCGTGGACGACGAGTGGACGATCGCGCAGCTCCGCGAGCTGATCTGCCCGCCCGAGCAAGAGCCCGCGCCCGCGCCGGAACCCGAACGCGGCACGCGCTGGCACGACACCGGCACCGGCCCCGGCTACGACCCCCGCGACTAGGGTTTCCGCGAAAGCGACCCCGGCTTCGGTCGGGGTCGCTTCTTGTTTGCGCAACACGCCGTGCGACGTGCCCGGTTTCGGCGCTGGCGTCCCCTACTGTCGTGCGTGGTGGATCAGGACCAACGGTCCCCTCCCGCTGGCCGGTCCACTGCCACCCTCACGAAAGATCGAGGTTCCCCCGTGGCAAAAATCCGCGTCTATGAGCTCGCCAAGGAACTGGGCGTCACCAGCAAGGTCGTCCTTACGCGACTGAACGACTTGGGCGAGTTCGTCCGCTCCGCTTCCAGCCTGGTCGAGGCCACGGCCGTCCGCCGCCTGGCCGAGAGCATCGAATCCAATCCGCCCCGACGTCAGCGTCCCGCCGGACGGCAAAGGGACACCCCGTTCGCCGATAACCGCCGTCCACGGAGCGCCGTCGCTCCGCTCTCTGACGACGAACGGCTTCGCCGCGAAGCTGCCGCTATGTTCGGCGTACTACCCCAGGACATCAAGTTGCCCCGGCCGACAGCACCCCGGCGCAGCGGTCCGCGCCCGTCGCCTCGGGGTCCGCAGCCCGACTCGTGGTCGCGGAACTTCATCGACACCGACGAGAAGCGGACCTGGATCGCTGCTGGTCTCGGACCGGACGATGGCGACCAGGCACGGCGGTGCGCCGAGGCCGGTCTCAGCACCGAGGACCTCCTGCTGCGTGTCGAAGGCCGCCGGGTCATCGACCGTATCCGTGGCGGTGAGTCGATCCCCTCGGTGGCCGCGCTCGTCGCTGACGAGCGGCGACGCCGCGGCGACACCGACTGAGCTTCCGGTCCCGGAGGTGGTCATCTCCGGCGCTGAGATCACCGGTGGACGCGTTCGTACGCGGAACCGCCGGTCCGGCGACCTCAGACGCGTTCTCAGGGCGCTCAGTGGACCTGGGTGCCGAGGCCGATCGCGCGGGACGCCAGGGCCGTGTCGAGGCGCCGGCCGTCGAGCGTGATGGGCTGGCTGCCCTGCGCGAGCTGCGCCTTCAGCAGGGCGACGACCTCCGCGAGCAGTTCCACCGTCTGGCTGGCGGAGGGCAGCGACGACGACGATCCGGTGCGCGGTCCCGAGGCCGAGTGGAATAGCTCGTTGACCTTGCGAGGAATGATGCCTTCGCCCTCGTGGACCAGCGCCAGCTGGTCGTTCGGCACCCACGGCGTGCCCTGCTTATAGCCACCCGGCCGGTCCCAGCCGCGCGGCGCCGCACCGTACCGCGCGTTGGCGTACTTGATGCTCGCGTAGATGTTCGCGAACGGATCGAGGATGCCGCGCGACACGTAGGGTCCGGCGTAGGCGGCGAACGTCGACGGGATCTCCTGCATCAGGCCCTGTGACGGGTGGCCGGCCTTCGCGTTCGAGTCCCAGAGGTTGATCGCGTTCGGGTTGCCGCCCGACTCCTGCTGCATCCGGCGGAGCAGGGACGGGAGCCACGAGGCGGGCGCTCCGGCCGCGGCGAGCGCCTGCAGCGCGATACCGGACCACCGGTTGACGCCGCTGCCGGTGATGGCCAGCGAGTGGCTGCCGATGCCGCCGATGAGGCCACCGATCGCGCCCGCCACCGAGCCGAGCGCGGAGAGCGCCTTGGCTGGCAGGCCCTTGATCGAGATGAGGCCCTTGTTGACGATCGCGCTGAGCGCGCCGGGCATGCCGCCGAAGATCTTGCCGATGGTCTTGCCGACGTTGATCGACCCGAGGCCCTGGAAGAGGCCCTGCGCCATGAAGCTGCCGATGCCGGCCATCACCGTGGACGGCGAGTGGATGCCGAAGAAGCTCTTGACGGCGCCGACGATCGGGTTCACGACGCGGGTGCGGACCCAGTTGCCGATGTTCTTCATCGCGTTCTGCGCGCCCACCAGCAGGCCGCTGATCAGGCTCCAGCCGTGGCTGACCAGCCAGTTGCCGGCCGGGTTGAACGGCCGCACGACGGGCACGATGACGTGGTTGTAGATCCAGCTGCCGATGCCCCCGCCGATCGCCATGATGCCGTTCTCGAAGCCGGCCACCATGTTCTTCCCGTGCTGGACCAGCCAGATGCCGGCCTTGCCGAACGGCGCGGCGACCGGGCTGATCACCTTGGAGTAGATCCAGCGCCCGATGCCGTTCGCGGCCGCGACGATGCCGGCCTTGAACCCGAGGATGAGCTGGATGCCGATGCTCGCGAACACCGTGGACGGCGACTTGATCCCGAAGAGGTTCTTCACCCAGTTGATGACCGGGTCGGTGACGTGGACCTTCAGCCAGTTACTGAGGCCGCGCGCACCCGACGTCAGGCCGGACTTCAGGCCGGACCAGAGCCAGCCACCGAGGTCTTGCGTCTTGCGCACGAGCCACTTGCGGCCGACGCTCATCTCGTCGGTGATCGACTGCAGCATCCCCCACACCGCGTCCCGCGCCATGTTGAGCATCGCCTGGCCGAGCTGCACGTTGATCTTGCCGCCCCGGGCGAACAGCGACACGGCGGTCGTGAAGACCTTGATCCAGTCGACGCCCGACACGAAGCGGCCGATCGCGTCGGTGGAGTCGTGGCCGACCTTCTGCCAGTCAACCGCCTGGATGACGTTCTTGAACGCGGTGCCGAGCTTCACGCCGAGGTCGGCGCCCTTCTGCACGATCGTCACGAACGCGTCGCCCAGCGCGGAACCGACCTGCTTCCAGTTGATGGAGTGCACGAGGTTCAGGAACGAGTTGCTGACTCGGCCGCCGAGGGCGTGCCAGTCCACCTGGTCGACCAGCTTGCCGATCGCGTCGAGGAGCTTGCCGGTCTCGGCGCCCAGGCCCCGGAGGCCGGCCGCGACGCCGTCGGCGATGGCCTTGCCGAGCGGGCCCCAGTTCCCGGTCGTGAGTCCGGTCGTCAGGCCCTGGATGAGGTCGCCCGCCCACCTCGCGGCGGCACCCGCGACGTTCAGGCCGGTGGTCGCGAGGTCGGACAGCTTCGGCAGGAGCGTGTCCCTGACGTAGTCGCCGAGCTTCTTGAGCTGGGGCAGCGCGACGCGCGTGAACGTGTCGCTCATCGTCCGCGCGGTGCTGCCGATCCCCTGGAGGAACCCGGCGAACCCGCCCGCGGTGACAGCGTGGTCCTGGAACCCCTTCTTGAGGTTGCTCACGGCCTGGCGGCCGGCGTCGAACGCCGCGGGGATGACCTTGCCGACTGTCGACGCCAGGCCGCCGAGCAGTGGCAGGAGCGCGCCGCCGACGCTGATCTTGACGCCCTCCATCGCCTGGGCGAAGTCGCGCTGCTGCTGGCGGTAGTGCGACAGGTTTGTCAGCGCCTTGCCGGACAGCGTCGTGCCGAGCTTGTCGGACTGCTTCTCCAGGGTCTTGATGCCGTCGGATCCCTTGTTGAGAAACGGGATCATGTCCGTGCCACTGCGCCCGAAGAGCTTGATCGCAGCCGCGGTCTTCTCGGCGCCGTTCGGCATCGACTTGAACTTGTCGGCGACCCGGGGGAGCAGGTCAGCCATCGGGAGCAGCTTGCCGTGGGCGTCCTTGAAGTTGAACCCGAGCAGCTTCACCAGGTCGGCGGACTTCTTCGTCGAGCCCTGTGCCGCGACCAGGTTCCTCGAGAACAGCTTGGCGCTGGTGGTCAGGGTGTCGACGCTGATGCCGGACGCGATCGCGGCCGCGCGCAGCCGGGACATCTGCTCGGGCGTGCCGCCCGCCACGCGCTGGAGCCTCAGGACCTGGACGCCGGCGTCCTGGAACGAGCCGATCGAGTCCTTTGCGAAGCCGATCGCGCCGAGCCCGGCGAACGCCGCGAGGGCCGGGGCGAGCAGACCCTTGAGCGACCGGGCGAACGTGCCCGTCCGCTTCTGCATTCCCTCGGTCGTCTTCTTGAAGTCCTGCTGGATGACGCCGTCCGCCGCCTTGAACGGTCGCGTCATTGTCGCCTGCACGCCGGACACCGCCGACTTGACGCCGCGCTCGACGCCGGAGACCGCGTTGGTGAAGCTCTGCTTGATGCCCTTACTGGCTTCCTTGAACGGCTTCTCAACGACGTCCTGCGTCCCAGCCATCGCAGACCGGACCTGGCGCTGCGTGTCGCCCGCGAAGCGCTTCATGTCCGGCAGGACTTCGATGAGCGCGCGGCCCATCAGGGTGTCGGTCATCGGGCACCTCCTCAGGCGGAACGTACGGCGAACGGCTGCGTCAGCTCGCACACGCCAACGCCAACGGGGGTGAGGAGTCCGGCCGTGATGAGCTGCCGCACCAGCCGGTTCGGTGACGGCAGTTCGATGCCGAGCGTCGCCTCCGGATCGGTGATCGCGACGAGCTGGGCGAGCGACAGCCGCTGCATGCCGTCCGGGCTGATCAGCACCCAGTCCCTGGCGTCGGCGCTCATCGCGCAAACCTTTGAGATCCTGAGATGTGGATCCGGGCGCGCTCCCACGCGCGCTGCTGCTCCAGCTGGCTCATCTGGCTGAAGTGCAGCAGGCACGGCCTGGCCGGGCTGCACGCACACGGCTCGTCAGCGGCGAGCTTCTCGCGCTGGAGCCTGCGTTCGTACTTGCGCCTGGCGGTGTCACCTGAGGTCATGTCGACTCTCCTCGGTCTTCCTGTCGCCGGTAGCGAACGGGTTCGATCGGCACCGGCACGCCGTCGCGGACGCCCTCGGTGAACCGCGGTGGCTCGGTGTCCGGCTGGACCAGCGGGACGGTGCGAGGCTGCTGCGGCTCCGGTCCGACGCACCAGCCATATGTCTTCTGAAGCTCGCGCTCGCCGCGGTCGTCGGGCGGCGGCTCGACGTACTCCTCGTCCTCGGGCCGGTGCGCGCCGCAGTAGTTCGAGTACCCGGGTGCGCCCGAGCCGCAGAGCTCTCCGGTTTTGAGCCTGCCCTTGCACCGGCGCTTAGGCGCGGACACCGTCGCCGTCCGAGGGCCAATCGCCTTCACAGTGGCCGAGCTTGATCTCGGGCCACGACAAATTGCTGCGATCGCACTTGACGCACCGATGCCGGTAGAGCACGTGCACGTTCCGCGGCCGATGCTCACCGGTGACGATGGTCCGCCGCAGCCCCGTACTCACGTCAGCCCTCGTCCGGATCGTTGCCGTCAGCAAGCAGTCCGCCCCAGACGAGCCGCTCGACCACGCGCGCGGCCGTGTCGCTCGGAATGACTTTCAACACGTCGCCGAGCGGCCGGTTCTCTAATCCGGGCTGGGGCCACCAGGCGGCCAGATCACCCCAGGCGGCGGCGACCGCGATGAAGAACCGCGGCGAGACGTCGAGCACGGTACGGCGATGAACGACGCCCGCGTCCTCCAGTGCCTGCATCGCTTCAGCGGCGTGGTACCGCATCGCAGCAACCAGTTCGGTCCGGCCGTTCTCATCCATCGGCGTCACCTATCTACTTGGACGGGGGCCGGGTTGTTTTCCGGGCAACCCGGCACCCCTCGCACGTGGCATGGTCCGGTGTCGCTCGGCCCGTAGTCACGGCGTTCATGGTCACCGCCCGTACTTCTTGCGGGCCGCGCGTGCCGCACGGTCGCGGTCGACCAGCTCGCGCATCGACGGCGTTTCGAGCGTCAGGAAGCCGGTCGGCGCCGGCTGTTCCTTCGTCCGCTGCGGGTCGTGGCCGCTGGCAACCACCGCGCGGGCGTGCGCGGGGTTGAAGGGGTTCAGGGTCGCCGTTACGGCAGCCGCGGCCGGTGGTGGCGCCGCGCGCTGCTCTCGCTTCGCACGCTGCTGCTCGAACCGCAGGTCGTCGCATCGCTGTGATTCGCTGACGATCTTGTCGCGGCACGACGCGCACGGCTTGCCGAGGAGAACCTCGAAGGCACGGCGGGTCTTCGGACCCTGGGCCGTGGAACGCACGGCGCCGACCCGGAGGTGCGGAGTTGGCCGGTCGTTGCGCCGCGCGGTCGCCCAGGACAGGCACCAGCGGCACACGTGATCCGAGTCCTTAACCCGCGCCGTTGCCTCCAACGCGTCGATGCCGAACAACTCGACCGCTTTCCGGCTGAATTTCTCGACGTGCTCGACGTGCTCGACGCGTTCGGCGGCCGAGGAGCCGAGACCGGGCTCGATCCACGAGCGCCGGAAGTCGCGGCCGGCGCGGTCCGGATCGAGCGTGAGCAGCGCATTCGTGGCCAGTGCCTCAGGCTCGCGGGCGGCGAGCCACGCTGCGTTGGCGCGGTCGCGGTGCTCGCGGAGATCGCCGCGTGTCGTGATGATGGTCATCGCGTCCTCCCGTTCATCGCCCTCATGCGTTCGTCGCGGTACGCGAGGAACGGCTCGACGTCGTGGTCCAGCGCGAACGAAGCGAGGACCGTGAGCGCCGCGGCCGGCGTCAGGCCGACCTGCTCGGCGAACCGGTTGATGCGCCGCGCCGTGTCCGGCGCGAACCGCGCCGTCATCGCGACCGTCGGTGGTGCTGCCACGGTCCGCCTCCCACGCTGTGAGTTACAAACTGCTAGGACCGTAATTCGGCGCGGGCAACCAGTCCAGAAAACCCTTGTATAGCAGGAGAAACTGGCATCTGGCGCTTCGCAGCGAGGGTGGCGTATAGTGGTCATCGTTGAAAGGACGATGGCCCGGTTCTCCGGGGCGTCGTCCTTTTTGTTTTCCCGAGAGGAGCGTCGATGAACGACAACGTGAAGGCGACCAAGGTCCACGCGGCAACCGGGCATCTCGTCGTCGCAACGCGCGTCGGTGACGTCGCCCGTCAGGTTGCGGCCTACGAGATGCTGCGCGACGCGAAGATCGCATACGCACGAGACAAGGCCGAAGCGCGGGTCGCGGAGATCCGGCGCGAGATCGACGAGAAGATCGCGCAGCTGAGGGGGGCCGACTGATGGCCTGGGAGACGTCCACCGTCATCCTGCACCACTACCGGTGCGACGCCGACGGGTGCCGTGAAGCCTGCGCCTCCACGACGTGCCCGGAGTGCGCCCCCTGGTCGATCGAGGATGACCACACGCGCGCCACCGGCTGCGGGTGGTATTCGCTCGACGTGCTCAACGACCGCGGCGTCCTGATCGAGGTCAAGAGGTTCTGCACCGAGGCGCACCGGTGGGCGTACGTGCGGGCGACGCACCGGCGGACCCGAATGGTCGCGGCGTGAAGTGCGCGAGCTGCGGTGCGACCGACGGCGCCTGCCAGACCAAGAAGTGGTTGTCGGGCCGATCCTGCTGCGATCGCTGCACGCACAAGGAGGAGGCCGAGGGCAACTAGCTCGACCGAGACCCACGACGGAAGGACGCACGGATGGCCGCTTAAACAGGAATGGCCTCCCGACCAGAGGAGGCCACTCCCCCTACCGAAGGGAGACGCCGTGACAACGTCGAGTCCATCGTACGTCGGTGCCGATCACGAGTACCACCGCATGAGGTGGTTGCCGTGACTAGCATGCTCGACTTCAACTCGATGACGAAGGCGGAGGCCGCGGTCGCGTACGCCGAGCGGCTCGGGTGGTTCGTGCTGCCGTGCTGGTGGTTCGTCAACGGCATCTGCGCGTGTGGCACCGCGGGCTGCGATCGCAAGCATCCGATCAGCGCGCTCGTTCCGAACGGGCAGAAGGACGCGAGCAATGATCCCGATGTCGTAGCCGGGTGGTGGGCGCGATACCCGCAGGCGAACCCGGCCATCTTCCTCAAGCCTTCGGGTCTCGTGGCGCTGGACGTCGACCAGGACAAGCGTCCGTTGGACGAGTGGCAGGCGTTCATCGCCAACGATGGCGACCTGCCGATGGCGCTCGTCGCGCGCACCGGAAACGTCGCGGAGGCATACCACTACGTCTTCAACACGGCGGCCCTGAACGGGCACAAGGTACGCGGACACGTCAGTGCGGCGGGTGATCCTGCGGCGCATGACACGCTGATCAAGCACGACGGCTACATCGTCGTCGCACCAGCGGACCACGCGCACGGCCGGACATACCAGTGGCTCAGCGACAACCTGCCCGGCGATCCGGGTCCAGTCATCACGCCGATGATCACCGAAAGCGAAGCTAATACACGGGTATCAGCAGGCTCGGAGTTCGACGGTGACCCGTTCGACTGGCCGGCCACCGTCGACGCGATGGTCTCGGACGCGAAGATCCCGCCGGGCAACCAGGACGACCTGCTGACGCGCGCTGCCGCATCACTGGTGGCCGGCCAGGCGAGCGACCGGCTCGCGCTGTCGATCCTGCTCGGCCTGGTGTCGAAGTTCGAGAATGAGCCCGGCCGGCGGGAGTGGACGGCCGAGGACGCCGTCGAGAAGCTGCGCCGGGCGCGGGCGAACCCGAAGCTCAACCACAGCCTCGGTCCAGGCGCGCAGGCGATCGTTGACGGCTTCCTCACCGCGAGCCGAGACGACGACCTGCGGTCCGACTCGAAGTACCGCGAACTGTTCGGTGAGCGCGTCATCTGGCGCCGGGCGGACCGCGACGCGCAGGAAGCGCTCGACGCGGCCGAACTCGCCGCGGCGCGCGGGCCGCGGCTGAAGCGCACGGCCCGCGACTTCGCGAAGGTCGACCCACCCGACGCCGTGATCGACAAGGTCCTCGCCGCGGAGGTCAACCTCCTCGGCGGGCCGCAGGAGGCGGGCAAGTCGCTCCTGCTCCGGGACTGGGCGCTCGCGATCGCGGCCGGCCAACCCTGGCGCGGGTACCGCGTCGTCGAACCACGGAACGTGCTGCTGGTCGCGAGCGAGGGAACGCACGACTTCGCCGAGCGCTGGGAAGGCCAGGTGCTGTGGGAGTCCGCGCGCGACCGGGTGTTCGTGCTCGACGTCCCGATCGACCTCGTGCACGGTGACGACGTCGACTGGCTGCTGAAGGAGTACGCCGCCGAGCGTCCGGTCGTCATGTTCGACGTCATCTACGCCATGGGCATGGCCGACGACAACGGCATGAAGGACGTGCTGCCGGTCCTGAACTCGATGAAGCGCATCAGCGCGGCGTTCGGCGCGGCGACGGTCGCGGCTGGCCACCCGCCGCACAGCGGGGAGCGCCGGTTCCGGGGCTCCTCGATGTGGCGGCAACTCGCAGCCGTCGACTGGCACCTGGGTGACGGTCAGCTGTCGTGCGAGAAGTCGAAGCTCGCGGACCGGCGACGGCTCGGCGCGACGTACCGGACCGAGTACCCGGACCTCCGGTGGCTCACGGTCAGCGAGGCGAGCGGCGACGCGCTCGCGCGCAGCCAGCTGATCCGCGAAGACTTCGAGCGGTACCCGGAGGACAGCGACAACCGGCGCGCTCAGCGGCTGATGCCGATCCTCGGTCTGAGCGACTCGACGGTCCGGCGGCTGATCCGCGTGGAGAGGGCGGGCTGATGCGCGAATTAGCTCCACAGCTGTTCATGACCAACCCCAGAGGTTGGGATGACCAACCAACCGGTGACCAACGGATGACCAACGGTGTTTCGCCTGGTCAGGGCGCAGATGACCAACGATGACCAACGGATGACCAAGCCAACGATGACCAAGCGATGACCAAGAGCTAAAAGGCGGCTCAAAACTGTCCTCGGGCCCTATTTCGGGCCCGACCGGTAGCGTTACACAAACTCACGCACGCGAGGTGACTTCATGGCCGGACGACCTCAGACCCGCGCACGCGGCGGGCGCAAGAAGGACGAGTGGTGGCCGGGCAACACGGCGGCCCTGAAGTCGGGCGCGCAGTCGGCGCGCACGATCGCGCCGCTGGCGGAGACGTTCACGGCGCAGCTGCTCGAACACGCCCCCTGGTGTGACGACCCGGCGTTCGCCGGAACGGTCGGCAGCTGGTCGTGGACCCGCGCGCAGATCGAACTGCTGCGTGCGTACCTGAACGAACAGGGCATGCTGGACGAAAACGGCGAACCGCGCGGCGGCCACGTGCTGCTGGACCGCCTCGAAGCGCGGCTGGACAGTCTCGGCGAGCACCTCGCGCTGACGCCGAAGTCCAAGGTCGACCTCGGCATCGGCCTGGCCATGCAGCGGAACATGGAGATGGAGGGGCGGATCCTCGCCGACTCGCTTCACGCCGCGTTGGCCGGCGTCGATCACGACCTGGCAACTGCGATCATGGAACGCGCGAGCGCACACCTGACGGGTGAGCCACTGCCCGCCCTGCCGTATCCGGCGATCGAGGCCGCGATCCCCGACGCCGAGGTCATCGAGACGGACGACCAGCTAGCTGACGCCCTGTCCCGCATGTCGCGTTCTCAGCCACCGGCCGGCCAGGACGTACGAACGGACGTGGGTGACGCCAACGATCCGGGAGAACCTGTCTCGGTCCCGGAGACGCGCGACGAGGCGCCACCGGCCGAGACCGTCGTACCGATCCGGCGCGAGCACAACCCGTTCGGCAGCGGCAACGTGCCGGGCGTGCGCAACACGTGGGGGCACGGCGAGACCGCGTGGAACGCGGAGATGCTGCCGCCCAAGCGGTGACCGCTGGTTCCGCTCGCGTTCCGAACGCCGACGAACGGCCAGGTCAGACGCACGTGACAGACGAGCCGTATCTGGCGCACACGCGTCGCGAACCTCGCTGGACAACCGCTGAACGAGCGCACGCTCAACGCTGGATGAGGATGAACGTACTTCGCAACGTGCGTACGTAGAATCGGATCACCAGACGAAAGGACGTAGGTCGATGCTTCGGCATCGCCTGCGTCCTTTGTGCGTTCGTACCCGGAAGGAAGACAGCGATGACCGACACCAAGATCGAGGAACTGACGTACGACCAGGCCGTGGCCAAGTACATGGAAGCGTTCGATCGCGGCGACGACTACCCCGCGCCGCTGCCGAACAAGTCGATGAGCTACCGCAACGACCGCAACGGTGTCAGCACGGGCTGGCGGCTGTCGAACGTGCGTGGCTACCTGGCATTCGTGCCGGACCGAGGCGGCGTCCTGCGATGAGCTACATCACGCCGTACGAGGAGCTGATCGAGCCGGACTTCGATGAGCTGCGGGCCATCATCGAGGAAGCCACCGAGCTGCGCGTGGCATCTACCGTGCGCGTCGACCGCCTGCTCGCGCACTGGCGAGAGTTCCGCGAGTACGACCCCGAGCTGGCCGACGCGATCGCCGACGCCATCACCAACCTCGGCCTGACGCTGATGATGGCCGACGCGGACGATGACTGACCGCGCGACGGTGACCGCCGCGGACGTGCGCGCGCTCGGTGTCACCACCACCGTCGAAGAGGCCGGCCGCGTCCTCGGCCTCGGTCGCAGCGCGGCGTACGACCTGGCGCGCAAGGACGCGTTCCCGGTGCCCGTCATCAAGGTGACCGGCCGCCGCTGGCTCGTGCCAACCGCCCCGCTGCTGCGGCTGCTGGGACTCGACGCGGCCGATGGCTCACGCGCGCCGGCCAGCGGATAATTATCTCGGCGTCAAGATTCTTGACGTCGAGACGAAGGGACAGAGAGCATGAGCACGAAGCAGCGCGGGAGCGTCAGCTCGATCACGCGCGACGGCAGCAAGACCTGGTTCTGGGCGATCCGGCTCGACGTCGTCGGTCAGGACCAGCGGCAGTGCAAGCGGTTCGGCTACCCGACCCGGACGGCGGCGACCGCGGCGCTCGATCACGTCCGCGAGCTGCTCGCCGTCGCGGGTAGCGACGACCACACGCGGCGGCTCGTCGGCGACCTGGTCGTCACGAGGTCGCGGCGCGGCGGCGAGCTGCCCGCCGTCGAGGAGGTCCGCCGCCGGTACGGCGCCGGCCTCGACCCGGCAGCGGCCACGCCGACGGTCGAGGAGTGGTGCGTGGAGTGGCTCGCGACGAAGCGCCGCGTCCGCCCGGCGACCCGCGCCGCGTACGAGTACCGGCTCGAAACGTACTTCTACCCGCACCTCGGCGACGTGCCCCTGGACCGGCTCCGCGCGGACCACGTCACCGCCGCCCTGGACTGGCTCGACGCCCGCAACGCGGTCGTCGCCGCCGCCCTGGCCGCGGGCACCCGCGTGCCGTCCGACCCGCTCGACCGGCGGGCGACCCCGCGCGTGGTCGGCCCGGCGACGCAGCGGCTGCTGCTCGACGCGCTGGCGATGGCGCTCAACGGCGCGATCAAGCGGCGGCTGATCGCGTTCAACGCGGCGCGCGAGGTCGACCCGCCCGAGGCGGAGCGGCACGCCGCGCGGGTCTGGTCGCCGGACCAGGTCGCGGCGTTCCTCGGGCACGCCGAGACCACCGGCGACGAGCTGCTGCCGCTCTGGCGGCTCGTCGTGCTGCGTGGCCTCCGCCGCGGCGAGGTCACCGGCCTGCGGTGGGACGACCTCGACCTCGACGCCCGGACGCTCCGCGTCGAGCGCACGCTCACGGCGACCGGCCCGCGCGGCGCGGTCACCGGCCCGCCGAAGACGGCCAGCTCGCGGCGGACCGTGTCGCTCAGCCCCGGTGACGTGGCCGCGCTCGCGGCGCACCGCTCGGCGCAGCTCCGGGCGCGCCTCGCCGCGGGCGCCGCGTACGACGCCGGGCCCGGTGGCGGCTGGGTGTTCGCCCGCGCGGACGGTTCGCCGACCCCGCCGTACGCGGTCAACCGGCGGTTCACGGCGCTCGCGGTGGCGGCCGGCGTGCCGGTCATCCGGGTGCACGACGGGCGGCACACCGCGGCGACGCTCGGCCTGGAGGGCGGGCTCGCGACCCGGCTGGTGTCCGACCAGCTCGGGCACTCGAAGACGGCGATCACGCAGGACACGTACCAGCACGTCCGGCGGGCGCGGCTCGACGCCGCCGCCGAGACCGTCGACGACCTCGTGTTCGGAACGCGGGCGGAACGAACGACCGCGAACGAGCCGCCCCTAGACTGAACCGCTCCGGACCCGGAGCGCCCGCCCCACGCGTGAACCGCGGCCGGAGGCGGACGGCCACGACCGACGGAGGACCGGCGTGACAAACGGGTTTGATCTGGAACACCACGGCGATCTCGAGGTCGGTGAGGGGCTGGTCGACCTCGCCGTCAACGTCCGCGCGGGCACTCCGCCGCCCTGGCTGCTGGCCGCGATCACCGCGAGCCTGACCGACCTGGCGGCGTACCCACGCCCGGCCGCGGCGGTCGCTGCGGTCGCCGAACGGCACGCGGTCGCGCCCGACCGGGTCCTGCTGACCGC
>NZ_DASRVN010000556.1:0-6972 GCF_035655035.1 Kribbella sp. | reverse complement strand
TACAAAGAGGAACTGCACGACTACGAGAGCAAGTACAAGGCGATGCGGGTCGCGTGGCGCGCCGCGGTCGAGCCGATCGCGGCCAGCGCGGCGACCGTCATCCTCGGGCTGCTCTGCCTGCTGCTCTCCCGGCTCGGGAGTACGAAGGGTCTCGGCCCGGTCGGCGCGTTCGGGATCGCCGGGGCGTTCATCGCGGCGATGACGTTCCTGCCCGCGATCCTGCTCGCGTTCGGGCGGCGGATCTTCTGGCCGTCGATCCCGCGCGTCGACCACGTGCACTCCCGCGACCAGGTCGGCGGTCGCCGGCTCTGGGGCCGGGTGTCCGGGCTGGTCGGGCGGCGTTCGCGGCGGGTCTGGGCGATCAGCGCGCTGGCGTTGCTGGCCTGCGCGGCGTTCCTGCCGACGTTCAAGGCCAGCGGTACGTCGCAGGAGGACCTGTTCCTGAACAAGGTCGAGTCGGTCACCGGCCAGCAGCAGCTCGGCAAGCACTTCGACGCCGGCGCCGGTACGCCCGTGGAGATCCTCACCCCGGTGGCGCTCGCGGACCGGGTCGTCCAGGCCGCGGCCAAGGTCGACGGTGTCGGGGGCGCCTCCGCCTCGGTCGCTCCCGGCGTACCGCCGAAGGTTGTGGACGGCAAGGTTCTGGTCCAGGCCACGCTGAAGATCCCGGCCGACTCACCGGACGCGACCAAGGTGGTCAAGCACCTGCGGACCGACCTGGACTCGATCAGCCCGGACATCCTGGTCGGCGGGAACACCGCGATCAACCTGGACGTCCTGGACGCCGCGCAACGCGACCTCAAGGTGATCATCCCGACGATCCTCGCGGTCATCTTCGTCGTACTGATGCTGCTGCTCCGCTCGCTGGTCGCCGCCGTCCTGCTGGTGATCGCGAACGTGCTGTCGTTCGGCGCCACGGTCGGGGTGAGTGCGCTGATGTTCAACCACGTGTTCAAGTTCCCCGGCGCCGACCCGGGCATCCCGCTGTACGCGTTCGTGTTCCTCGTTGCCCTGGGCATCGACTACTCGATCTTCCTGATGACCCGGGTCCGCGAGGAGTCCCAGGAACAGGGCACCAGACCCGGCATCCTGATCGGCCTCGCCGTCACCGGCGGCGTGATCACCTCCGCCGGCGTCGTCCTCGCCGCCACGTTCTCGGCACTCGCCGTCCTCCCCATCCTGTTCCTGGTCCAGATCGCCTTCATGGTCGCCTTCGGCGTCCTCCTCGACACCACCGTCGTCCGCTCGCTGCTCGTCCCCTCCCTGGCCCACGACATCGGCAAGAAAGTCTGGTGGCCCAGCAAACTGGCGTCCTAGTCTGGTGAGCATGGAGACGTTCGAGGGAAGCATCGTGGTGAACGACGGATGTATGGCTCTGGGAGTTCTGCCGGAGACGCGGGCGCGGCGGATCTCGAAGGCCGTGGAGATGCTCGGCACCTCGTGAGGGTCACGGCTTCTTCAGGGAGGCCAGCTCGGTGCGGTTGGCGACGCCGAGCTTCGTGTAGACGTGGGCCAGGTGGGTCTTGACGGTGCCGCGGCTGATGAACAGGCGTTCGCCGATCTCCGGGTTGCTGAGACCCTCGACCGCGAGCGCGACGACCTGCTCCTCGGTCGGGGTCAGGCTGGCCCAGCCGGACGACGGGCGCCCGCGGGCTCCTCGGGTACGGCGGGCATAGGCGACCGCCTCGTCCAGCGTCAGCGGCGCCTCGTCGGACAACGGCAGATCCGGGTGATCGGCCGGTACTGCGAGGCCGATGTCGTCGCGGGCGTTCGCGGCCGCGCGTGCCAGGCGGGCGGCATCCGCCGGGCGGTTGGTGTGATTCGCCAGCAGGGCAAGGGATTCCAGGCTGTCGATGAGGTACGTTCGCAGCCCGTGGTCGACGCGGATCGTCAACGCCTCGTGCAGGAGTTCCGCGGCCTTGTCAGGTTGTTCCTCGATCGCGGTCCGGCCGAGCTGGTCGAGGGCGTCGGCGAGGATCCGCGGGAGGTTGTAGGCGCGCGCCAGGCCGGCGGCACGTTCGAGCTCCTCGGTCGCGTCCTGGCCCAGTGCGCGCCTGGCGGCGGCGACGGTCGGCAGCAGCATCGCGGGCGCGAACGTCCGGGCGAGCGGGCTGTCCGGCGCGGTGGCGTCGGCGAGCCACTCGATCGCAGCGTCGTACTCGCCGGTCCAGTACGAGATCACGCTCATCACCTGACCGAGATTCGGTACGACGGAACCGGCCGTCTCGGCCAGCTCGAGCAGCGGCCGCACCAGCACGCGGGCCTCGTCCACGCGGCCGACCCGTACCAGTACGGACGCGAGCTGGGCGCGGGCCGAGCCGACCCGGTGGAAGTCGGCGAGCGGTTCGGCCGCGGCGAGGGCGCGTTCGGCGATCTCGACGGCCTTCCGGGGTTCGCCCGTGGAGACGAGGCTCTCGGACCAGGTCGTGAGGACCGTCGACGCGATCCCGCGTTCGCCGCTGGAGATCAGGCCGGTGGCGGCGCGGTCGAGCAACGGGCGGAGCTCGTCGTGACGATCCCACAACGACAGCAACACGCATTGCAGGGCGACGTTCGCGTTCCGGGCGTGTTCGTTGCCGATGCCGTCGGCGAGCCGCACGCCCTCGGTCGTCAGGTCCCAGGCCTTGTGGAAGTCGGTGAAGAACTCGCCGACCGCAACCATCGCGAGGAACAGCGACCGCAGCCCGTCGTCGCCCAGCTCGGTCGCCAGGTCGAGCCCGCGGCCGGCCGCGTCGTACCCGAATGGGTCGACGGTGTCGGCGACGGTCGCGTAACCGTAGTACAAACGGGCCTGCAGCAACGTTCGGTCGTCCGGGGCGCGGTCGATCGCGCGGCGCAGGTAGCCGATGCCTTCGGTACCGGTCGCCTGCAGGTTCCACAACCAGCGGAGCGCGGCGGCGAGCCTGCGTCCGCGGTCCGGGTCGGCGGCGGCCAGGCCGTGTTCGAGCGCGGCGCGGTAGTTCTCGCGGTCGGGTTCGATCAGCGCGCGCCAGGCGTCCCGATCGCTGTCCAGCAAAGGTTCCGCGGCCTCGGCGACCCGCAGGTAGTGGTCGAGATGACGATCCCGTACGTCGTCATCGGTCAGGCGGCCGGCGGCGTACTCGCGGATCGTCTCCAGCAGCCGGTACCGCCCGTCCTCCGCGACGACAAGCGATTTGTCGACAAGCCGCGCGAGGATCTCCGGTACGGCGCCGCTCACCGCCGCCGCGGCTTCCAGCGTGAACCCACCGGCGAACGCCGCCAGTCGCCGGAACGCCTGCCGCTCCTCGTCGTCCAGCAGGTCGTAACTCCAGTCGATCGACGCCGCCAACGTCCGCTGCCGCGCCGCGACCCCGCGCACGTTCTTCGTCAACAGCGCGAACCGATCCTCCAGCCCTGCTTCGATCTGCAAGGGCGTCAACACCCGACTCCAAGCAGCCGCCAACTCCAGAGCAAGCGGAATCCCGTCCAGCCGCTCACAGATGGCTCGAACCGCGTGCTCTACCTCCGCGCTGTCGGCCGACGCCTCCGCGCGTTCCAGGAACAGCGTGCGGGCTTCATCCGGGGACAGTGCGGGGACTCGCCAGATCGACTCGCCGGGGAGGTCGAGGGGTTCGCGGCTCGTCGCGAGGACCGTGAGTTCGGGGCAGCCGGTCTGCAGAGCGGTGACGAACTCCGCGACGCCCTCGATGATCTGCTCGCAGTTGTCCAGGCAGATCAGCGCCTGCTTGTCCCGCAGCTGGCCGATCAGCAGCCGGTCGCCCGGCTCGACGAGCAGACCGATCGCAGCGGCCACCTCCTCGGGGATCTGCGAACCGTCAGTCACCGCCGACAGATCGACCCACCACACCCCGTCTGCCCACCGCTCCGCCAGCTGCGCCGCGGTCTGCGCGGCCAGCCGGGTCTTGCCGGCACCACCGGGACCGGTCAGCGTGACGAGCCGGCTTCCGGCGAGCTGCGTACGCAGGGCCGCAACCTGCGTCGTACGTCCGACGAAACTGGTGAACATCACCGGCAGGTTGTTCGGCACACAGTCCAGCGACCGCAACGGCGCACCGGTGGAGGTGAGCTCGAAGATCCGCTCCGCCGACCCGAGGTCCCGCAGCCGATGCACGCCAAGATCGTTGACAGGCCCCACGATCAGGGCCGCAGTGGTTGCGGTCAGCAACGTTTGCCCCGGGTTGGCGATCGCCAGCAGCTGCTCGGCGTGCCGCACCGCCGGACCGGCCGCCGTCGCGGTGTGTACGGCGATCCGGAGCAGGTCGCCCGCCGGCACCCGCGCGGCCGCCTCCCGGAGTGCCCCGGCCGCCTCGATCGCGTCGTCCGCGGACGCGTACCGGAGCACCGGCCACCCCGCGTCCCGGCGGACCAGCTGCTCCCCCGGCAGCTCGGCGGCCAGCCCGGACAGCCGGGCGTACGCCGGTGCGCTCGCGGCCCCGGCGTACGACGCGGTCAGAATCGTCACCCCACCCATGGGCGCCAGTCTGCCACCGGTTCGGTAGGCTCCGGGGCCAGGGGAGTTTGATGACCGACACCGCACCGACCGACCACGGACACTTCGCGCTACCGACCAAGAACCTGCCCGCGCCACAGGTCCGCGACCTGCCCGAGCCGCCCGCGAGCACCTGGAAGATCATCGGCCCCGGCATGGTCGGCGCCGGCGTCGGGCTGGCGTCCGGCGAGTTCATCCTCTGGCCGTACATCTCCAGCCAGGTCGGCCTGGTGTTCCTCTGGGGCGCCGTCGTCGGCGTCCTCGTGCAGTGGTTCCTGAACATGGAGATCGAGCGGTACACGCTGGCAACCGGCGAGACGGCGTTGACCGGCTTCAACCGGTACGGGAAGCACTGGGGCCTGTTCTTCGCGATCATGACGTACTTCGCGAACCTCTGGCCGGGCTGGGCGACGAGCTCGGCGAGCATGCTCACGTACCTGTTCAGCGGCGGCGACCCGCGCTGGATCGCGATCGTGATGCTGCTGGTGATCGGCGCGATCCTGACCCTGGCACCGGTCGTCTACGTGATGCTGGAGCGACTGATCGCGGTGAAGATCGCCGCCGTCGCGCTGCTCGTCGTACTGGCGCTGGTGTTCGCGATCCGCGGCAAGACGTACGGCGCGCTCACGCAGGCGGTCACCCAGCCGCAGTTCCCGGCCGGGCAGCTCGGGTTCGCGCTGGTGATGGGCGCGATCGCGTACGCCGGTGCCGGCGGCGGGCAGAACCTCGTCCAGAGCAACTGGATCCGCGACAAGGGCTTCGGGATGGGCCTCCACGTACCGCGGCTGACGTCACCGGTGACCGGCGAGACCGAGGCCGACCCGACCGCGAACGGCTACACGTTCCCGCCGGACGACGCGAACCTCGCCCGCTGGCGCCGCTGGTGGCGGTTCGCGAACATCGAGCAGGCCGCGACGTTCGTGGCGATCACGGTACTGACGATCGCGTTCACGTCGATGCTCGCGCACGCCACCCTGTTCGGCAACGCCGCTGTGCAGAACAGCATCGGCTTCCTGAAGATCGAGGGCATCACGCTGCAGACGATCGTCGGCGGCTGGTTCGGGTACCTGTTCTGGGCGGTCGGCGCGTTCTCGTTGTTCGCCGCGGCGGCCGGCATCGTCGACTACACGTCGCGGCTGGCCTCGGACATGATCAAGGCCCGCTACCTGCGGACGTCGAGGATCACCGAGTCCAAGCTCTACTTCTGGCTCGTCTGGGGACTCGTTGCCTTCGGCATCATCGTACTGCTGGCCGGCCTCACCCAGCCCCTGGTCCTGCTGGTCATCTCGGCCTGCACCGCCGGCACCATGATGTTCATCTACTCCGGCCTGCTCTGGTGGATGAACTCCCGGGCCCTCCCCGAAGCGATCCGCATCACCACCACCCGCACCGCCGTCCTCCTCTTCTCCTTCCTGGCCTTCGGTTTCCTGGCCGTCTTCACCGCCATCGACCAACTCAAGAAGCTCTGAGGAACTCAACAACCGCTTCTTCGGCAGCGGTACGCCGAACCACCTGGTCGCCACGGACCTCCCGATAGACGTCGACGGCTGCCCGCAGGGCGCGAAGGCAGTCGTCGGCGTCGGCCGTCGCCACGGTGGCGCTGAACTCCGGCAACAACTCGGGCGCAAGCGTCTCCAACCGCCGTACGCCCGCCGGACGCGACGTACGACCGAGGGTGGCGAGCGGCGCGAGCGCGGCCGCCCGGATCATCCCGAGGGCGTCGATCGCCTCGAACAGCTCACCACGCGCGACCTTCACCGCCGTGTAGTGCACCCACACCCAGAACCGATCCTCGATCCACTGCGCATCCACCTGCGGCCAGGCGGCCGTACTGTCGCGCCGTACCCGATCCACCGTGTCGTCCCGCTGCCACAGCACGACACCGTCCTCGACCCGCGTCCGCAGCCCGTCCGGCGTCACGAACTTCAGGTCCACATGGATCAATGGCGGCCCGAACAACGCGATCAGCAACCGCGGCTCCCCCACATGCTCCCCGGTGAAACTCGCCAGCAACGGCCCGACCCGCCCCGCGAACTCCTCCGCCTCGGCCAAGCACCCCGGCTGCCCCTCCGCCGTACACACGATCACCAGATCAAGATCCGAGTACTCGTCACTGGTGCCCGAGGCAACCGACCCACCCACCACCACCGCCAGCACCCGCGGATCCTTCTCCGCCGCTGCCACCACACCGTCCGCCACCTGCCGGAGATGCTCCGGAATCATGCCCACCAGTCCTCCTCGGATCAGGTCAGCAGACCATCATCACACGCGGGGCGGATCGGCGGCGAGCGGATTAGCGGTGGGGGCCGTATGCCTCCGGGGCGCCGTTGGTGGTGGTGAAGAGGGAGTAGACGGAGGTGGTCGCGGTGAGGAACAGGCGGTTGCGTTTGGGGCCGCCCCAGGTGAGGTTGCTGACGGTTTCGGGGACCAGGAGTTTGCCGAGCAGGGTGCCGTCGGAGTGGTAGATGTGGACGCCGTCGGCGGCCGAGGCCCAGATCCGG
>NZ_DASRVN010000555.1:0-3322 GCF_035655035.1 Kribbella sp. | reverse complement strand
CGAGCGGCTGAACATCGTCCAGCCCGCGGTCAGCCAGCAGGTCGCCCGCCTCGAACGCGAACTCGGCCTGCAACTCCTCGACCGCTCCTCCCGGCACGTCCGGCTGACCGGCGACGGCGAACGCATGCTCCGCGAGGCCCGTGCCGTCCTGACCGCCGCCGACCGCGCCGCGGACGTCGCCGCCGAACTCGCCTCCGGCCGCTCGGGCGTCCTCCGCATCGGCACCGCCCCCGGCCTCCGCACCCGCTTAGAACGTGGCCTGTCCACCCTCCGCACTCGAACGCCGGATCTTGAGTTGCACCTCAGTTCTGGGAGCACGGCCGAGTATCTGACCGCGCTGCGTTCGGGGGAGCTGGACATCGCCTTCGTCCGCGGCGAGGTGGCGGCGGCCGACATACAGGTCACCGAGCTCTGGCGGGACCCGCTCTCCGTGCTCGTACCGACGGCGTACCGTGCTGACGACGGCGTGAAGCTGATCGACCTGGCCGCCCTCCCGCTGCGGCTGCCCGACGACGTCTGGCTGCACGACCACCTGGTCGCGGCCTGCCGCGAGGCCGGGTTCGAGCCGGTGCTGGGCAGGCCGATCGACGATCTCGAGTCGGCGGTCGTGGAGATGTCCACCGGTTCGCCGGCGTGGACCGTTGTGTACGGAACGGCCTGCAAAGCTGCCGAAGGTGCTCTGTGGATGGGACCGTTCAGTCCGCCCCGGAGTGCCCCTGGGAATCTGCTGACCGTGGCCGGCCAGTCCTCGGTGTGCCTGGCTCCGCTGGTGGCCGCGTTCGGGTGAAGGTCTCCGGCGGGCCCTGACAGCTCCGCCGGAGACCGGGGTGTTGAGTACTCAACAAGCACCGGATCGTACGGGGAAATCCAGTTCCGAGGAGGCCTCGTCTCATAATCCACCTGACGAGCGTTTGATGCCTCCCGGTGAACAGTTGCTGACGGCGCGGGATTAAAGTTGGTAGTTGCAACCAAATATCGGGCTGGGTGAGGACCGGGGCGTGTCTCCGGTGCCGGCCGTTTCCGCCTCGGAGCAGTGCACCCCACTGCCCCGGTCGTCGCGTTCTCGCCGTACGGAACGGAAACTGATGTCTGCCACCCAGACCCCACCGGCCACCCCCGCCGGCCACCCCACCTACCGCTCGCGGTACGCCGAACCCGAGCACGCCCCGGCCGCCGCGCCGCCATCAGCACAGCCGCCGGCCGGCAACCCCGAGCTCTCGCACCGGGAGATCCTGGAGATCCTCGCCGGGCTGCTCTCGGCACTGTTCACCGCGGTGCTCAGCTCGACGATCGTCAGCAACGCGCTGCCGACGATCATCGCGGACCTCAAGGGGTCGCAGACGCAGTACACCTGGGTGGTCACGGCCAGCCTGCTCGCGATGACCGTCGCCACGCCGGTCTGGGGCAAGCTGTCCGACCTGCTCAGCAAGAAGCTGCTGGTCCAGCTCGCGATCGTCATGTTCGTGGTCGGCTCGATGCTGGCCGGCGCCTCCCCGAACGTACCGTTCCTGATCGGCGCCCGGGTGCTGCAGGGGCTCGGGATGGGCGGGCTGATGGCGCTCGCGCAGGCGATCATCGGCGCCGCGATCCCGCCCCGCAACCGCGGCCGGTACTCCGGGTACATGGGCGCCGTGATGGCGCTCGCGACCGTCAGCGGGCCGCTGGTCGGCGGCGTCATCGTGGACACGTCGTGGCTCGGCTGGCGCTGGTGCTTCTACGTCTGCGTACCGCTCGCGGTGGTGTCACTGCTCGTGCTGCAGAAGTTCCTGCACCTCCCGCTGGTGAAGCGTCGCGTGCGGATGGACTACCTCGGGGCGGTCCTGATCGCGGGCGCGGCCAGCCTGCCGCTGATCTGGGTGTCGTTCGCGGGCGAGCACTTCCCGTGGTGGTCGTGGCAGACCGGCGCGTACCTCGGCGGTACGGCGGTACTCGCGATCCTGGCCGTCGTGGTCGAGACACACGCGCCCGAGCCGCTGGTGCCGGTGCGGGTGGTGCGTGAGCGGACCACGGCGCTGGCGATCCTCGCGAGCCTCTCGGTGGGGATCGCGATGTTCGGCAGCGCGGTGTTCCTCGGGCAGTACTTCCAGGTCGCCCGCGGGTACAGCGCCACCGAAGCGGGGCTGCTGACGATCCCGATGATGTTCGGGTCGTTCCTCGGGTCGGTCGGATCCGGGCAGCTGATCACCCGGTTCGGGAAGTGGAAGCGGTACCTGGTGATCGGCGGGCTCTGCCTGACCGCGGGGCTCGGGGTCCTCGGCACGATCGACCACAAGTCGCCGTACTGGTATGTCGGGCTCGGGATGCTCGCGATGGGCATCGGCATGGGCATGATGATGCAGAACCTGGTGCTCGCGGTGCAGAACACCGTCGACGTCAGCGAGGTCGGGGCGGCGTCGGCCACGGTGACGTTCTTCCGCAGCCTCGGTGGTGCGGTCGGGGTGTCCGTGCTCGGCGCGGTGCTGGCGACCCGGGTCACGAACCTGATCACCGAGCACCTGCGCGAGCTCGGCCCGGGCGCGGCCGCGGCGGCGAAGGGCGGGTCCGGAAGCGTGCTGGACCTGCACTCGCTGCCGGCGCCGGTGCAGGAGATCGTGCGGCACGCGTACGGCGACGCGACCGGGCGGATCTTCGTGATCGCTGCCGGCGCGGCCGTGGTGAGCCTGCTCGCGGTGCTGTTCATCCGGGAGGTGCCGCTGCGCCGTACGGTCGCGATGGGGGAGGCGCCGCCGGAGGGAGCTGCGCGGGAGACCGTTCCCGACGATCCGGCCGAGCGGGCCGCGGTGGTCGCGCTGGACGTGATCACGTCGGCCGAACGTACGGCGCGGGAACGCGAACGCGAGGCCAGCGAACGGGTCCAGGCGGCGGCGAACACGATCCGCCAGATGCGCACCGACGTCGCGGACCTGTTCACCCGCGTCGACCAGCAGATCGCGGCCCTCGAACACACCCTGCCGGACGCGGACATCCCGCAACCCGCCGCCGCGATCCTCGACTCCCAGCGCCCCGCCGGCGAACTCGTCGACGAACTCCGCCGCTACGAACTGAGCGTCCTCAGCGCCAGCCAACGCACCGCCGACCACCTCCGCGAAACCGCCCGAACCGAAGCCGACACCGTCCGCACCACTGCCCGAGCCGAAGCCGAAGCCCTCCGCACCACCGCCCAGGCCGACGCCGACTCCGTGCGCTCAACCGCCCGCGCCGAAGCCGCCACCCTGCTCGCCGAAGCCCAAGCCGAAGAACAAGAAATCCGCACCCGCGTCGCCGACCTCGAAGCCGTCGAACGCCGCCTCCTCACCACCATCCGCGACGGCCTCTCCACCAC
>NZ_DASRVN010000554.1:0-10740 GCF_035655035.1 Kribbella sp. | reverse complement strand
ACGAGCTCCGCCCGGGCGTCGGCGAGTTGCTGGCGGTCCTTGTCGGCCTGCGCCTGGACGAGCTCGCTGCCGGTGCCCTTCAACGGGCCGGCCCCGAGCACCACACCGGCGCCCAGGGCGAAGAAGATCGCCACGATCGAGACGATGTGGTAGCGAAAGTCGATCACGTGAACAGCTCCCGGATCCAGTAGACGAGGTCGTTCCAGCGCGCCCGCAGGATCGACCAGAGCACATCGTCGGCACCGATGGCGACCAGCGCCATCCCGACCGCGAACAGGCCGGCCACGATCAGCGCGACCACCTGGAACGTCGAGACCCGGCTCCGGTACAGCCGGCCGACGCCCTTCGCGTCCACCAGCTTGGCACCGACCCGCAGCCGGGTGATGAAGGTGCTCGCCATCCCGGAGCGTCCCTTGTCGAGGAACTCCACCAGCGAGTTGTGGGTGCCGACCGCGACGATCAGCGAGGCGCCCTTGGAGTCGGCCAGCAGCATCGCGACGTCCTCGCTGGTCCCGGTGGCCGGGAACTCGATCGACTCCACCCCGAGCCGCTCGAGCCGTTCGGAACCGGGCGCGCGGCCGTCGCGGTACGCGTGCACGATCACCTCGGCGCCGCACTTCAGCGTCTCGTCCTTGACCGAGTCCATGTCGCCGACGATCAGGTCCGGGACGTACCCGTTCTCGACCAGGGCGTCCGCGCCGCCGTCGACACCGATCAGCACCGGTCGGTACTCGCGGATGTACGGCTTCAGCGCGACCAGGTCGTCGCGGTAGTCGTACCCGCGGACCACGATCAGGACGTGCTTGCCCTCCATCGGCGTGTGGATGTGCGGTACGCCGACGCCGTCGAGCAGCAGGTCCTTCTCCCGGCGCAGGTACTCCAGCGTGTTCGCGGTGAACGCCTCGAGCTGGGTGGACAGCCCGGAGCGGGCCTCGTCCATCAGGTTCGCGACCGAGTCGCCGTCCTGGGCGATGCCCTTCGCGACCGCCTCCTGCCCGCGGTACAGGGTGCCCTCGTCGAGCCGGACCTGCTCGCCCTCGTGCAGCACCGAGAACACCTCGCGGCCGACCCCGTCAACCAGCGGGATGCCCGCGTCGACCAGGATCTCCGGCCCCAGGTTCGGGTACCGGCCGGAGATCGAGTCGG
The DNA here is from genome assembly GCF_035655035.1 of Kribbella sp. Classification (GTDB taxonomy): domain Bacteria; phylum Actinomycetota; class Actinomycetes; order Propionibacteriales; family Kribbellaceae; genus Kribbella. The sequence goes on along the minus strand of NZ_DASRVN010000554.1, from coordinate 9,594 downwards.
CCACGTTCACCACCCCGGCGACCTTGCAGTCGACCAGCGCCTCGGCGCTCACCCGGTCCAGGTCGACGTGATCGATGACCGCGATCTCACCCGGCTTGAGCCGTTTGGTGAGATTCTTGGTACGCCGATCCAGCCGGACCACGCCGGTGACGCCGGGCAGTTCAGTGGTACGTGCTCTCCGCAGGCTGGGCAATTTCATCGCGCTCTCATCCTGCCATGTCAAGAGCCCCTTACCTGCTCATTTACCCGGGTGGCCCCTTGTTCACGCACCGAATTAACGGTGACTGTCCGTCAAATCATCCTTTGGAACGACTTTTCCGGCGCGGTTTGTGGCGCTTCGCGGCGAGCGCGAGCAGCTCCTCGGCGTGGGTCTGCGCGGCCTCGGAGTTCTCCAGGCCGGCCATCATCCGGGACAGTTCCTTCAGCCGGGCGTCGTCGTCCAGAGCGACCAGGCCGCTCGTAGTGACCGAACCGTCGTCACTCTTCAGTACGACGGCGTGACGATCCGCGAACGCGGCCACCTGCGGCAGGTGGGTGACCACGATCACCTGGGCCTTCTCGGCCAGCCGGGCGAGCCGTTTCCCGACCTCGACCGCGGCGCGGCCGCCGATCCCGGCGTCGATCTCGTCGAACACCAGCGTCGGCACCGGGTGCGTGTCGGACAGGATCACCTCGAGCGCGAGCATCACCCGCGAGAGCTCACCGCCGGACGCGGCCTTCTGCAGCGGGCGCGCCGGGCTGCCCGGGTTCGCCGCGAAGCAGAACTCGACCTCGTCGATCCCGAACGGTCCGGCCGTCGTCTCGTGCACCTCGACCGTCAGCTTCGCGTGCGGCATCGCCAACCCGGTCAGCTCTTCCGAGACCGCGACCCCGAGCCGCTCGGCCGCCTCGATCCGGGCCGTCCGCATCTGCTGCCCGAGATCGGCGAGCGTCGCGTCCAGCTCGGCGAGCTCGGCGTTCAGCTGCTCCACACGTTCGTCGCTGCCGTCCAGCTCGGCCAACCGGTCCGCGGACCGCTTCGCCCACTCCAGTACTTCGTCGACGACACCCTCGTCGGCGCCGTACTTCCGCACCAGCGCGGTCAGCAACGCGCGCCGCTCGCTCACCACGGACAACCGCGCCGGATCGGTGTCGACATCGGCGGCGTACGACGACAGCTCCTGCGCCAGGTCGGCCGCCAGGTAGCCCAGCTCGCCGGCCCGATCGGCCAGCTCGGCCAGCTTCGGGTCGTGCTCCCGCTCGCCGTCCAGGACCTGTTTCGTCAACGCCAGCAGGCCTAGTACGTCGTTGGGCCGCGTCGAGTCCATGTCCTCCGAAGCGATCGCGTCCGCGGCGGTGGTGGCCGCAGTACGCAGACCGTCGGCGTACGCGAGTCGCTGCTCCTCGGCCGCCAGCTCGAGGTCCTCGCCCGGCAACGGCTCTGCCTTGGCCACCTCGTCCAGCCCGAACCGCAACAGATCCGCCTCGGCCAGCCGGTCGCGCTCGCGGGTGGTCAGCTCCGTCAGCTCCGCCTCAACCTCGCGGTGTCGCTTGTACGCCGCGGAGTACTCCTGCAGCGGGACCAGAACCGCCTTGCCCGCAAAGGTATCCAGGGTCTCGCGCTGCCGGGCCGGCTGCAGCAGCCGCCACTGGTCCGCCTGCCCGTGGATCGCGACCAGATCGCCGGACACCTCGCCGAGCACCGACACCGGCACCGACGCGCCGCCGAGGAACGCCCGGGAACGGCCCTCCGACGACAGCTCCCGCGCGATCAGCAGCTCGTCGTCGTCCAGCTCGCCACCACGGTCCTCGGCCTGCTGCACGATCGCCCGCGGTACGGCGCTCGCCCGGCCCTCGACCCGCGCCCGCCGCGTCCCGTGCCGCACCAGGCCGCTGTCCGCCCGGCCGCCGAGCAGCATGTTCACCCCGGTCACGACCATCGTCTTGCCGGCGCCGGTCTCACCCGTGACCGCGGTGAAACCCGGGTCGAGGTCCAGCGTCGCGTCCTCGATCACGCCCAGCCCGGTGATACGAATCTCCGAGAGCATGTCAGTGTCCCGTCGACGATGATGGTTGCACGATAGCGGTGTCCAGGTACGTGCATCGCAAGGCGGACGAGCGCCCTCGATGCGGTGTTTCATCGTGGGCGCTCGTCCAACGCAGCGAGGTGCGTGCCTGGGCGCCGATAGCGTGTGACCAGCATTGTCGACGGGACACTCAAGTCTCCTGTTGGCTGTTGCCGTTGTGGCTGTTGCCGTTGCGTTTGCGCTCGGCGGCGCCCCGCCAGCCGAGCACCGGGAGGTCGAACTTCGCCACCAGCCGGTCGGTGAACGGCGCCTCGTGGGCGCGCGCCAGCCGGACCGGCGTCGTACCCCGGCGGACCGTGATCTCGGCACCCGGCGGCACCTCGACCATCCGCCGGCCGTCGCACCACAGCACGCCGCGGCCGTTCCAGGTCGGCACCAGCTCGATCGACAGCCGCGACGTCGGCGCCACCACGATCGGCCGCGAGAACAACGCGTGCGCGCTCAGCGGCACCAGCAGGATCGCCTCCACCTCCGGCCAGACGACCGGCCCACCGGCTGAGAACGCGTACGCCGTACTGCCGGTCGGGGTCGCGACCACCACCCCGTCGCAGCCCCAGCGCGACAGCGGCCGGTCGTCCACCTCGACCAGCACCTCGAGCATCTTCTCGCGGGCCGCCTTCTCCACGCTGGCCTCGTTCAGCGCCCAGGTCTCGAAGATCAGGTCGTCGTCGAGCCGGACGTCGACGGCCAGCGTCATCCGCTCCTCGACCGTGTACGTCCGGTCCACCACCACCTGGACGATCCGCTCCAGGTCGTCCACCTCGGCCTCGGCCAGGAACCCGACGTGGCCCAGGTTCACCCCGAGCACCGGCGTACCGTGCGGGCGGGCCAGCTCGGCGCCGCGCAGGATCGAGCCGTCGCCGCCGAGCACCATGATCAGCTCGACGTCGTTCGCCGCCTTCTCCGGGTCGTCGACGATCTCCACCGGGTCGAGCTTGAGCTCCTCGGCCTCACCGCCGAGCAGCCGGACCTGCATCCCGGCGCCGGTCAGCAGCCGGTGCGCGTCCCGGGCGACCTCGACCGCCTGCTCGCGGCCGGTGTGCGTGACCAGCAGCACGCGACGCGGCTCGTGCTCAACCACCCTGCCGCCCTCCACTCTTTCCGCACCCGACCGCCCCGGTCATTGCGGTCCCTCGTCGATGGCCGTCCGGAGCATCGTCTCATCGAGAGGCGGCGCAACACGTCGTATCCACAGGAAGTATTCGACATTTCCTGACGGACCAGGCAACGGACTGGCGGCGACGCCTTCGATTCCCCAGCCGAGTTCACGTGCCTTGGCGGCGACGGTTCTGACCGCCTCCGCCCGCAGTTCAGGCTCGCGGACCACGCCGCCCTTGCCCAGCCGTTCCTTTCCGACCTCGAACTGCGGCTTCACCATCAGTACCAGGTCGCCGTCCGGCTTCACCACGCCGATCAGCGCGGGCAGGACGAGCGTCAGGCTGATGAAGCTCAGATCGCTGACCACCAGATCCACCGGGTCTCCGCCGATAGCGTCCAGGGTCAGGGTCCGGACGTTGGTCCGGTCCATCACCGTGACCCGGTCGTCGGTCTGCAGCGCCCACACCAGTTGCCCGTACCCGACGTCGACGGCGATCACGTGCGCCGCGTCGTTGCGCAGCAGTACGTCGGTGAACCCGCCGGTCGAGGCACCGGCGTCGAGGGTACGGCGGCCCTTCACCGGCACGCGCGGGAATGCCTCGAGCGCGCCGATCAGCTTGTGCGCGCCACGGCTCGCGTACCCCGGGTCCTCGTGCTCGGAGGTGTCGACGACGATCGGCGCGTCCGCCCCGACCCCGGTCGCGGGCTTGCCGGCCACGGTCCCCGACACCTTCACCTTGCCGGCCGCGATCAGCTCACTCGCATGCTCCCGCGAGCGCGCGAGACCCCGCCGTACCAGCTCCGCGTCGAGCCGCGACCGCTTGACTCCCTTGGCCACCCGCTCGGCCGCTCAGCCCCGGTCGCTCTGCTCGGCGTCCGCCTCGACCAGCGCACTCTGCAACCGCTCGTGCAGGTCGGCATAAACCTCACCGTGCTCCCCCACCGGCCGGTCCCGCAACGAGTCCAGCCGCCCCATAGTCTCCTCCACCAACGGATGCCCACCCTCCCCCTCGCCGTACGCCGAGTCGTCACCAGACCCGTCGTACGCCGGATCCGCCGCATCGCCGGTGCCCTCGGCGGAAGCGTCATACCCCAGCCCCCCGCCGGAGCCGGTGTCGTCGTACGTGGGGTCTTCGGCGGAGGCGGCTTCGAAGGCGTGTTCGTGTTCCTGGCCGGGGGCGCGGGCGAACTCCGGGCCGAACTCCACGGCCGCCGGGTCCACGTGCTCTCCCGCCGCGTCGTGCGGCACGTCCTGGGTGCCCGGCTCGGTGTCGTAGTCGGGCTCACCGGAGCGGTACGGGTCCGAGCCGGGCTCGACGTCCGGGTCCACCTCCGGTGGGAACTGCTCGCCGGGATGCTCGGTCATCTCAGGCCTTCTTTGCCGTCTTCTTCGCCGGCGCCTTCTTGGCAGCCTTCTTCGCAGCAGCAGCCTTCTTGGCCGGCACAGCCTTCTTGGCCGGCACCTTCTTCGCAGCCGCCTTCTTCACCGGAGCCGGAGCCGGAGCGGGAGCCGCATCAGCAGCCGGACCCTCGTCGACCACCGTCGCCTCGACAACCTCCTCGACAACAGGCGCCGGCGCGGCAGCCCGGCCCGCCGCGGCGTGCGCCTCGGCGAGCTCGGTCTCCAGCGCCTTCACCCGCCGGGTGAGCGCCGCGACCTCCTCGGACCGGACGAACCCGAGCCGCGCCACCGCACCCTCGACCTCGTTCGCCACGATCGCCTGCAACAGCTGACGGTTGCTCTTGCTGGTGGCAACGATCTCGTCGGCCAGGTCACTCACCCTAGTGGTCAGCGAGTCCGCCCCGGTCTGCTGCAGAAGCGCCTTCGCAGCCGACTGGGCCTTCTGCTTGGTGACCTCGGTCAGCCCGTTCGCCAGTTGTACGTATCCGCGCACCGCGTCCATCACCATGACTGCCTCCTAGCATCGTCCCCAGCAACGGTATCGCCTCGCCTCCCAAACACCACCCACCCCGCCCCACCACCGCGCCGACCCTCCAGTTCAGGGGGCTACTTGTCCAGGCCGATGCGGTGGAGGGCGGCGTCGAGGGCGATCGCGTCCGCCCTCGGGGACGGCTTCGGACGGGGGCGGCGGCCGCGGGCGGTGGCCTTCGCGGGCTTGGCCGGCTCGGCGGGCGCGTCGACGGCGGCCCACACGGCGGACAGGATGGCGCGCAGACCGTCGTACGGCTCGCCCTCCCCCTTCACCGTAACGGCGTTGTTCACGACCTCCGCCGTCCAGCCCTCACACGTGTGCTTCGCACCGTCGACCTTCACCCCCGGCTGCTTCTGGGCAAGCGCGCTCAGTCCAGCAGCGACGTACGTCGGCCGCTGGTTCTTCGGCGCCCGCGCCAGGTCGTACGCGTCATGCACCCCGGTCGCCACCCACAGACTCGCGATGCCGACCTTGTTCGCGCCTTCGATGTCGGAGTCCAGCCGGTCCCCGATCATCAACGGCTGCTTGGCTTCCAGCCGTTCGATACTGGTCTCGAGCAGCGGCGGCTCGGGCTTTCCGGCGACCACCGGATCGACGTCGACCGCGGCCCGGATCGCCTGCACCAGCGTGCCGTTCCCGGGCGCCTTGCCGGCTGCGGTCGGGATCGTCAGGTCCAGGTTGGTCGCGAACCACTTCGCGCCCTCGTTGATCGCGTGCGCGCCGTCGGCGAGCATCACCCAGTTCACGTCGGGGTGGAAGCCCTGGACGACCGCGACCGGGTGCCCGTCGCTGCTCCGCACCGGGGTCAGCCCGTACTCGTCGAGCGCGACGTACAGCCCCTCGCCGCCGACCACGAGCACCGGCGATCCCTTCGGGAACTCGCTCGCGACGAGTTTCGCCGCCGCCTGCGCGGACGTCACCACGTCGTCGGCGAGCACGTCAAGCCCGAACGACGCGAGGTGCTCGGCAACGCTGTCGGCCGGCCGGCTCGCGTTGTTCGTGATGTACCCGATCCGCATGCCCTCCTTGGCGGCCTTGCGGAGGTTCTCCGGCGCGTCGGGGACCGGGTCCGGCCCGACGTACACGACGCCGTCGAGGTCGAGCAGCGCCACGTCGTACCGGCTCGCGAGCGGTTCGTCACACGCCGACAGCGGTTCCGGCGCAGTTCGTTCCGTGCTCATGCCGCACCCCGTACGATTCCGCGCATGCCGGATGCGGTACTGAGACTCGATCCCTTGCGGGCCTGGCGGTTCGTGGCGGGCAAGGTGAGTGGGCTGGGTGCGGTCACGTCGCCACCGTACGACGTGCTGGAACCCGCCATCGTCCGGCGGCTGACTGACTCTGATCTGCACAACATGGTGAGGCTCATCCTTCCACGCGATCCGGACCTCGGACCTGCCCGGTACGACGAACCGGCGCAGCGGCTGTCCAGGTGGCAGCGGGACGGCGTGGTGGTACAGGACGAACAGCCCGCGCTGTACGTGTACGAGCAGCGTCTCGGGGACGCCGTACTGTGCGGGCTTGTCGGTTCGCTGCTGCTGGATCCCACACGTCGCGTGGTACTGCCGCACGAGGACGTGATGCCGCACTGGGTCGACGATCGTCTGCGGCTGATGGAGGCGACCGACGCGGACCTGGAGCCGATCTTGCTCGCGTACGCCGACGGTGGTGCCGCCAGCGATGCCGTGGATGCAGCACGCGCCGGTGAGCCCTGGCTGGAGGCAGAGACCTACAACGGAGCCGAGCACCGCATCTGGCGCATCGCTGACCCAGCTGTGCTGGCAGCGATCGAGGCCGAGCTTTCAAGACACGAGGCCCTGATCGCGGACGGCCACCATAGGTACGCGGCGTACCTGGAACGGCAGCTGCGGGAGCCGTACCGGCAGAGCACACAGGCCGGGCTGGCGATGCTGGTGGACTACGTACGGCATCCGTTGACGCTGGATCCGATCCACCGCGTCATACCCGGCCTGGACCTGGCGACTGTACAGCTGCGCACACCGTCCGGCTGGCAGTTGCAGCCCGGTCGGGTGGAGGGCGACCCGAACCGGATCTCCGTCACGGACGGGTCGAGCTGGCTGACGCTCCACGCGGCGTCGGACGCTCCTACGGTCGCCCTGCTGCACGAAGCGCTGCTGCCGGCGTGGGGAGTCGCTGAGGACACGCTCAGCTTCCACCACACCCTTGAGGACGCTCTAGCGCTCGCTGACGCGCAGCAGGTCGCTGTAGAGCTCACAGCCCCTCGGATGGATCAGGTACTGCGTTCTGCCGCGCAAGGCGTCGTACTGCCGCAGAAGGCCACGTCGTTCGGCCCGAAACCGCGAGTAGGGCTGCTGTTCCGGACGCTGTGAGTCAGGGCCGGTGGTACAGGCTGAGGAACTGCTCACGCAGAGGCTTCCGAGCGGCCCTGTGGCGCTCTGTGAGGCGTCCTAGCGTGAACGAGAGCTCTGGGTCGTCCTGTGCAGCCGCGTCCACTGCCATGGCCGTCAGAGCGTCTGCGGCGGCACAGTGGTCCTGGTGCTGGCCCAGCAGCTCCTGGTACGTCGCTGCGTGCGCGGCTGCGGCTTTTGCCTCGTCACCGAGTACGGCCGCGCTGGTGTCGGCGGCGTACCGCACGCGCTTCGCCAGCAGCCGTACTTCGTGCCAGTCGTCGTCGTGAGTCCAGGGCTGGAGCCTGTCGGCTTCCTGAGTGAACTTGTCGGTGGCGGCGCGCAGCAGCTGCGGGAGGATCTCGCCGCAGGGCTTGTCCGCTTTGGGCTTCAGGTCAGGTGCTGCGGCGACGGCCTCGAGCGTTGCGAGCAGATCCCTCGTCGAGTCGCCCAGGACCACCTCTGCTGAACGGGCGGCTGCGCGGTCCAGGCCGAGGGTGAGTGTGGTGAGGATCGTGTCGACGTGCTCCGGGTTGTCCTCGCTGCTGGTGTTCTCGCGGACGAGCTCCGCGATCACCTCAAGGTCCCGGGCCTCGCCGCAGGCCTGAGCGAGCGCGGCGAGGTCCGCCCGGAGGCCGGTCGCCCAGTCGCCGGCCAGCAGCTTGCGGAACAGCTTCAGATCGCTCCGCAGCCGGCGGCAGGACACCCGTACCTGGTGGATGGCGTCGTCCTCGTCGTTCGCCACCATCCCAACCGACTTCTGCAGCCGCCGCGCCCCCTTGCCGAGCGCGGCCGCCACCAGCACACCAACAGGGTCCTCAGCCACCAGACCCACAACCCCCACGCCCTACTCCCCGCCGCCCTCAAACTCCCGCCCCACCGACTCACCCCGAGCACCCGAGCCACCCTCGTCACCCGAGGCACCCGAGGCACGGTCGTCGCCCGAGGCACCCGAACCGTCTACACCCACCGCCGCATCCACGTCGCCATCCGCGTCACTCACACCGCCATCCGCCTCCCCCGCGCCGCCCGCCGCCTCGCCCACGTCATCGCCCGCGCGATCCGCGCCGTCATCGCCCGCGCCGTCCGCGCCGTGTGCCTCGTGCGCGTCGTCCGATTCGACGGTCTCGTCCACGCGGTCGTCCACGCCGTCAGCCTCGTCCGACTCGTACGCGTCGTCCCGCTCGTCGGCCTCATCCACCTCGTCAGTGGCGTCGTCCGCCTCGTCCAACTCGTCGGCCTCGTCCAACTCGTCCGACGCGTCGGTCGCGTCCGACTCACCGTCGTACTCGTCCTCGAAGTACTCGTCGTCCACCACCGTGTCGTCCTCGTCGAGGTCGGTGAACTCGAGCCCTTCCAGCTGCGCCGCCCGCTCGGCCGCACCGGTCACACCGTCACCGTCGACCCCAGCCGCCCGGTGGAACCACACCAGCGCGTCATCGGTCCGCCCAGCCTCCGCCAGAGCGTCGGCGTACGCGTACCGCAGCCGCGGCAACCACTCCGCCCGCGTCCGCTTGGTCAGCTCCGGCACCTCGAGCATCTGGACCGCCGCCGCCGTCTGCCCGAGATCCCGCCGCGCACCGGCCGCCACGATCAGCAGCTCGATCTGCGTCGGCTCCGACAGGTCGCGAACATGCTTGTCCTTCGTCAGCGCCAGCGCCTTGTCCGGCCGCCCGAGCGCACGCTCACAGTCGGCCATCATCGCGAGCACCTCATGGTTCCCGGTCATCCGCCGTACGGCCCGGAACTCGGTCAACGCCTCGTCGTAGTGCTCAGCCAGGTACGCCGTGATCGCCACGGCCTCGCGCACCCCACCGAGCCGCGCCGCGAGCCGCCGCGCCGTCCGCGCATGCTGGTACGCAAGCTCCGCATCGTCGTCGAGGAACCGCCCCGACGCCACCAGGTGCTGCGCCACCAGATCCGCCAGGGTCCGCGGCAACGACCGCAGCTCGGCCTTCACGCCACGATCGAGCTCGGCCCCCGTGATCCCCTCCGGAATCTTCGGATCGTCCCGCCGAGGCCCAACCTTCTCCTCCCGGTCCTCCCGCCGCGGCCCCCCACGCCGCTCATCCCGCCCCCCACGCTCATCCCGCCGGCCGCCACGCCCAGCCCCACCAACCCCAGCTC
>NZ_DASRVN010000553.1:0-8576 GCF_035655035.1 Kribbella sp. | reverse complement strand
AGCGTAAAGGTCGCGGCAAGGATGGCCGCGGCAGCCGAGAGACAGGCTGCGGACGTACTTCTACGGGTGATACGCATGGGCGGAACCTCCGGGGCGGTGAAGGTGCGTGCCCACCCAATGTGACTCATCGACATCGCTCGTGGCTAGCCCGTCAATAAATTTCTTGGCCGGAGTTGGTGACGAAACAGAACCCGATCGGTCGCTCACCGGGTTTGGACCGGTGTGACAGAGGCTGAGGCTGAGGAGAATCGATGACCCGGACCGCGGACGCCGACTTCGAGCGCTTCGTGCAGGCGCAGTCGACCCCTTTGCTCCGCTTCGCGGAGATGCTGTGCGGCGATCGGCACACCGCCGAGGACCTCGTGCAGCAGGCGTTGATGCGGTCCTACCCGAAATGGCACCGGCTGGAGGGCGACCCGCTGCGGTACGTCCGCCGGGTGCTGGTGAACCGCTTCCTCAGCCAGGCCCGCCGGCGCTGGAACAACGAAGTACCCAGTGATCCGGTGCTCAACGACTGGGACCAGCGAGCGGTGGCGGACTTCGCCGGGGAGGTGCAGACCAGGGAGGCCGTGCTCTCGGCCCTGAGCGGTCTGACCGTCCGGGAAAGAGCCGTGGTCGCGCTGCGCTACTCGCAGGATCTCTCCGAGGCCGAGACCGCCGAGCTGCTCGGTATGGCGCCCGGGACCGTGAAGAGTACGGCGTCCCGCGGGCTGGCCAAGTTGCGTCTGGCACCCGACCTGATCGACAGCGGAGTTGGAGGAAAGCGATGAGTGACGAGCAGGTACGCGACGCTCTCACGTACGAAATGGACCCCTGGCAGCCGAACGCCGCCGACCTGATGCGGCGCGGCAAGCGGCTGACCTGGCTGCGCCGCGGGCTGGCCGCAGCCGGTGTCACCGCGCTCGCAGGAACCGTTGCGACGGTGTCCGCGGCGGTGGGCGGACCGGCGCCGGTGAAGAACCTGCTGGCCGGTGGCGGCAAGCCGCCGGTGCCGGCGGTGATCCCGACCGACACCCCGAAGGTGCCGACGGTCGACCCGACCTGCCTCCCGCAGCAGCCGGCCAAGCCGCAGTTGCCGACGGTGACGGTCTCGGTGAACAAGACCATCGACCCGAACAACCCATCACTCCCGGCCAAGCCCACGCTCCCGGCCAAGCCGAACCTGCCGGCCGGGAAGCCGACCCTGCCGAGCAAGCCGTCGTTGCCCGGTACGCCGACCCTGCCGAGCAAGCCGAACCTGCCCAGCAAGCCGACCTTGCCGGGTACGCCGACGCTCCCGGGCAAGCCGACGCTCCCGTCGTCGAAGCCGACCCTGCCGTCGAAGCCGACGCTCCCGTCGACCAAGCCCACGCTGCCGTCCAAGCCGACGCTGCCGAAGGTCCCCTCGAGCAAGCCGACCCTGCCGAGCATGCCGACCCTGCCAGGCAAACCGACCCTGCCAGGCAAACCGACCTTGCCGGGCAAGGCGACGCTGCCGGGGAAGCCGAGCCTCCCGGGGAAGCCGAGTCTGCCCGCGAAGCCGACGCTGCCGGGCGAGCCCGCGGTCCCGACGGCGAAGCCGACCGCGGTCCCGTCGGTTAAGCTCCCGGACTGCGTGCACGGCGTACCGACCGAGCAGCCGACCGCGCCGAAGCCGACCCTGCCGACCGTGCCGGGCAAGCCGACCGGCGAGCCCTCCCTGCCGGTACCGCCGAAGCCCTCGGCTTCAGCAAGCGTCGAGGTGACGGTCGACCCGGGCACGCCGGCGATCCCCACCGCGAAGCCGACGCTCCCCTCCACGAAGCCGACGCTCCCCGGCAAGCCGGCCATCCCGGTCCCGACCGGAAAGCCGAGTCTCCCGACCCCGAGCTTCCCTACCGGCCACCCCTCCATCGGCCGCTAGGGCTCCCGGCCACCGGCGAGTAGGGGTCGACCCTGCAGCCCTACTCGCCGGTGGCACCGTCCGCGAGCTCGCGGGCCACGTCCAGGTGGCCCGCGTGCCTCGCGTATTCCTGGAGTACGTGAAACAGGATCCAGTTCAGCGTCGGCCGGTCGTCGGTCCCGAAACGGCCCCCGGCCGACGCGATCTCCGCAGGATCGCGGCCGCCCACCACCTGGCGGGTGAACTCCCCGCCGGCCCGCAGTTGAGCCAGCAAACCCGGGAGTGAATCGTCCGGCGTGACCGTCCACCGACCGTCCGGGTCGTCCGCCGAGTCACCCCACGGATGCTCGACCTGCTCGCCGACGAACCCCCAGCGGATCCACCGCCGCTCCATGAAGACCAGGTGCTTCAGCAGCTCCAGCGGCGTCCACCCCGATGGCAGCCGGCTGCTGCGCAGGTCGGCCTCGCTCAACCCGCTCAGCTTCGACGCGATGATGTCGCGGAAGTGTTCGAGGTTCTGCAGGTGCGATTCGATCGTGTCGGCGAGCTCGCGGTCCGGCTTCACGACAGCGCCCGCAGGTACTCGGCGGTCGCCTCGTCGGCCGGGTAGAACGACTCGATCATCAGCTCCGACACCGTCACGTCGAGCGGCGTACCGAACGTCGCGATCGTGGTCAGCAAGGACAGCTCCCGTCCGTCGTGGGTGAGATTGAACGGTACGACGACATCGGCCGGACCGGGCGCGGCCGCCGGCTGATCGTGGACGGCGTACCCGCGAAGTTCCTCGTACAGGTCCTGGAGCTCGGGGTCCGCCGTACTGGCGACCTGCCGCTGCAGGCTTCCGAGCGTGGCGGCGCGGACGTCGGCGAGGTTGCCGATCCGCCGGGCCAGGCCGTCGGGGTGCAGGGTCAGCCGGAGTGCGTTGATCGGTGCCTGCAGCAACTTCTCGTCGACGCCCGCGGTGAAGATCGCGATCCCGGCGTTCGCCTCGACGATGTTCCACCAGCGGTCGACGACGAGCGCCGGGTACGGCTCGTGGGCCTGCAGCAGGCGACGCAGCGTCGTACGGATCGCGAGCATCGCCGGCGAGTGCAGCGACGCCTCGCTGTAGATCGGCGCGAAACCACCCGCGAGCAGCAACTGGTTGCGGTCCCGCAGCGGTACGTCGAGGTGCTCGGCCAGCCGCAGCACCATGTCGCGACTGGGCCTCGACCGCCCGGTCTCCACGAAGCTCACGTGCCGCGTGGACACCTCGACCCGATTCGCCAGCTCGAGCTGACTGAGCCGCCGGCGCTCCCGCCAGCCGCGCAGCAGCTCACCCACCGGCCGCTGGAACGTCTCCTCGATCGTCGCTGCCATAGCCCCGACGTTATCGGGTCGCGTAGACAGTTCCATTACCTGTGAGGTCATCGACGGTATGCCGGTCCGGGCGGCAAGGTTCTGGTCATCACCACGAACCGAGGAGAAACACCATGAACGCAAAGGCTCTCGCCGACCAGTACTTCACGATGTGGAACGCCGCCGACGCCGACCGCCGGGCCGAGCTGATCGCGGCCACCTGGGCCGCGGACGCGACGTTCCAGGACCCGAGCTTCGAGACCACCGGCCACGACGAGCTGAACAAGTTGGTCGGTGCCGCACAGCACATGTTCCCGGGGCTGAGCTTCGTCCGGATCGGCGACATCGACGAGCACCACAACTACTTGCGCTGGACCTGGCACCTGCAGGCCGAGGGGCAGGAGCCGGTGGCCGGCGGTACCGACATCGTCGTCCTGGACCCCGACGGCAAGATCAAGAAGCTGATCGGATTCCACGACTTCGCACCCGCACACTAAGACCGCGGGCGGATGCGGAAGTAGCCGAACGGTTGATGTGAGCCGCGGGATCTGCCACATAGATTGGCGGGCATGCGGAGATCGTTGACAGCGGCATCGATAGCAGGAGCCGTGGTGCTGGCCGTCGTACCGGTGAGTACGGCGGCCGCCACGGAATCCCTGCACTGGAAGGAATGTAAGCCCGGCGCGGTCGAGCAGTGCGCGACGCTCACCGTGCCGCTGGACTGGTCGAGACCGTCCGGTCCGACCACGGACGTGTTCGTCGCGAAGGTGCCGGCGAAGGACCAGAAGCACAAGCTCGGCGCGCTGTTCTTCAACCCGGGTGGTCCCGGCGGCGCCGGCGGGTCGATCTTCGCGGCCGGGCTGGCGGACGCGGTGCTGCCGCAGTTCCGGGACAGGTACGACCTGGTCAGCTTCGATCCGCGCGGGACCGGGAGCAGCAGTCAGCTGGACTGCGGCCCGGTGCTGCGCCGTGGCGTACCGGTGTTCCCGAAGACCAAGGCGCAGTACGACGCTCTGGTCGCGTCGAGTCGTGCGACGGGTGAGCAGTGCCTGAAGCAGCACGGCGACCTGATGCGGAACCTGGACACCAGGACGGTCGCGCACGACATGGACGCGATCCGCGCGGCGCTCGGCGAGCGGAAACTCAACTACATCGGGCTGTCGTACGGGTCGTACCTGGGCACGCTGTATGCGCAGCAGTTCCCGCAGCGCGTCGGCCGGATGGTCCTCGACGGCATCGTCGACCACGAGCAGGGCGCGCTGAAATTCATGCTCGAAGAGGCGAAGGTGATGGAGGAGGGCTTCAACCGCTTCGCCGCATGGTGCTCGAAGGACACGTCGTGCGCGCTGCACGGGCAGGACGTCGGCGCGGTCTGGGACAGAACCGTCGCGAAGGCCGACAAGACTCCGTTGTCCGGGTCGGTGAGCGGTGATGTCCTCCGGATGGCGCTGCCGAATTTGTTGCCCTTGACATCGATGGTGTCGGACAACTGGCCGGTGCTCGCGACCGCGCTGGCGAAGGCGGCCAAGGGCGACGGCTCCGGCTTCGCGACCCTCAGCTACGACGGCGATCCCGAGACCGCGTATGCCGCCGTGTCCTGCATGGATCTCCCGGGTGAGCTGCACGGGTACGCCGATGCCCGGGCTCGGCTCGCGCTGGCGAAGGCGGTCGCGCCGCGGGTCGGCGCGGCGGTCGAGGGCTGGGCGATGACGGCTGCGTGCGCCGGCTGGCCGATCCCGCCGAGCAACCCGTGGCAGGCGACGCCGGTGCACGGTACGCCGCCGATCCTGATCACGTCCACGCTGCACGACCCGTCGACTCCGGTCGAGAACGCGCGCAGCCTGGCGCGGCAGATCGACCACAGCCGGCTGCTGACCGCCGACACCTTCGGGCACACGGCGTACTTCAACTCGGCCTGCGCGCGGGACCGGATCACCGACTACCTGCTGGACGGCAAGCTGCCTGCTCAGAGCTGTTAATTCGGTGGCAGGTCGTCGGCGGCGGGCGCACGATGGAGCGCATGCTCACCACCGAGGAGCTGGAAATCTTCGAGCGGGACGGGATCGTGAAGATCCCGTCCGCGTTCTCCGCCGACGAGGCCGCCGGGATGCGGGACGTGCTGTGGCGCGAACTGTCCGAGCGGCACGGGATGGATCGCGACGACCGTACGACGTGGACGGTGCTGCGGCCGACCGGTCTGAAGACCACCAAGTTCGACCGCCGGGCGCACGCGATCCTCGGGCCGCGGGTGCGGTCCGCGCTCGACGGTCTGCTGGGCGAGTGGATCGAGCCGAAGCACCAGGGCCAGGTGCTGGTGACGATGCCGGAGGGCGTGCCGTGGGCGGTGCCGCATCGGCAATGGCATACCGACGTGGGCTTCGACGAGCCGCTCGGCGCGGTGAAGATCTGGGCGTTCTACGACTCTGTCGGTCCGGGAGGCGGTGGGACGCCGCAGGTCGCCGGTTCGCACCGGGTGTTCGAGCGGTTCCTGACCACGACGGACGAGCGGGAGTTCAAGGCGGTCCGTGATCAGCTGCTGCGGTCCGATCCGTGGTTCCGGAACCTGACGTCGGAGCAGCGGAGGGTGGACCCGATGGAGGCGGCCGACCTGGACGGTCTGCCGGTCCGCGTCGTCGAGCTGACCGGTGAGCCGGGCGACGTTTACCTGACGCACCCGTGGATCCTGCACTCGATCGCGCCGAACGCGGCCGACGTACCGCGGATGATGCGCAGCCGGTTCATCTGGAAAGCGCGGTGACCAATCGGGCACACCGGACCGGGTCCTCGGTGAGGCCCGCCGAGAGTCCCCACAACCAGTAGTCGACGGTCCGCCACAGCACCCAGTCGCGGGCCCGGTCCCGGTCGAGTGCGGCCTCGGCGACCGCGAGGTCGAAGTACCGGACGATGTCGTCCATCTTGTCGAGGTCGCACCACAGGACCCGGCCGAGGTCGAACTCGATGTCGCCGCGGTACAGCACCGGGTCGACGGTCAGCCATGCCTCCCGTTGCCCCGCGAGTACCTGACCGGAGTGGAAGTCGCCGTTCACCGCTGCCGTGGAGGTGGTCTCGGTCGGCGCGACGTCGAGTGCCTCGCGCAGGATCGCGGCGTCGAACGGGCGACCGAGGCGTTCCCACTCCGGCTCCAGCTCGGCCGAGCGGGTGGTGACGATGTCCGCGGTCGAGCGTGCCTCGTCCGGCGCGGGTACCGCGAGGCGGCGCATCAGCTGCCCGAGTACGGCGACCGCCTCATCGATCGGGCGACTCGTCAACGGTGTGGACAACCGCTCAAGCAGCATCGCGCCCGCGTCGACGTCCGCGTCGTACAGCTGGGCCATGCCCCGCCCGGCCCACCAGCGCAGCGCCCAGACCTGATCGGTGACCTCCGCCCCCGGCGGCGACATCCGCAGTACGAATTCGTCCGCCCCGCGACTGACCGGTACGACGATTGCGTTAGACCCGTGTGAAACCGCTCCCACCACGGTCAGCCCCCACCGCGAACACTGCCGCTCCACCGCCACCGGAAGCTCCCGCAACCACCCGGCCCCTTCCGTCCACCACCGAGGCATCCGCAGAAACGACTCCGGCAAGGTAATCACCGCGTCAACCTATTGGGGCAAGTCGGGGCATCGCATCCGATGTGCATCTGCCCTCCCCGGGGGCGGGATCCGGGATCATGATGTGGGGATGGTTGATGTGGACGGGTTGCAGTTCGACGCGCAGGTGTCGGGGCGGATCGAGACGGTGTACATGACGCCGGATCTGGTCGAGCAGCGGCGGGCGGTGCGGGCGGCGCTGGCGCTGCGGCCGGGGGACCGGGTGCTGGACGTCGGCGTCGGGCCGGGGCTGCTGGCCGCGGAGATGGCCGGCGAGGTCGGGCCGGACGGGCGGATCTGCGGGATCGACATCAGCGACAGCATGCTGGCGATCGCGCGTACCAGGGTCGACGTACCGGACGGGCCCGGAATCGAGCTCGAGCAGGCGTCGGTGGACCGGATCCCGTACCCGGCGGAGAGCTTCGACGTGGTGGTGTCCACGCAGGTCTTCGAGTACCTCGCGGACGTGGCCGGCGCGTTGCGTGAGGTACGGCGGGTGCTGCGCCCGGCGGGTCGCGTCGTACTGCTGGACACGGACTGGGGTTCGCTGGTGTGGCGGTCGAACGACGACGCGCGGATGGCGCGGGTGCTGACCGCGTTCGAGGACCACCTGGCCGATCCGCATCTGCCACGGACGCTCGCCGACGTACTGGTGAAGACCGGATTCACGCCGACGCATCAGCAGGTGGTGCCGATCCTGAACACCACCTACGACCAGCGCACGTTCAGCGCCGGCCTGATCGACATCGTGTCGGACTTCGTCCCCGGCCACGGCGACCTGACGGCGGACGAGGCACGTGCCTGGGCGAACGACCTGCGCGACCTCGGCGACAACTACTTCTTCAGCCTGAACCGCTATCTGTTCGTCGCGTCCGCACTCTGAGACCGGAGTCGGCGGGTGCATCCTGGGAGTGACACACCCGCCGGACCGGTCGTTCTCCCGCCCCTCAGTGGGAGAACTCGTGGCTCGGTGAGCATCACCCATGCCCGAATGGCGCTGACCGAACCGCGGGACCACCTACAGGTACCCCACATTCGGCCCGGGCACACACCCTGGCACGCGAAGTCGTCGGAAAACTTCACATTCCTCAAACCTACAGAGTCCTCAGACGCCCTCTCAAGCGTCCCTGACCCGGCAACGGCCTACGCTGTACGGCGATTTCGCCGCACCGGGGTCGGTGCGCGAGGGGGAGGATCCGCCATGCCGGAAGTGTTCGACGACGAGCTGACCGCGGACCAGTTGGACGAACTGGAGGCGCGCGGCGCGGCCGACGACGCCGACGTCCTGCTCGGAGCCGGTGAATTAGATGCCTGAGGCAACGATAGTTCGGCGCGGGTTCACCATGAACCGGCGCACGGTGGCGATGGTCAAGGCCGCCGAGGGGCTGTACCACTCGAAGTTCGCGATCCTGCAGGGGTCGTACAACAAGGGCGGTGTGGAGGCGTCCGCCGGGACGCACGACGGCGGGGGCGCGGTCGACGTCGACGTACGGACGAAGAGCGCCGCGCAGCGGGTGGCCGTGGTGAAGGCGCTTCGCGAGGTCGGCTTCGCCGCGTGGCTGCGGACGCCGGCGCAGGTCAACTGGCCGCACCACGTGCACGGGATCCTGGCTGGGGTGCCGTGGCACCTGCACTTCTAGCGGGTGATCCGCAAGGTGCAGCTCCACTTCAAGCTCGAGGTCACCGGCATCTTCAACCCCGCAGTAGCCAATGAAATGAAACGCTACGGCTACAAGATCGTAGCCTGACCCAACGACAAGGCCCCACCGGTAGCAGCCGGTGGG
>NZ_DASRVN010000552.1:0-6556 GCF_035655035.1 Kribbella sp. | reverse complement strand
GACGGCTGGTACGGCGTACTTGTACTCCGTGACGGCCCTCGACCGGCTCGCTAACCAGAGTGTGGCGATCCCGGCGGTGTCGATCCGCTGACCGCCCCGGGGCTGGCCGAGTACGGCGGAATGTAGGTCGGCAGGGATCCGGTCGGGAGCGGCTGGGTCCCGGCCGGGAAGCTCGGCGTCGGGAACGGCGTGGTCGGGTCCCCGGGCGAGCCGCTGGTCGATGAGGACGGGAACGGCGTCGAGGGCTCGCCGGTGGGTCCCACGGTGGGCTCGCCGGTCGGGTTCTGGGTCGGGCTTTGGGTGGGGGACTTCGACGGGTACGGGTTGGCCGGCGGTGGCGGGTAGATCTGGTACACGCGGACCGTCCCCAGCTGGAACCTCAGCTCGGTCAGTTTGTCCAGGTTCTTCGGCGGCGCCCCGACCCGCTCGTCGAGCAGCAGCCACTGCACGTCGTACTTCGTCCGCAGCGTCTCGATCGTCTGCCGGGTCGGGTTGCTGAACACCTCGTCGTTCAGCGCGAGCAGGTCCTGGTCCCGGTACGGCCCCTGGACGCCGGCCGGGTAGCTGTCGTCGACCCGCGCCTGGTACGACCAGCCCTCCACCAGCACCCGGCGCTCGGCGTACCCGGCGATCCAGTACGACCCGGCCTGGCAGTGTGACGCCCGCGCCTGGTGGCAGTGCACGTTGGTGGCGATCCGGTCATCGGACCCGGAGTTGCGGCGGATGAAGCGGGCGGCCTCGATCCCGCCCGGCGCGATCGAGTCGTACGACGTCAGCGGCGGGTTCGCGAACTTCCGTACGGACGCGACCGTCGGCGACACCGTCGTACCGACCAGCACCGCGACCGCGATCACCGCCCACGTCCGCCGGGAGCCGCGCAGGACCAGCCCGAACATGCCGATCCCGAGCACCGCAATTGCCAGCGCGACCGCGAGGCCCTGCCCGAAACAGTTCACCGACGTGCACGAGCGTGGCGTCTGGTGCCGTCCCCAGTAGATCGCGGCGACGCCGATCGCGACGGCGACGCCGGCGATCCAGTACTGCCGCCGCTCCAGCGACGCCAGGCCCCAGGTCGCGAGCAGTACGCCGAGCAGGAACCCGGTCCGTACGAAGAACAGTTGGGTGTCCCCACGATCCGCGAGCAGCGACGCGCCGAGTACCGCGGCCACGAACCCGGCCAGCAGGAACACCACCATCACGTCGCCCCGCTTGATCAGCAAGGCTCCGGCCAGCGGCATGACCCACCCGACCACGACCACCGCCGCGATCACGGTCACCGCGGTCCCGCCGCCCATCCGGTCCGCCAGGCTCGCGAACGTCGCCCCGGGATCGAACCGTACGGTCGACGCCGCGCCCCGCAGTACGAAGAAGAAGGTCAACGCGTACGCCGCCGCGACGCCCACGCCGAGGACCAGCGCGCGCAGGTTCAACCGCCCGCGGCGGACCGTCAGGTAGATCCACGCGACGGCCAGCCCGGTCGCGTACACGGGTAGCGTCGTCGCCTTGGTCAACGCCAGCGCCGCGACCAGCACCCCGGCCGCGACGTACAGCCGGAACAGCTGCGACCGCGTCGTCCCCGGCCGTCGGCGCAAGAGCAACGCCGTCACCGCAATCAACGGCAGCAGCAACACCGTCGAGAGCGCCTGCGGCGGATTAGTAAGCCCACCCAGCGAGAACGGCCCGTCCGCGAGCACCCGGTCCGACACTGCCCACGGCCAGGCCACCAGGTCACCACCGGCGACCACGAGACCGGCAGCGATCGGCGCCGCGACCGCGCGACCGGTCAGCAGCATCCCGACCGCGGCCGCGCCGAGCACGGTCAGCAGCATCCAGGCGAACGGCGCCATCCGGTGCGTGAGTACGTCGAGCGGCACGGTGGTGATCCAGTGCGCGGACGCGATGTGCTCGTACGCCGCCCAGTGGCTGGTCAGCCAGCCACCGTCGGCGTACGGGATCCGCGGCGGGAAGTGGTGGGTCAGCTCGGCCGCGACCGCGAGGTTGTGCGGGGCGTCCGAGTTCGACCGCAGCGCGTCCGGCCCGGTGAGCGGGATCACCTGCGAGCCGACCCGGACGAACCAGGCCGCCGCGATGCCGGCCGCGACCATCACGCCGGCGATCGACCACCACGGCGTCGGCCGCTCCGGGAGCTTCGGCCGCGGCAGCGCCCGCCACATCCCGAACGCCAGCGCGGGCATCAGCAGCGCCGCGAACGGCAGCTTGAACAGCATCCCGAGCGGATACAGCAGCGCCTCGACGGCCAGGCCGAACGCCGTACCGAGCACGACGTCCGCGGACCGCCACCCGACGCCGCCGGTCAGCCGCCGCCAGAACATCGTGCCCGGGACCACGATCACAACCAGCAGATAGCCGAGGTACGCCGCCGGCATCCATACCGGGTG
Source organism: Kribbella sp. (assembly GCF_035655035.1). GTDB lineage: Bacteria > Actinomycetota > Actinomycetes > Propionibacteriales > Kribbellaceae > Kribbella. The sequence continues at coordinate 4,157 of NZ_DASRVN010000552.1, read as the reverse complement.
CTCCTGCAACGCGACGAACCACGCGATCGGCAGCACGGGCAGCGTCACCATCGCCGCGGTCAGCTTGCCCCGTCCGGCCGCTCTGATCATCGGGCGATTCTAGGGGGCGGACCGGTCGGCGGACCGCCCGCACTGACCAACCTCCGCCCAAGGCCCTCCACCGGGCGGCGGCGAGCGTGACAAGGTCGGCACGCGAACCATTGGTGGGTGCGGGACGTCCGACGCTAGGCTTCATGACTATGAGTTCGGTGGATCGGAGTCGGGTCAGGGAGTTGATGGGGGCGGTGCTGTCGGCCCAGGGGCGTACGTTGCCGGCCGACGACTCCGCGGAGCTCCGGGAGATCGGGTTCCGGTCGCTGGACTTCTCCGAGCTTGCCCTCCGGGTGGAGGACGAGCTCGGCGACGAGCTGAACTTCGATGCCCCCGGGCTGCGCCGGATCGCGACGGTCGGCGACGTACTGGACTTCATCGAGCAACTCCAGTCGGCGTGACCGGCCGGCGCCGCAGCACCGCGCTGATCGGCGACGACAACACCGTCGTCGTCGGCGGCAAGCGGCTGACCTGGCGGACGCTGCACAAGCTCCCGCAGCTGCCCTCACCGGCGGCGGTCCTGGTGGACAACGGCGGCGACGCCCTCGCCGCGCTGCGGCACCACGCCGTGCACGGCACCGAGCTGCTGGTCGCCACCGGGTCCCGCGTCGACGAGCTGATGCGCGAGGAGCTCGGCGAGTCCGGTTTCGCGATCGTTCTGCCCGATGGGGAAGTCACCCCGGCCAGACTGAAGCGCGTCGAGGAGTCCGGCCGCGCCTGGCTGCTGACCTCCGGCTCGACCGGCCGCCCGAAGCGGATCGGCCACACGCTGGAGTCGCTGACCACGGTCACCGCCGACCAGCCCCCGCGGACCTGGCTGCTGCCGTACTCGCCCGGCACCTACGCCTGGTGGCAGGTCGTCACGCTCTCGCTCACCCAGGCCGACCAGGGCCTGGTCGTCATCGAGCCGCACGAGCTGGAGACCTGGCCGGCGATCGCGGCGGAGCACGGCGTCACGGCAGCGTCCGGTACGCCGACGTTCTGGCGGCAGGCGATCTACCGCGACGCTGACGCGCTGGCCGCCGTACCGCTGGAGCAGATCACGCTCGGTGGCGAGCCTGTCGACCAGGCGATCCTCGACCAGCTCCGGGAGATCTTCCCGGACGCCCGGATCTCCTGGATCTACGCGTCCTCCGAGGTCGGCGCTTCGATCGTGGTGCACGACGGCAAGGCAGGTTTCCCGAGGTCCTGGCTGGACCGCGACCCGGACCCGGACCGGCCGGTGCTGAGCGTCGAGGGCGACGAGCTGGTGATCCGCTCACCGCACCACGGCGCCGGGCTGGTCGGCGCCGTGCACACCGGCGACCGGGTCGAGTACGACGGCGACCGGGTGCTGATCACCGGCCGCCTGGACACCGACGAGATCAACGTCGGCGGCTCCAAGGTGTCGGCCGGCCTGGTTCGCAACGTCCTGATGGGCCACCCGGGCGTCTCCTGGGCGCGGGTGTTCGCGCGCAAGGCGCCGCTGGTCGGCCGGATGGTGGCGGCCGAGGTGGTCACGAACCACTCGCTCGGCCCGATCACCGACGCCGACCTGGTCCAGTGGTGCTCGAGCCGGCTGCCGGACTTCGGCGTACCGCGACGGATCAGGTTCCTCGACGAGATCCCGCAGAAGGAAACCCTGAAGAGTGATGTCTGACACTGTGGTGCCGCCCGCCTCGGTCGTGCTGGTCTCCGGAGGGTCCCGCGGCCTCGGACTGGCGATCGTCACCGACCTGCTCACCGCCGGTCTGAAGGTCGCCGCCTTCGCCCGGACCGTCACACCCGAACTCGCGGCGCTCGGCGAGAAATACCCTGAGCACCTGTACTACGGGTCCGTCGACGTGAACGACAGCGCCGCCGCGCAGGCGTTCGTCAAGGCCGTCGAGGGCGCGCTCGGCCCGATCGATGCCCTGGTCAACAATGCCGCGATCGGCCAGGACTCGCTGCACGTTCATACGTCCGCCGAGCACCTGGCCGACATCATCCAGACCAATCTGACCTCGCCGCTGGTGCTGACCCGCTTCGTCCTCCGCCGGATGCTCGCGAAGGGCCTCAAGGGCCGGATCGTCAACATCACCTCGATCTGCGCCCAGCGCGGCTACCCCGGCCTGGTCGCGTACTCCGCCACCAAGGGCGGCATGGATGCGGCAACCCGCTCGCTCGCTCGCGAACTGGGTGGCCGCATCCTCGCCAACGCCATCGCCCCCGGCTTCTTCGCCTCCGAGATGTCGGCGGTCCTCGGCCAGACCCAACTGGACCAGATCACCCGCCGAACCCCCACCGGCCGCCTGACCGAGCCCGAGGACGTCCTCCCGCTGGTCCGTCTCCTCCTCCTGGACAACACCAACCTGAACGGCCAGGTCCTGGTCGTCGACGGCGCCGCCTCGATCTAGTCGACCGCCACCTCGACCGGCTCCGGGGTCGGGCGGAACCAGTTCCACGGGCGGACGGTGAGGACGATCATGGTCAGGCTGAGGGCCGCGTAGACCAGCGAGCCGATGAAGGCCGCGTGGACGCCGTCGACCAGCACCTCGCGGGGGAGGTGCGCGGTGGAGTTGCGGCTCGCCGTACCGAAGATCGTGACCAGGATGCCGAGGCCGAGCGCGCCGCCGACCTGCTGGACGACGTTCAGCATGCCGGAGGCCGCGCCGGAGTCCTCCGGGGCGACGCCGGAGATCGCGCGCCCGACGAGCGGGATGAAAATCATCCCAGCGCCCGCGCCGAACAGCAGCAGCGGACCGACCACGTCGTGCAGGTACGTGCCGTGCGCGCCGAGCCGGGTCAGCCACAGCGTGCCGAGGGTGACGAGCGTGGACCCGGTCAGCAGCAGCTTGCCGCTGTCGATCCGGGCGACCAGCTTCGGTACGACACGTGACGCGGTGAACAGCAGACCGGTCATCGGCAGGAACGCCAGCCCGGCCGCGAGCGGGCTCAGCGCGAGCACACCCTGCAGGTACTGCGTCATGAAGAAGAACATCCCGAACATCGTCCCGACCACCAGCAGCATGGTCAGGTACGACGCCGACCGTACCGGCGAGCGGAACAGCCGCAGCGGCACGATCGGGTGGCTCACCCGCCGCTCGACCAGTACGAACGTGACCAGCAGTACGACGCCGACCGCGAACGCGACCAGCACCTCCGGCGACGACCAGCCCTTCTCGGCGACCCGGATGAACCCGAACACCAGCGAGGTGATGCCGAGCGTCGACGTGAGCGCGCCGGCCAGGTCGAACCGGCCGGTCTCCCGCTCGGTCTCGGTCAGCACCCGGCGAGCCGCGAAGACCAGCGCGATCCCGATCGGGACGTTGATGAACAGACCCCAACGCCAGGAGACCCAGTCCGTGAGCATGCCGCCGAGCACCAGCCCGACACTGCCGCCACCGGACGAGATCAGGCTGTAGTAGCCGAGCGCCTTCATCCGCTCGGGTCCTTCGCGGTACGTGAGCATCAGCAGCGTCAGCGCCGCCGGAGCCGCGATCGCGCCGCCGATGCCCTGCAGCACGCGGGCGGCGAGCAGCAGCTCGGCGTTCGGGGCGAGGCCGCCGAGCAGTGAGGCGAGCGTGAAGATGCTGACGCCGGTGACGAACACCCGGCGACGCCCGAGCAGGTCGCCGGCCCGAGCGCCGAGCAGCAGCAGGCCGCCGAACGCGAGCGCGTAGGCGTTCTGCACCCAGGACAGGCTCGACGGCGTGAAGTGCAGGGCCTGCTGGATATGCGGCATCGCGATGTTCACCACGGTGCCGTCGAGGATCACCATCAGCTGGGTGACCAGGATGACTGCGAGTACTACCCCGGGACGCCGGGTGCGCGCGCCGGGATCGGCGCTCGCCGGCGCCGCGGTTGTTGCCGACATAGTGCTCCTTACCCCTGAGGGGCTACAGTTGTGAGAAAAGCGGAGACTTCCTCCGGATACGATACGGAGGCATCCTCCGCTTTGCAAGCCATTTGCGGAGCAAAGCAATCAAGTACTGTTTGTTGGCGGACCTCGGGAGGAGGCTGGATGGCGCCGGAACCACTGCCTTGTACGCGGCCGACCCGCGCGGACGCGGCCCGGAACTACGACCGCCTGGTGACGGCCGCCCGGG
>NZ_DASRVN010000551.1:0-5439 GCF_035655035.1 Kribbella sp. | reverse complement strand
CCCCAACACAACCCCACCCACCACAACCACCGCCAGCCCGTCTCCGACACCAACGGCCCCCTCGACGCCAACCTGGACCCCCGAACAACTGGCCGCCATCACTGCAGCGAAAGCGCGATACGCGGTCGCGACCGCGGCTATAGATCGGACCTTCATGAATCCGTCGGCGCTGGATCGACCGGCGCTCGAGAAGGCCGGCCTGAGCGGCGAATGGATCATCACGATCGTTGACCAGGCGAGGACATTGGTGAGCAATGAACTGTACGTAACCGGGAATGTGCAGATTGCAAAAACGTCGGTAGTTTCGGTCAAGCTGAAACAGGCCCAGCCTGAAGTCATCCTTCTGAACTGTCTGGACAGTTCGAAGCAGGTCATGAGATTCAAAAGCAACGGTAAACCGGTGCCGTCCGGTCCTGGCGACGGAAAGCGCCGACAGGTCACTTCCCATCTGCGTTTTGCTCCAGGTGCAGGCAACCAGAAACTGTGGTTTCTCATCTCAGATCAGGACAAGGGACCATGCTGACCAAGGCCAGGCTGAGTTGGCTTGTCGCCGCGGGATCACTGTTCAGCGTATTTCTGTGCACGAGCAACGCGACTGGATACCGGTCGCCGGACAGCCCTCCGCCTGGCCCGGACTACAAATGGATTTGCGTTGGCAACTTTTGCCAATGGAAACTCATCGGGAAGAAGACCACGACGTCGACGCCGACCGTGCCTGGAACGCCCGGCACGCACGGCAAGACGACGAGCGTCGAGTGCAAGTCGCGCGGAGCGCTGGTGCCATGCGTCGATCCGGCGCTCGGCGCTTGGTCCAACAGCCACCAGTGCTACATGAAGCGCGAAGAGCCTCAGCCACCCCCTGGCGACGAACGATGGCAGGGGCACACGGACGGCAGCATCTGGGCGTGTACTCGCGAACAGGGCTACGACCAGGGCAAGCACATCGTCACCGAGTGGGTATGGCTGCCTGGAAAGCCTGACACGGTCGTCATCGATCCGGTGACCTTGGCATATGACGCAGTCGCCGAGATGCAACTCGCGCCGCCACAGATCAAGACAGCTCCCACGGCCCAGCAGATCGGTCTCGTGAATATGCCGGTGTGGATGTGGGTGACCAAGAGTGAGAACACTTGGGGGCCGATTGTGCGTAGTGCGAGTGTGCCGGGGTTGTCGGTTACCGCTACTGCGCAGGTCACGGCGATCAACTGGTCGATGGGCGACGGTACGACGGTGCGGTGCGAGGGGCCTGGGACGCCTTACAGCAAGGCGGTGGGGACCAAGGGATCACCGACGTGTGGCCACCGGTATGCGAAGACGTCTCAGAAGCTGCCGAACTGCAAGTACCCGGTGAGTGCAGTCGCTCAGTGGGACATCACGTGGAAGAGCACACTCGGCGACACCGGGCAGATCGGTATGACTCAGCGGGCGGCGACGCAACTGCGTATCGGTGAAGCAGTGCCGGTGCTCGTGGACCCGCACGGTGGCGACGCCGCTGCACCCGGTGCGGCCTGCTGACCGGGACGAGATGGCACGAGGAAGGAATAGGTTCGGGCTATGACGACTTGGCCGTCGGTTGACCAGATGCGCGCGGAGTTGGCGGAGGTGCTCGGGCGGTTCCGGAGTGGGCGGACGCGGGCGTTCAGCTTCGGGGACGGCATACCGGAGGTTGTCGTGCTCACGTACGACGAGTTCGAGGACCTCGGTGGTGAGAGCAAGTTCGCTGTACCGGACCAGGTTGCCGGGGTCGCCGAGGTCGCCCGGCGGTTGCAGGACTTCGTCGAATCCGCGCGGAGCGGCACCGGCGCACCAGTGGTCTGGGGCGCGGAGGGCGAACCGGAGGCGGTGCTGTTGTCGACCGCGCAGTACCGGGATTTGCGCGGCGACGACCATCCGCCGGCCGGCGTGATCGACGACCCCACCGTGCGCGTGTATGACACTGAACCGTTGCCTGACAGCCGGCCGCTGGACCTCGACGAGTTGGCCGCCGACGATCCATTGACCCGCGAGCTTCTCGACGAGATTCGGGCCGAGAAGAGATCCGGGCGCGATGACCGATGACGGGAAGTATCTCGTCGTCGGTCTCGAGAAGTTCCATCAGGACCTGCACCTCCTTCGCCGGCAAGCCAGCACGTCGGCGGCGGCCCGCGCACTGTACCGCGAGGTCCTGCGAGAGATCGAGAATCTTCGCGACGGATCCACCGACGGACGTCACGCCCTCGGGTACGAGCCGGGGAAGGGTGATCTCCGCGACTGTGTGACGGCGTACGTCCGGTCGGCGCCTCACCGCAAACCGGACTACCGCTTGGTGTTCCGCGAGGTCGGTCCGCAGACGCCCGGTGGACGGCCGAGGCGTGAACTGCTGGCGGTCAAGCCTCGGCACGGGCGGAACAACATCTACGCACACGTCTGTGCCCGGCTCAGCCGGCACCCGGACGATCGGCAGCCAGGCCTCAACCGATTTGGCGACAGACGACCGGACGCGCGCGGCAGTCAGTTGGCCCGGCAGGCTGAGCTCGATGCCAAGCGAGCAATTGCGCATGCCTCGACCGGTCAGCAGCCGCTGAGTTCAACCCGGCCATTCCCCGGAGCGCGCACACGGCTGCAGCAGCCCACAGGCCAATCACAGTCGAGTGGTCCCACCGCGCCGCGCGGTCCAGGCCAACGACCGACCGGGTATCCGGGCAGTCAACGCACCCGATCGGAGCCGACCGGCTGGCCGCGACGAGATCGCTAGCCGGCTCCGGAGGTGAGGTCTAAGTGGGGTAGGGAGCGGAGTTGGTTTTCTTGGTGGTAGGTGAAGAAGGCGGCTATCAGGCCGGTGGATTCTCGGCGGGTGCGGGGGTCGGCTTGGAGGGCGGTGGGCCAGTCGCCGGTGAGGAGGGCGGTGAGGTGGGTGACGGTGGTGGGGGACGGCATGGCGGAGGCGGGTGGGCGGCAGGTGGTGCAGACCATGCCGCCGGAGGCGGGGTTGAAGGCTCGGTGGGGGCCTGGTTCGCCGCAGCGGGCGCAGTCGTCGAAGGAGGGGGCGTAGCCGGAGATCGCGAGTGAGCGCAGCAGGAACGAGTCGAGGACGAGCGCCGGTGCACGTTCGCCGGTGGACAGGACGCGGAGGGCGCCGGCCAGCAGGAGGTGTTGCTGGAGGGCGGGTTCCTTCTCCTCCACGACCAGGCGGTCGGCGGTTTCGAGGAGTACGGTGCCGGCGGTGTAGCGGGCGTAGTCGTCGACGATGCCCTCGCCGTACGCCGCGATCGACTCGGCCTGGGTGACCACGTCGAGGGTGCGGCCGGTGGCGAGTTGCAGGTCGACGTAGCTGAACGGCTCCAGGCGGGCGCCGAAGCGTGACGACGTCCGGCGCACGCCCTTGGCGACCGCGCGGACCTTGCCGTTGGCGCGGGTCAGCAGCGTGGCGATCCGGTCCGCCTCACCCAGCTTCTGGGTGCGCAGCACGATCGCCTGATCCCGGTAGAGCGGCACCTGACCAGTCTCTCACCCGCGACCGACATACTCCGCGAGGCCGATCGGGTCCTGCCCCGTGAGGTCCTTCACGGCCGTCGACACGTGGCTCAGCTCCCCGCTCGCGATGGCGGCGTACGACGTCACCCAGCCGGCCACCTCCCACGACGGAGCGCCGTACGACTCGCGCGACCGGTACGCCTCGTCCAGCGTCTCCGGCTCGTACCGGACCGGACGCCCCAGGCCCTCGGTCAGTACGGCGGCCGCCTCCGCCAGCGTGAACGCCGACGGCCCGGTCAGGTCGTACGTCGCGCCCGAGTGGCCCGCGGAGGTCAGTACCGAGGCAGCCGCGGCCGCGACATCGTCACGCGCCACCGCGGCCACCCGCCCGTCCCCCGCCGGCCCGCGGATCACGCCGTCCGCGCCGACGAATCCGGGCACGAAGTCGAGGTACAGGTTGTCCCGCAGGAACGTGAAGTCCACGCCGGTGGAGCGGATGTGCTGCTCGGTGTGCCAGTGGTCGCGCGCGAACGTGAACGTCGCCCCAGGTGCTGCGCCGGCGAACGAGGTGTACACGATCCGCTGCACCCCGGCCGCCACCGCCGCGTCGACCGTTGCCTTGTGCAACGCCACCCGGTCCGCGGACTCCGTTGCACTGAGCAACATCAGTACGTCGACGCCGTCCAGCGCGGACAGCAGCGCCGGATGCTCGCCGTACGCCGCCTGCGCCACCGACACGTCCTTCAGCTCGGGCGCCCGAGAAGGGTCGCGAACGATCAGCCGCAGCGGTACGCCGGTCAGCCGGGCGACGATCCGCGATCCGAGCTGCCCGGTCGCGCCGGTGATGCCGATCACTTGCCCACCAGGTTCATTCCACCCGCGGTGTATCGCTCACCGGCCACCGCGTCCGCCGGGAACGTCGCGTCCAGCGCGGCCAGCTCGTCGGCGCTCAGCGTGACGTCGAGCGCGCCGAGGTTCTCGGTCAGGTACGACCGCCGCTTGGTCCCCGGGATCGGCGCCACGTCATTGCCCTGCGCAAGCAACCACGCGAGCGCGAGCTGGCTCGGCGTCACGCCCTTGTCCGCGGCCAGCGACCGCACCTGCGCGACCAGGTCGAGGTTGCGCTGGAAGTTCTCGCCCTGGAACCTGGGCAACCCCCGCCGCATGTCATCTGCCGGGAAGTCGGACGGCGACGTGATCTGCCCGGTCAGGAACCCGCGCCCGAGCGGGCTGAACGGCACGAACCCGATGCCCAGCTCCCGCAGCGTCGGCAGTACGACGGTCTCCGGGTCGCGCGTCCACAGCGACCACTCGCTCTGGACGGCGCTGATCGGGTGTACGGCGTCGGCCGCGCGCACCGTCTCGCCGTTCACCTCGGACAGCCCGAGGTACCGCACCTTGCCGGCCTGGACCGCCGCGGCCATCGCGCCGACGGTCTCCTCGATCGGGACCTGCGGGTCACGGCGATGCAGGTACCACAGGTCGATGTGGTCGACGCCCAGCCTGCGCAGCGACGCGTCCAGGGCCTGGGCGGCGTACGCCGGGGAGCTGTCGACGACCGTCGGCACGTCCGTGGCGGACCCGGCCGGGCGCTTGAAGCCGAATTTCGTCGCGAGCACGACCTGGTCGCGGCGCCCGGCGAGCGCGCGGCCGACGAGCTCCTCGTTGGCGCCGTCGCCGTACACGTCCGCGGTGTCGAGGAACGTGCAGCCCGCGTCGACGGCGGCGTGCACGGTCGCGATCGACTCCGCGTCGTCCTGGCGGACCCCGTACGACTGGGACATCCCCATGCAGCCGAGGCCGAGGCTGGAAACGGTCAGGTCACCGAGCTGGGAAGAACGCATGTGCCGAACCTACCGCCGCGGCCGCCCGGCGGGCCAAAGGGGCACCGGGATTCCTGTCTGGACAACGTTGATGTGACATTTTCCCGCCGCCCGGCACAGTCGCCGAAACCTTCCGTACATTCGGCGGGCGACACGGACGCTG
>NZ_DASRVN010000550.1:0-8192 GCF_035655035.1 Kribbella sp. | reverse complement strand
ACCCTCCACCACCCCCAACCCCCCGCACCCCGTCCTCCGCTCCGCGACAGGCGGGTCGGCGACACCGCTCCGGGCGGTGCTTCTCGCATGCGGTTCCGGGTGGGGGTTGTGGTGGTGCTGCTGCTGCTCGTCGGACTGGCGGGGTGTGGGGCGGAGAAGGCTGATGGGACGGCCGCGCCGTCGGGTGGGAAGGGGGTGGCGGGCGCAGGGCAGTTGGTGCGCTGCCCGGCGACGCCGTCCAAGCCGGCGGTGAGTCATGGGCTGCCGGATATCAGCCTGCCGTGTCTCGGGGACGGGCCGGATGTCCGGCTGGCGGACCTGCGTGGTCCGTTGGTGATCAACGTGTGGGCCCAGTGGTGCGGCCCGTGCCGCGCGGAAGCGCCGTACCTGGCGAACCTCGCGAAGTCCGGCAAGGTCACGATGCTCGGCATCGACTACGACGACCCGCGCCCGGAGCTCGCGGTGAAGTTCGCGACCGCCGAAGGCCTCGCCTACCCGCACCTCAAAGACCAGGACAAGTCGATCCAGAGCGCCCTGAAGGTGGGCGGTCCACCACTCACCGTGTTCGTCGACAAGTTCGGCGCGGTGGCGTACGTGCATCGCGGCGTACTGACGTCCCAGCAGCAGCTGGACCAGCTGGTGAAGGACAAACTCGGATGACGGCCGCTGAGATCCCGGAGTGGCTGCACCCGCTCGCGAAGGCGTCCGCGGACGTCGACCCGAACCTGCTCTCCCGCTTCCTCCCGCCCGACGATCCCTCGGTGCGGAAGTCCGCCGTCCTGATCTTGCTTGCCGACGGCAACGACGACGGTCCGGAGGTGCTGCTCACCGAGCGGGCCTGGACGCTGCGCAAGCACGCCGGCCAGATGGCGTTCCCGGGCGGCGGCGCGGACCCGGAGGACGGTACCGGCGACACCGGTCTGGTCCGGACCGCGCTCCGCGAGGCGGAGGAGGAGACCGGCCTGGATCCGGTCGGCGTGGTCCCGTTCGCGATCTGGCCGGCGCTCTGGGTGCCGGTGAGCAACTTCGGCGTGTCGCCGGTGCTCGCCTGGTGGCGTACGCCGTCACCGGTCGCGGTGGTGGACCCGGCCGAGGTGGCGTCGGTGCACCAGGTGCCGCTGAGCGCGCTCGCCGACCCGGCGAACCGGATCAGCTGCCTGCACCCGAGTGGCTTCACCGGTCCGGCGTTCGTCGTCGGCGACCTCTACATCTGGGGGTTCACCGCCGGTCTGCTGGACAAATTGCTGCTGCTCGGCGGCTGGTACCGAGACTGGGACCCCTCGAACGTCGTACCGTTGCCCGACCGGCTGGTCGAGGCCGCCTGGCGCAGTGAAGGGCGCCGGCCGGAGGACGTCCGCCGGATGACGGCGATCGAGCACGACCTCGGCCATGCGCAGGGGCCTGATCCGAAAGGTGTGGAGTGAGCCACCTTGACTGGGCGTTGCTGATCGTCACCGCGCTGGTGGCGATCTCGGGGTACGTCGAGGGCTTCGTGCTGGGCGCCTGCGCCACCATCGGCCTGCTGGTCGGTGCCGGGCTGGGGGTCTGGGGTGTGCCGAAGGTCCTCGACAACTTCTCGCCGAGCGTGACGGTGTCGTTCGTCGCGCTGGTGCTGGTGGTCCTGCTCGGCGCGGCCGGGCGGACCGTCGGCGCGATGATCGGCACCCGGGTCCGCAACCGGCTGTCCTGGAAGCCGATCCGGTTCCTGGACGCGCTCGGTGGCGCCGCGCTGGCGGCTGTGTCGGTGCTGATCGTCGCCTGGGTGCTCGGCGTCGCGGTCAGCGGCGCGCGGATCCCGAGCGTGACGTCCGCGGTCCGCGGTTCGCACGTGCTGGCGAAGGTCGACGAAGTGCTGCCGGCCAGCGCGGACCGGGCGCTGGCGTCGTTCAACAACGTCGTGAACACCGACCTGTTCCCGCGGTTCCTGGACCCGTTCGTGCCGGAGCGGATCCGCGAGACGCAGCCGCCGGACGCGGCGATCGCCCGGCAGCAGCCGGTCCGGGACGCGTACAGCCGGATCGCGAAGGTCACCGGCGTCGCGAACTGCTCGCGCGGTCTCGAGGGCAGCGGCTTCGTGTACGCCCCGCAGCGCGTGATGACGAACGCGCACGTCGTGGCCGGTGTCAGCCAGCCGCAGGTCGAGGTGAACGGGAAGAAGTACGACGCCAAGGTCGTGGTCTTCGACCCGGAGACCGACATCGCGGTGCTCTACATCAAGAACCTGAACGTGACCCCGCTGTCCTTCGACCCGTCGGGCAAGGCGGACGCGTCCGCGGTCGTCCTCGGCTACCCGGAGAACGGGCCGTTCGACGCCGAGCCGGCCCGGATCCGCTCCGAGGAACGGCTCCGCGGCCCGGACATCTACGGCGACAAGACCGTCACCCGGGACGCGTTCTCGATCTGGGCCTCGGTCCGCCCCGGCAACTCCGGCGGCCCGCTGCTGTCCAACAAGGGCACGGTGTACGGCGTGGTCTTCGCCGCCTCCGTCGAGGACAACCGCACCGGCTACGTCCTGACCGCCCAGCAGGTCGCCGCCGACGCCCGCACCGGCACCACCGCGACGCAGGACGTGTCAACCCAGTCCTGTACGTAATGCCGCCAGCCAGTCGAGGAGGGCGGTGTTGAAGAGGCCCGGCGTTTCCTCGTGCGGGAAGTGACCGGCGGTGGTGATGAGCTCGTGGCGGAGCGGGGCCGCGACCAGGTCCGGGGGTGTGGTCGCGGTGGGGGACACCGCCGAGTCCTGGGCGCCCTGGAGTTGCAGGACGGGTACGGCGACCGGCGTACGCATCAGGTTCGAGTACTTCCGCCCGTCCGGGCGCAGGCGGGACCGGGCGAACCACCGGTGATACTCCAACGCGCAGTGCGGCGCCGGCCAGACCTGGAGCGCGGCGCGGTACCGGCGGGAGGCCTCGGCGTCCGGGAAGGTGCCGCCCGGCGCGGCCCAGGCGCGGAGCAGGCGCTCGATGTGGATGCCGTCCTGGGCGAGCAGCCGGCGTTCGGGCAGGATCGGCAGCTGGAACCAGGCGGTCCGGGTCACCGCCCTGGTCTGCCCGGAGCGGGTGAGCAGCAGCGGGTGCGGCGCGGACACCGCGGCCAGCGCCCGTACCTGACGTGGCGCCAGTACGGCGGCCGACCACCCGATGAACCCGCCCCACCCGTGCCCGACGACCACGGCGTCGGTCGCGCCGAGCGAGCGGATCACGCCGGACACGTCCGCGGCGGCGGTGTACGGGTCGTAACCACGCGGCGTCTTGTCGCTGGCGCCGTACCCGCGCAGATCCATCGCGACCGCGCGGTACCCGGCCGCCGCGACCACGGGCAGCTGATGCCGCCACGCCCACCAGAACTCCGGGAAGCCGTGCAGGAACAATACGAGTGGATCGTCCGCCGCACCACACTCCGCGACGTGGAACCGGGCCCCGTTGGCCGCGACCAGTGAGTGCGACCAGGGGCCGTCGACCAGCAGGTCGACGACTCCTGCCGGGCTCAGCGCTGTACGCCCGGCTCGGGCAGCGCGTACCTGGTGTCCTCGTCGTGCCCCTTGCCGATCGCCTTGAGCGCCTCGACCGACTCCTTCGAGGTCTCGATCGTCCGCGTCGGGCCCTTCGCGCTCTTCAGCGCCCGGAGCCCGATGAACACCAGGATCGCGCCGATCAGCAGGAACGCTCCGGCCACGATCAGGAACGCGATCGCCGGGTGCAGCCCGGCCGCCACCAGTCCGTACGCCGCGGAGATGCACAGCAGGATGACCGCGAGCAGCGCCAGGAAGGCGGCCGCCGCGAACATTCCCGCCCCGGTGCCGGCCGCGACCGCGGTCTTCTTCAGCTCGGTCTTCGCAAGCTCGACCTCGCTGCGGATCAGGCTGGACAGTTCCTTGCTGACATTCGCGACCAGTTGGCCGACCGTGGGCTCGTCGCCGGTGTTCATCGACATCGCAACTCCTTCCCGGACATCCCCCCTGACACTACCGTCAGTGGCCGTGTCAATCGGCGTACGCGCGGTTGCGGCGAGCCAGCAACAAGGTGGCGAGCAGTGCGGCGACCACGGACGCGACCAGTACGGCGGCCTTCGCGCGCTCGATCTGGGCGGTGTCGGACCCGAACGCGAGCTGGGCGATCAGTAGCGCGACGGTGAACCCGATCCCGGCCAGCACGGACACCGCGGCGACGTCCCGCCAGGCGAGGTCCGAGTTCAGCTCGGCCCGGGTGAACCGCGCGGTCAGCCAGGACCCGCCGAACACGCCGATCGCCTTCCCGAACACCAGCCCGGCCGCCACCCCGATCGCGACCGGGTCGGTGAGCATCTCCCGGACGGCGCTCCCGCTCAACGTCACGCCCGCGGCGAAGAGCGCGAACAGCGGTACGGCGATGCCCGCGGACCACGGCCGCAGCCGGTGCTCGATCCGCTCGGCCGGCGCGTCCTTCTCACCGGGATCCGCGACCACCCGGGTGACCAGGCCGAGCGCGACGCCGGCGATCGTGGCGTGGATCCCGGACTCGTGCATGAACCACCAGGCCCCGAGCGCGATCGGTACGTACAGGAACGGCGTACGGACGCGTCGTCGCTGCAGGACGTACCAGAGCGCGATCAGGGCGACCGCGGCGAGCAGCGACAGCAGGTGGAAGCCGTGCGAGAAGAACACCGCGATGATCAGGATCGCGCCGAAGTCGTCGACCACCGCGAGCGTCAGCAGGAACGCCCGCAGCGCGCTCGGCAACGACGAGCCGGCGATCGCGAGCACGGCCAGCGCGAACGCGATGTCGGTCGCGGTCGGCACCGCCCAGCCGTGCGGGTTGCCGCCGGCGGTGAGGTTCACCACCACGTAGATGATTGCCGGGAGCACCATTCCGGCGATCGCGGCGACCACCGGAACGATCGCCTCGCTGAGCCTGGACAGCGACCCGACCACCAGTTCCCGTTTCAGCTCGACGCCGGCCAGGTAGAAGAACAGCGTCAGCGCCCCGTCGGACGTCCAGCCCTCGACGGTCAGCGGACCGAGCTGGGCATCCCGCACGTGGTGATACGTGTCCTGCCACGGCGAGTTCGCCCAGATCAGCGCGACGGCAGCGGCGGCGATCAGCAACAGGCCGCCGGTCGTCTCGGCGCGCAGTACGTCGGCGAGGAAGGCGCGCTCCCGGCCGAGGACACGCGGGAAGGCGCGCTTCTTCTGCCGGATCCGTGGGTGCTGGCTCATAGGTCGGCCCTTCGTTTCGGGGTCGGTCGGGCGAATGCCGACCAGACTTCCCGGCGCACCACGACCATAGTAACGGCTCGTGTTTGCCTGGACCGCCGGTTTGCGGCAGGGTTGGGCGCGGTGCGCCGGGAAGTCTGGTCGGCAGAACTCGTGCCCGTACGGGGGTTGCGAGGTGGTCCGCCGTTCCCGGGAGGCGCCGTGCACTGTCAGAGTCCTGTGAGGGACATCACCGGACCGGCCGGTTCCGACGTACGCTGCAGGCGTGCACGGAGAACAGATGGCCGAGGAGTTCCCGGTGGTCGGGCTGGACGACGACGCCCGGCAGGCCGTGGACCTGCTCGCGTCCCATCGGCTGCCCGGACTGATCGTCGCGCAGGCCGACGGCAGCCCGTGCTGTGTGTTGCCGGCCTCGCAGGTCGTCCGCTTCCTGGTGCCGAGCTACGTCCAGGACGATCCGTCGCTGGCCCGGGTGATCGACGAGTCGTTCGCCGACCGGGTGGCGGACAAGCTGTCCGGTCTCACGGTTCGCAAGCTGCTGCCGGCCGAGCCGCGCGAGATCCCGGTGGTGAACCACGACGACACGATCCTGGAGATCGCCGCCGTCATGGCCCGTCTGCGCAGTCCGCTGGCAGTGGTCGTCCGGGACGGCCGGATCCTCGGAGCGGTGACCGCGTCCCGGCTGCTCGAGTTGGCGGTCGCCCCGCACTGACGCCGGCGGCGGCCGGATGACGGTCGTCGCCGTCGCGGTCTTCGTGGTCGCCTATGTGCTGATCGCGACCGAGTGGACCCACAAGCTGCTCGCGGCGCTCGGTGGCGCCGGCGTCCTGCTCGCCCTCGGCGTGACCGATGCCGAGCACGCGTTCTACTCGCCGGACACCGGGATCGACTGGAACGTGGTGTTCCTGCTGTTCGGGATGATGGTGATCGTCGGGGTGCTCCGGCGTACCGGCGTCTTCGAGTACGTCGCGATCTGGGCCGCGAAACGGGCCAAGGGATCGCCGCTGCGGGTGATGATCCTGCTGACGCTGATCACCGCGACCGCCTCCGCCCTGCTCGACAACGTTACCACCGTGCTGCTGATCGCCCCGGTCACGCTGCTGGTCTGCGACCGGCTCGGCATCGACCCGGTCCCGTTCCTGATCGCCGAGGTGATGGCGTCGAACATCGGCGGCGCCGCGACGCTGATCGGTGACCCGCCGAACATCATCATCGCCAGCCGGTCCGGCCTCACCTTCAACGACTTCCTGATCCACCTGACCCCGCTGGTCGCGCTCGAGCTGCTGGTGTTCACCTTGGTGCTGCCGCGGCTGTTCAAGGGCTCGTTCACGGCGGATCCCGAGCGCGTGCAGGACGTACTGCGACTGAACGAGAAGGAGGCGATCCAGGACCGTGGGCTGCTGATCAAGTGCGGCGCCGTCCTGCTGCTGGTGTTCACCGGCTTCGTCGGTCATGCGGCGTTCCACGTCGAGCCGTCGGTGGTCGCGCTGCTCGGCGCCGGCGTACTCGTCCTGATCTCGAAGGTTCCGACCCGGGACTACATGACCAGTGTGGAGTGGCAGACGCTGCTGTTCTTCGCCGGGCTGTTCGTGATGGTCGGGGCCTTGGTGAAGACCGGTGTGATCGAGCACCTTGCCGGCTGGGTCGGCTCACTGACCGGTGGGCACACGTTGTTCGCCACCATGCTGGTGCTGATCGTGTCCGCGCTGCTGTCCGGTGTCGTCGACAACATCCCGTACGTCGCCACGATGAGTCCCGTCGTCCTCGACCTCACGCACGGCATCGCGGACCCGGCGCAGGCCCACGCGCTGTGGTGGGCGCTGGCGATCGGCGCCGACTTCGGCGGCAACGCGACCGCGATCGGCGCCAGCGCGAACGTGGTGGTCATCGGGCTGGCGCTCCGGGCCGGGCACCCGATCAGCTTCTGGGCCTTCACCCGCAAGGGCGTGGTGATGACCGCGATCACGATCCTGGTCGCGGCGCCATACCTGTGGCTGCGCTATTTCGCCTTCTCCTGAAGGGTTTCCGCCAGCGCCTCGAAGTCCGCAACGGTGCGGTCCGGGCTGCGGAAGACCTGCGGGTACGGCGTTTTCCGGCGGTCGATGTAGTACCCCTGCAGGCCGGCGCGGCGGGCGCCGTCGATGTCCCACGGGTGGACCGCCGCGAGCGCCATCCGGTCCACGGGTACGCCGCAGACCTCGGCGGCGTACCGGTAGGCGTCCGGGTGCGGTTTCCAGCGCTGCGGTACCGAGACGTCCAGCCGGTGCTCGAGCAGCGGCAGGATCCCGCCGTTCCGGAACACGTTCTCGGACATCGCGGCCGCGCCGTTCGTCAGCGTGACGATGCGGACGCCGGAATCGTGGATCCGCTGCAGCCCGGGCGCGACGTCCGGGTGCAGCGGGAGCCGGGTGAAGCCGGAAAGCACGTTCCCGATCGTTTCCGGGTCCGGTTCGAGTCCGGCCGCGACGAGCTGAGCCGCGAGGAGGTCCGCGGCCAGGTCGCGGAAGGCGGCGTACGCGCCGACGGCGGTGAGCGCGAACCCGTCGCGCAGGATCGCGGTGAACCATTCGTCGAGCCCGTGCCTGGGGAGGCCGGCGGCCTCGAACCCGTCCCGGAGCGGCTCCATGTCGGTCAGGGTCTCGTTGACGTCGAGCACCAGTACGTCGATCATCAGGACTCCTCATATCTTGGATCGGTCGTTCCAAGATATGATGCTGGGTATGCCGGATGTCAAACATTTCGACGAAGCGGAAGCGCTGGCCGCGGTCGAGCAGCTGTTCTGGCGACGTGGGAGTGCTGCGACCGGGATCCAGGACGTGGTCGCCGCGACCGGGCTGAGCCGGTCCAGCCTGTACAACGCGTTCGGCGGCAAGGACGCGCTCTACGCCGCGGCCGCGCGGCGGTATCTGGAGCACCGGTCGCGGCCGATGTTCGACGAGCTGGCCGCGGACGGCCGCGGGCTGGTGGCGGTGCGCTCGTTCTTCGACAAGCTGCTGCGGCT
>NZ_DASRVN010000549.1:0-3619 GCF_035655035.1 Kribbella sp. | reverse complement strand
CCGGCGACCGAGGTCCGTGACATGGTGCGTGCCCGGCGGAGCTTCGACGAACTGATCGCCCGCTTCACGGCACGCGACGAGCTGAGCCCGTTCGAAGCGTGGGCCTGCGAGGCGGCGCAGGAACGCCGGGCGCTGCTCGGGCGGGCCGCCGCGATCCTCACCGGACTGCCCGCACTGACCACGCAGGTCCTGCACGGTGACCTCGCCTCGCCCAACCTGATGCTGCGGGGCGACACCGTCGCCGCGGTGATCGACTTCCAGCCGCCGAAGCCGGGCTTCGTCGCCTGGGAGATCGCCCGGATCGGCTGCGACCCCCGGACGGTGATCCTCGGCGACCAGTGGATCGACGGACTCGCCGTACTGCTGGACGCCTACCGCGACGAGCATCCCGCCGCGCGCCCGGACGACCTCCTGTCCGCGGTCGCCGCCGGCTGCGCCCACACGCTCGGATCGACCTTCCCGCTGGCGGAGCCGGCGCCCGTCCCTGCCTCCCTCGAACTGTACGCACGCGCCCGCCACCAGGCCGCCCTGACGATGCTCGACCGCCTGCCCGACGTCCACGAACTGCTCAGCGCCGGCGGATAACGGCCATGATCTTGTGGAGGTCGGACGACGTGATGTTGACGAGTTCCCAGCCGCGTTGCTCCTCGACCTCGACGACGGTCAGCACCTGGTTCAAGGCCTCGTCGTACGACTTGACGCCGCTCCCGTCGTGCACGACGGCGTACCGGTGCGGGTACTCGCTCAGGTTGATCTCGCCGGACATGATCTTCGGTGCCCCGAGCATCCGTTGCGTCTCTGCCATGGCGTCACCCTAGCGATCCGAAGTCCGCCTCAGACCGGGATCGCCACGTTGAACAAGCGCTCCGCGTTGTGCAGGGACTCCGTGACGATCTGCTGGCCGTTGGCGACCACGTCCTGCTGGTAGGTCGCAAGGCCCTCCGCCGTCGTCAGCGTCCGCGTCAGCCGGGCCGCGTCCCAGAGGGCGGTGTTCGCGCCGGCACCGGCCGCCGGTGTCATCGGGTGGACGGCGTCGCCGAGCATCGTCACGCGTGACGACGACCAGGTCGGCACCGTCACGCAGGTCCGGAGCGTGATCGGGAAGGCCGCCGCCGGCTCTCCAGCGGCGATCAGCGCGCGGATCGCCGGATGCCAGTCGGCCACCCGCCGGGTCACGATCGCCCATAAGTCCTCGGGACGCATCGCGAACAGCTCCTCGTCGGACGCGCCGAGCACCGCGTTCGTCCCGGTCAGCACCGCCATCAGGTAGTCGCCGTACTCCGTCGGCGGCTCCCGGAACATCACCGGCCCGAACGCCGTACCGAGCCCGGCCCCGTCGCTCGCGAAACAGAACCCGCGCAGGAACGCCTCCGGCGCCACCGCCCGAACCGCCGCCGTCAACGGCACCTTCCCGTAGATGCACCGCACGCCGATGTCGGTCACGTCGAGCTCCGGCACCAACTGGCGACGTACACCCGACCCGACACCGTCCGCCCCGACCAGCACGTCGGCCGTCGCGGAAGTCCCGTCGGCAAAGGCGATCTCGACACCGCCGGGCGTCTCGGCGTACGACGTGAACTGCTTGCCGAACCGCAGTACGTCGTCGAGGCCGGTCATCAGCGCCCGGCGGAACGCGTACCGATCCACCGACGTGATCGCAGCCGGACCCGCGACCGGGAACACCTGCCGGAACTGCTCGTTCAGCTGCGCGTCGAACCCCGCCACCAGGTCCCCCGGATGCGTCGCGGTCGCGATCACGCGCCGCCGCACGGCGTCCGGCAGCATCGCGGCCAGCGCCTCCTCCCCCACCGGGCTGATGTGAATCCGATACCCCTGCTTGCGGTACTGCGGTGAAGGATCGCGCTCGAACACCGCGACCTCCACGCCTGCCTTCCGCAAACCCTGTGCGAGCGCCAGCCCACCGATCCCGGCACCCATGATCGCGACCTTCATCGCCGACTCCAATCATCCGTTGGGCGAACTCTATCATCCGCTCGGATGATTAAGTTAGCACGCCGGATGGCGGTCCGCTAGGATGATTCTCGTGCGCAGATCACCCGGACCCGACGAGCGGCAGCGCGACCCCGAGCGCAGCAAGCAGCAGCTGCTCGACGCTGCGGTGGTCGAGTTCGGCGCGCACGGGTTCAGCGGCGCGCGGGTCGGCGAGATCGCGGCCCGGGCGGGCGTCAACAAGCAGCTGATCTCGTACTACTTCGGCGGCAAAGAAGGGCTGTACCGGGCGGTCGCGGACCGCTGGCGCGCCTCCGAGCCGACCATCAGCGCGGACGCGGACAGCCTTGGCGAGGTGGTCGGCGCCTACGCCCGCGAGACCGTCAGGCAGCCCGACCTGCTCCGGCTGCTCGTCCGGGAGGCGGTCGATCGGGAGACCGCCGTGCTGGACGCGGAGGGCCAGCGGGCCCGGTTCCAGGGCATGCTCGACGACTTCCGGCGCCGGCAGTCCGACGGTGAGCTCGCCGCCGACCTGGACGCCGCCTACACCGGCCTCGCCCTGTTCGGCCTGGCCGCCGCGCCGGTCGTCTTCCCGCAGATCGCCCGCGCCCTCGGCCTCGACCCGGACACCGACGACTTCACCGAGAGGTACGGCGAAGAGGTCGCGAGGCTGGTGGCCCACCTGGCCGAGAAGCCCCGGGATCCGGACGAGTAAACGACCTCGAACGCGGCGCCGGCAGCTACCTCCGGGCCGGACCGGGCCGGTTCAGATCGCGCGGTTGCGGAGCTCGGCGCGGTAGGCCTCGAGCGCGATGAGTTCGCCGAACATCCGGTTGTACTCGTCGGCGCGGTCGATCGGGTTGGTGCGCTGGAGCTTGGACTTCAGGTCGGCGATCCGGCGCGCGCAGGTCAGCTCCTGGAGCCGGGCGAGCAGCGCGTGCGCGTACTGCTCGTCGGGATCGCGGCCGAGGCGCAGCGGGTCGACCGCCAGCGCGCCGACCACCGCCGCGGCCGGATCGTTGCCGATGGCATCGCGGACCGCGACCACCCAGGCCTCGCCGGGCGGCGCCACGGCCGGGCCGCCGGCCTTCGCCATCCCGGCCCGGACCGCGGCCAGCCACGGATGCGTGAAGTCGTGGTCGTCGAGCTCGTCGAACGCGGACCCGACCAGCGCCGGGAACTGCATCGCGACCTTCAGCACGTCCCACTCGATCACGAACCGCTGGTCCCGGGGCGACGGGATGTCGGTCCGCTGCACGGGCTTGGCCTCGGCGGCGGCCGACTCGTGCCGCTGCTGGTGCTGTTGTTGCTGCTGCGGTGCCACACCTCGCGAGGCGGCGCGGTAGACCTCGGACCGGACCTGGTCGACCTCCATGCCCAGCTGCCCGGCCAGCTCGCGGGTGAACGCGTCCACCTTCGACCGGTCCCGGATGCTGATCACCAGCCGGGCCGCTTCGCGGAGCGCGTCGATCCGGGTGTCCGCGCGGTCCAGGTCGTACTTCGTCAGCACGTTCCCGAGCACGAACCGGTACAGCGGGACGCGCCGCCCGATCAGCTCGCGGACCGCCGCGTCGCCCTTCTGCAGCCGCAGGTCGCACGGGTCCAGCCCGTCCGGCTCGACCGCGACGTACGTCTGCGCGGCGAACGCCTGGTCGCCCGCGAACGCCTT